>CAZONQ010000052.1:0-16407 GCA_964581125.1 uncultured Ornithinimicrobium sp.
TGCAGAGCGTGCGCCCGGTCGCCGAGGGGCCCGTGCAGAGCGTGCGCCCGGTCGCAGAGGGGCCCGTGCAGAGCGTGCGCCCGGTCGCCGAGGGGCCCGTGCAGAGCGTGCGCCCGGTCGCTGGGGGGCGGGCCGGTCAGGGCGTGCGGTGGCGCAGCACCTCGAGCAGCGCGAGGCCGTAGGCCTCCTCGGCGTCGGGGTGAGCGAAGGTGCGCGGGGCGCCGTCGACGAGCGCCACCACGGCATACCTGCTGCCCTCCATGCCCAGGCCCACGAAGTCGTGGCCGAGGACCGCCCGGACCTGGTCCTCGCGCGGCAGCCAGAGGGTCTCCTCGAGGGCGACCGAGTCCAGCGCCCACTCCGCGACCCCGTTGAAGCCGATGACCGACCCGCCGACGAACTCGTGCACCTCGACGGTCATGTCGGCCAGGTAGAAGACCTCCTGGCTCACCCCGGGACGGTCGACGACGAACCGGTCGCCGGGCATCGGCGACCAGTTGAGCCCGGCGTCGAGCAGACGGCGGGCGAGGTCCGTGGACAGCACCTGACCAGTATGGCTGTCCCTCGCGAAGGTCGCGGTTCCGTGAACGGGGGGAGAACAAGGCACAATGGCTGACCGTGAGTGCCGAGCTCCTGATCCTGTTGATGGTCGTCGTGACTGCGCTGGCCTTCGACTTCACCAACGGTTTCCACGACACCGCCAACGCGATGGCGACCTCGATCGCCACCAAGGCGCTGCGTCCGAAGACCGCCGTCGCCCTGTCGGCCGTGCTCAACCTCGTCGGGGCGTTCCTGTCCATCGAGGTCGCGCTGACCGTCACCAACGCGGTCATCAACATCCAGAACCCGGACGGCTCGCCCAAGTCCGAGCTCATCGGCGACGGCGGGTTGTCCCTCCTGCTCATCCTGCTGGCCGGACTCGTCGGCGCCATCCTGTGGAACGTCGTGACCTGGCTCTTCGGCCTCCCGTCGTCCTCCTCGCACGCGCTCTTCGGCGGGATGATCGGTGCGACGGTCGCCTCCCTGGGCTGGTCCGGCGTCAAGTGGATCGGCGACGGCAGCAAGCTCGACGGCGTGGTCGGCAAGGTGGTGCTGCCGGCCTTCCTGTCGCCGGCGATCGCGCTCGTCGTCGCCGGGGTGGGCACGTGGCTGGTCTTCAAGGTGACCGAGGGGGTGGCCAAGAAGTACCGCGAGGCGGGCTTCCGCTGGGGGCAGATCGGCTCGGCCTCGCTGGTGTCCCTGGCGCACGGCACCAACGACGCGCAGAAGACGATGGGCATCATCACCCTGGCGCTGCTGGCGACCGGGCACTGGGAGGACACCCACAGCGTCCCCTTCTGGGTCAAGGTCGCCTGCGCCCTCGCGATCGCCATCGGCACCTACCTGGGCGGCTGGCGGATCATCCGCACGCTCGGGCAGGGCCTGGTCAAGATCTCCTCGCCGCAGGGCATGGCGGCCGAGTCGGCCTCCGCCTCGGTGATCCTGGCCGCGAGCCACCTCGGCTTCGCGATCTCGACCACCCACGTGGCCACCGGGTCGATCCTCGGCTCCGGGGTCGGCAAGCCCGGGGCGGAGGTGCGCTGGAGCGTCGCGATCCGCATGGTCACCGCGTGGCTGATCACCCTGCCGATGGCCGGCGTCGCCGGCGCGGTCACCTGGCTGCTCGGGCACCTGCTCGGCGGGGGCGTCCTCGCCGCCGTCACCATGGTCGTCGTCCTGCTGGCGGCGGTCCTGGCGATGTGGCGCCACTCGCGCCGGACGCCGGTCGACCACAACAACGTCAACGAGGAGTGGGAGGAGACCACGCGCGACCGGTCCTCCTCGGCCGGCTCCAAGGAGGTCCGCTGATGGGTTCGCTGGTCGTCCTGACGCTGGAGGGGGCCGCCCAGGTCCTCGTCGCCGGGCTGCTGCTCGGCGCCGGGCTGCCCCTCGTCTTCGCGCTCGGCATCCGCTCGCTCGCCTGGGCCGAGGGCGGCAAGGCGGAGAAGTCGCGGGCCGAGCCGCGCCCCGTGGGCCGCCTCCTCGCCTGGCTGTGCTTCGGCGTGGTGATCCTCGGGATCCTCATGGGCCTGATGGTCATCGTCTCCTCGGGCCTGGGGCTCGAGGTCGAGTTCAGGGGTATCCTGCCCGTCCTGCAGAGGGAGAGCTAAAGATGATCGACGAGCAGCGCAAGGGGTTCCTGCAGAAGATCGTGGGGTGGCTGCGCGCCGGCTACCCCGAGGGCGTGCCCGACGGCGACTACGTCGCGCTCTTCGGCGTGCTCCGGCGCAAGCTGACCGAGGAGGACATCGAGGCGATCGTCGAGGAGCTGACGGCCGACCGGCCGCAGGCGATCACCCACGAGGAGATCCACGACTTCATCCTCGCCCACGCCATGCAGCAGCCGAAGAAGAAGGACATCGCCCGGGTCTCGGCGCGCCTCGCCGCCGGAGGCTGGCCGCTGGGCGACCCCGACGACGAGCAGGGCGGGCAGGACGACGACGCCGAGGACAGCCCGCAGCCCGGCGTCGGCTGAGGTGACCACCCTCACCGACCGCATCCCGGCGGGGCCGGCGGCGCAGGACGCGGACGCGCTCTACGACGCGTTCGCGGGCTGGGCCGCCGAGCAGGGCACGCCCCTCTACCCGCACCAGGAGGAGTCGCTGCTGCACCTGCTGGACGGCAGCAACCTCGTGCTGTCCACGCCGACCGGCAGCGGCAAGTCGCTCGTCGCCACCGCCGCGGCGTTCATCGCGGCGTCCGGGCAGGACGGGGCGTCACCGGGGGACGGAGCCCCCCGGGTCGCCTTCTACACCGCGCCGATCAAGGCCCTGGTCAGCGAGAAGTTCTTCGACCTGTGCCGCATCTTCGGCGCCGACGACGTCGGGATGCTCACCGGGGACGCCACGGTCAACCCCGACGCCCCGGTCATCGTCTGCACCGCCGAGGTGCTCGCCAACATCGCGCTGCGCGAGGGCGAGGGCGCCGACATCGGCATGGTCGTCATGGACGAGTTCCACTACTACGCCGAGCCGGACCGCGGGTGGGCGTGGCAGGTGCCGCTGCTCACCCTGCCGCAGGCGCAGTTCGTGCTCATGTCGGCGACCCTGGGCGACGTCACGCCGATCGCCGAGGACCTCACCCGACGCACCGGGCGCGAGACCGCCCAGGTCACCGGCGTCGACCGTCCGGTGCCGCTGCACTTCGACTGGGTCATGACGCCGGTCACCGAGACGGTCGCCGAGCTGCTCGAGGCGGACCGGGCGCCGGCCTACGTCGTCCACTTCACCCAGAAGGACGCGCTCGAGCGGGCCCAGTCGCTGATGTCGGTGCCGCTGCTCTCCAAGGAGGAGAAGGCTGCGGTGCGCGACAAGATCGGCGCCTTCCGCTTCACCGCCGGCTTCGGCCGCACCCTGTCCAAGCTCGTCCGCCACGGCGTCGGCGTCCACCACGCCGGGATGCTCCCGCGCTACCGCCGGCTCGTCGAGCAGCTCGCCCAGGACGGGCTGCTCAAGGTCATCTGCGGCACCGACACCCTCGGCGTGGGCATCAACGTGCCGATCCGCACCGTGCTCTTCACCGGGCTGGCCAAGTTCGACGGCACCCGGCAGCGGATCCTGCGCGCGCGGGAGTTCCACCAGATCGCGGGGCGCGCCGGCCGGGCGGGCTACGACACCGTGGGGTATGTCGTGGTGCAGGCCCCCGAGCACGTCATCGAGAACGCGCGGGCGCTGGCCAAGGCGGGCGACGACCCGAAGAAGCAGCGCAAGGTGCAGCGTCGGCGGCCGCCGGACGGGTTCGTCTCCTGGACGGAGGAGACCTTCGACAAGCTCGTCGGCGCGCCGCCGGAGCCGCTGGTCTCCCGGATGAAGGTCGACCATTCGGTGATCATCAACACCGTCGCCCGGCGCGGGGACCCGGTCGCCCACCTGTCCCGGCTGCTGCGGGACAACCACGAGGACCCGCGCCGCCAGGCGCGGCTGGCCCGCAAGGCGGTCGCGCTCGGCCGCTCGATGCTCGAGGCCGGCATCCTCGTGCGCCTGGACAGCCCGGGCGAGGACGGGCGCACCGTCGACCTCGCGCCGGGCGTGCAGGAGAACTTCGCGCTCAACCAGCCGCTGGCCCCGTTCGCACTGGCGGCGGCCGAGCTGTTCGACAGGGAGGACCCCACCTACGCCCTCGACCTGGTCTCCGTCGTGGAGGCGGTCCTGGACGACCCGATGCCCGTGCTGATGGCGCAGCGCCACCGGGCGCGTGGCGAGGCGGTGGCCCGGATGAAGGCCGACGGGCTCGACTACGACGAGCGGATGGCCGAGCTGGAGGAGGTCACCTGGCCCCGGCCCCTGGCCGAGCTGCTCGAGGGCACGCTGGAGATCTACCGCCAGACCCAGCCGTGGGTGCCGGTGGACGCGCTGTCGCCCAAGTCGGTGGTGCGGGACATGTGGGAGCGGGCGATGAGCTTCACCGAGTTCGTCGGCTACTACCAGCTGGCGAGGTCGGAGGGCGTGCTGCTGCGCTACCTCACCTCGGCCTACCGCACGCTGCGCCAGACGCTGCCGGACTCGGCGACGACCGAGGACCTGGAGGACCTGGTCCACTGGCTCGGGGAGACGATCCGGCAGACCGACTCCTCGCTGCTGGAGGAGTGGGAGGCGCTCACCGACCCCGAGCTCGTGGCCGCCGCGGCCGAGCGTGCCGCCAGCGGTGCGCCGGTGCTGCCGGCCAGGCCGATCACCAGCAACGAGCGCGCCTTCCGGGTCATGGTGCGCAACGCGGTCTGGCGGCGCGTCGAGCTCGTCGCCGACGACGGCTGGGAGGCGCTGGGCGACCTCGAGGCGCAGGTCGCGGCGCTGCCCGAGCCGCCGCTGGAGCCGCTCATGACCCGCGAGGACTGGGACGACGCGCTCGAGGCCTACTACGACGACCACGGGTCGGTGGTCCTCGACGCGGACGCGCGCGGGCCGCAGCGGCTGCGCGTGGAGGTGCTGCCGGGGGAGCGGTCGACGATCACCGACGGCGCGCCCGGCCGGGTGTGGCAGGTCGTGCAGACCGTCACCGACCCCGACGAGGACCTCGACTGGGTCGTCGAGGCCGAGTGCGACCTGGACGCCTCCGACCTCGTCGGCGAGCCGGTGCTGCTGGCCACCGCCCTGCGCCGGCTCGGCGGCTGACCCGCTAGCCGCGCCCGCCCCGCGGGTCGCCGCCGGGCGCGCTGTGCCGACGGAGGTCGTCGGGCGAGGTGTGCCCGCCCGGGCCGCCGAGCCGGTCGGTGAGCGAGTCGAGGACGGCGCTCCAGCCGTGCCGCGGACTCTCGACGTCGTCCGCCTCGACCGCCATCGCGTGGGTGAGCTCCACCAGGCTGCTGTCGTCGCCCAGGTCGGTGAAGCCCACGTGCACCAGGTCCTCCTGCCGGCTGCCGCCCCAGATCCACGTCATGAGGATGGCCGGAGCCTGAGGGCCGCCCAGGTGCAGGTAGGTCCCCTCCGCCCGCAGCCCGGCCCGCTCCGACCAGATCGCGAAGCGCCCGCCCTCGCGCGCGTCGATCTCGAAGCGGGTGTCCCCGTGCTCGGTCCACCACCACGAGGCGAGCCGGTCGGGGTCCAACCATGCCTCGTAGACGTCGGCGGCCGGGGCCGCGACCATCTGGCTGAGGACGAGCTGCGGCCCGGGCAGCTCGTCCAGACGGCGCAGCTCGGGACCGCGCGGGCCCAGCGCCGCCGTGAGGTTGCCGAGCACGAACTCCCACCCCGCGCGGTAGTCCTCCAGGCCCGCCGCGCCCGTCCGGTGCCGCACCGTGACGAGGGTCCGTCCGTCCTGCGCGGCCAGCTCGACCCGCACCCGGTCCTCGGCGTCCTCGCCGTCCCACCGCCAGGAGAGCTCGAGCAGCCGCGCCCGCTCGGCGACGAGCACCTCGCCCTCGACGCCCGCGCGCCCCTCGGCGCTGCGGGCCGACCAGCGCCCGCCCTCGCGCGGCTCCATCTGGTATGTCGTGTCCGACCAGTCCGGCCACCACCAGCGGGCGAGGCCCTCCGGGGTCGTCCAGGCGGCCCAGACCTGCTCGGGGGTGGCGTCCACGGTGCGGGTGAGGACCAGCTCGGTGGGGCCCTCGTCGGGCGTCGTGGTCATGGTCGGTCCTCGGTGTCGTCGGGGTCGGGGTCGGGGTCGGGGTCGGGGTCGTCGTGCCGGTGCGCCGCGGGCGCGAAGCTCGCAGCGAGGGCGTCCAGCCGGGCGGTCCAGAAGGTGCGGGTGCGGCGCAGCCAGGCCTCGGAGTCGGCCAGCGTCTGCGGCTGCAGCCGCACGGTGACCGTGCGGCCCCGCTTGCTGGTCGCCACCAGCCCGGCCCGCTCGAGGACCCGCACGTGCTTGAGGGTCGCGGGCAGGCTGATCGCCGCCTCCTGGGCCAGCTGGGAGACCGACGCCTCGGTGGTGGCCAGCCGCTCCACCATCCGGCACCGCGACCGGTCCCCGAGCGCGGCGAACACCGCGACTTGGTTAACCATATGGTTAAGTGTGCGCGGGCTGGGTCACGGCGTCAAGGGGTCCCTGGGCAGAGGTGACACCGGCTCGCCGGGCGAACCGGTCTTTCGGATGGTTGGCCGCGCGAACCGGTGTTTCGGATGGTTGGCCGGGCGAACCGGCCTTTCGGATGGCTCGCCGGGCGGACCGGCCTTTCGGATGGCTCGCCGGGCGAACCTGTGTTTCGGATGGTTGGCCGGGCGAACCGGTGTTTCGGGTGGTTCGCCAGAGCGACCAGTGTCACGTCTCCGCCGGACCCGGCACCGCTGCGCCCCTCTCCCGCCGGACCCGGCACCGCTGCGCCCCTCTCCCACCGGGGACGCGCGCACCGCTGCGCCCCTCTCCGGCCGGGGACTCGCTCAGCTCTGGCCGTGGCAGCGCTCGTGCAGCGCGCGCACCTGCTCGGCCAGCTCCGGCACCGGGCCGGCCACGACCGCCGACGGCACCACCGCGGTGATCGGCAGCGGCGCGACGGGGCCGGGCGGGAGACCCAGGTCGGCCAGCCACCCGGAGAGCTGCGCGGAGGTGGAGGCGAGGACGATGCGGCCCAGCCCGACCCAGCCGTGCGCCGCGGCGCACATCGGGCAGTGCTCGCCCGAGGTGTAGACCGTCGCCGCCCGCCGCTCCTCGGGGCTCAGGTGCTCCACCGCCCAGCGCGCGATCGCCAGCTCCGGGTGCTGCGTGCGGTCGCCGCCGGCGACGTGGTTGTGGTCCTCGAAGAGCACCTCCCCGCCGCCCGAGACGAGGACGGAGCCGAAGGGCTCGTCCCCGGACTCGACGGCGCGCCCGGCCAGCTCGACGCAGCGGCGCAGGTGGCGGAGGTCCTGCTCGGTCACGGCGGTGTCGCTCATGACCACACCCTCACAGGAGTCCGTCGAGATAGTCCAGCACCGACGCCCGCACCGGCATCAGGTAGACGTTGTGCCCGTGCTCGCCCGCCGTCTCGACGGCACGCCGTGCGTAGTCCCGCTGCCAGCCCATCGTCGGCTCGAAGTCGCGAGGGAACGCGACGAGGTTGCGCCGCCGCCAGTAGCCCACCGACGCCGGCGAGGTCACGGTCGTGGCGCCCCACCACACCTCGACGCCCTCCGGCAGCAGCCCCGCCCAGGTCCGCATGAACGAGGTGTCGAAGAACGGCTGGGTGAAGATCCCCTGCGCGCCGGCCGCGAGCTTGCGCTCCAGGTAGCGCAGCTCGGCGGCGACCCCGTTGCGGTAGGGGTCGAGCCCGGCGTAGACGCGCACCTCCGGCAGCTCGGTCCTGAACCGCCGGATGACGTCGACGGCGTCGACCGGGTAGGTCTTGTGCGAGAAGTAGTCCGCGTCGTCCCCGGAGACGACGAGCACCTCCTCCACGCCGTGCTCGCGGATGGCGTCGGCCATCGGCAGGGGGGCGTCCGGGTCGACGTCGGCGGCGCGCACGTGGGGGATCGTCGGGTATGGCGTGCCGTCGCCCCCCGCGGGTCCCGGCAGTCCGCGCACCACCCCGCAGGCGTCCCAGCTGCGCAGCTCGAACTTCAGCAGGTCGGGCACGTTGATCGTCGTGACCCAGGGCAGCTTGGCGGCGATGTCACCCACCTCCGAGGTCAGGGACGCGGCGTTGCGCGGCACGAGCTCGACGGAGATGCGGGGCTGGGTGAGGGTCATCGCCCCTGAGTCTTTCAATCTGCGGTGCAGATCACGAAATCGGCCCCACGACCGAGGACTCTGCGAGACAGGAGGGCGTCCACCGCAGAAGCCCTACTGCTTGGCCCTCCCCTTCACGCTCCGGCTGGGTAGGAAGTGGAAGATCGTCCAGTAGAGGACGCCGATCATCACGCCGCCGCCGACGATGTTGCCGAGCGTCACCGGCAGCAGGTTGTCGACGTAGAAGGCCGACCACGTCAGGTCGCCGAAGTCGGCCCGCTCGAGCCCGGCGCCCTCCCAGAAGCCGGCCCCGGCGTTGTCCTTGACGAGGATCGCGAGCGGGACCATGAACATGTTGGCCACCGAGTGCTCGAACCCGCTGGCGACGAAGAGCGCGATCGGCATCGTCACCGCGAGGATCTTGTCGGTCGTCGTGCGCCCGGAGTAGGCCGCCCACACCGCCAGGCACACCATGAGGTTGCACAGCACGCCGAGGACGAACGCCTCCAGGAAGGAGTGCTCCACCTTGTGCAGACCGGTGGAGAGCACCACCGCCCCCCACCCGCCGTCGGCGTTGCGCCACGTCCCGCCCAGGTAGACCAGCGCGACGATCGTCAGGGCGCCGAGGAAGTTGGCGACGTAGACGACCAGCCAGTTGAGCAGCAGCTGGCCCCACGTGATGCGGCCGCTCGCGCGGGCCGTGAGCGTCAGCGTCGAGCTGGTGAAGAGCTCGGCCCCGGTGAGGACGACGAGCGCCAGGCCGGTGGAGAAGACCAGGCCGCCGAGCACCTTGGCGACGCCGAAGGGCAGCTCGGCCGCGCCGACCTGGCTCGTGGTGTAGAAGACGAACCCCAGGGCGATGTAGCCGCCGGCGGTCAGCCCGAGCAGGAAGGACTTCAGCGGCCCACCCGTGGCCTTGGCGAAGGCGGCGTCCTCCGCCGCGCGGGCCATCTGGTCGGGGGTGAGGATGGCGGTGTCGGACATCGGCAGCTCCGCGGGAGAAGGCGCCGGCCCCGGTGGCGCGGCGATCTACTACTCATAATAGTAGAAAGGCGGAGAGGGACGCCCCCGCCGGTCCGTGGACCGACGGGGGCGTCGTGGGGTCGTGCGCGGGGACGCCGTCAGCTCACTCCGAGCCCGGCAGCGCCGGCAGCACGTCGGGGTTCTCCTCGAGCCAGGCCTCGACCGCCTCGGCCTCCTTGCCCTCGCCGTACTCGTTGACGACCATGTCCTCGAGGGAGCCGTACTGGTCGTCGTCCAGCTTCACCTGGCTGATCCACTCGGCCGCCTCGGGGAACTCCTCGGAGAAGCCCTTGTTGGCCAGGAAGTGCAGGCCCTCGGCCTCTCCCATCGCGCCCTGGGGGTCCTCGAGGTCCTTCACCGGGAAGGCGCTGTTGGCCCAGAACGGGCGCCACAGCGTCACGACGATCGGCTCCTCGTTGTCGATCGCGCCCTGCAGCTCGGAGAGCATCGCGGTCGTCGAGGAGGTGACCAGCTCGTAGGAGTCCTCGAGCCCGTACGCCGGCATCATGCTCTCCGACGTCACGCGGGTCAGGCCGGCGCCCGGCTCGATGCCGATGATCTTGCCGCCGAACAGGTCGGCGTTGTCGGCGAGCTCGTCCATCGAGCTGATGTCGACGTACTCCGGCACCGCGATGGTCAGCTTGGCGTTCTCGTAGTAGGCGCCGAGGTCCTCGATGTCGTCGCCGAACTCCTCCATGTAGTCGACGTGCGTGACCTCGGGCCAGGCGGAGGGATACATGTTGACGTCGCCGGCGGCCACCGCTGCGTAGAGCGGTGCGGCCTCGGTCAGCGTCTGCATCTCGACGGTGTAGCCCATCTCCTCGAGCTGGTTCTGCAGGAGGTAGGCCATGCTCAGACCGTCGGTCCAGGCCGGCAGGAAGCCCATGGTGATGGTGCCGGAGATGTCGCCGCCGGCCTCCGCGCCCTCGCCCTCGGCCGCGGTGCCGGTGTCGCCGCCCTCGGCCGTCTCGTCGCCGCCGTCGCTGCTGCCGCAGGCGGCCAGGACGAGGCTCGCGGTGGCGAGGGTGGCCAGCGTGGCCACCGAGCGCCTCTTGATGGTGGTCCTCATGGGGGATTCCTTCCGTCTCGGTGTTCGGGGGTATGGGGTGTGCTTCAGGCGGTGGGGGCCGGCAGCTTCGGCGGCGCCTCCGCGTCGTCGTCCAGCGCAGGCGCCGCCGGGGTGCGGCGGCGCAGCCTGGCCAGGATCGAGGACGGGTGCTTGCCGGGGTTGCCCAGCGCGGCGGTCACGCGGTCGAGGAAGATCGCCAGGATCACCACGGCCACGCCGGCCTCGACGCCGAGCGGGGTGTTGAGCCGCGCGATGGACTCGACGACGAGCTTGCCGAGGCCGTCGGCGCCGGTCATGCCCGCGATGACCGCCATCGACAGGGCGAGCATGATGACCTGGTTGATGCCGGCCATGATCGTCGGCACCGCGAGCGGCAGCTGGATGCCGCCGAGGATCTGCATGGGCGAGGCGCCGAAGGCCTCCCCGGCCTCGACCGTCTCCTGGTCGACCTGGCGGATGCCCAGCTCGGTGAGGCGGACGCCGGGCGGCAGCGCGAAGATGATCGTCGCGAAGGCGCCGGGCACCAGCCCGATCGAGAAGAAGATGACCGCCGGGATGAGGTAGACGAAGGCGGGCATCGTCTGCATGAAGTCCAGGATGGGCCGCACGATCGCGCTGACCGTGTCGTTGCGGGCGGCCAGCACGCCGACCGGGACCGCGATGATCACCGCCACCAGCGTGGCGACGATGACCAGGGCCAGCGTCTGCATCGCGGGCAGCCACATGTCCATCGAGATGATGAGCATGAAGCCCAGCGCCGCTCCGACCGCCAGCTTCCACGAGCCGACGAGCCAGCCGATGAGGGCGAAGACGACGACCATGACCAGGGCCGGCGGCCACATGAGCAGGTCGATGAGCCCGTTGACGACGGTGCTCACGACGGCGCGGAAGGCGTCGAGCAGGAAGGTCAGGTTGTCGTCGATCCAGTCGAACGCGTCGTCCACCCACTCGCCGATCGGGATCTGGGGCAGCACGCTCTCCTCGGCGGTGCTCATGCCGGCACCTCCTCACCGGTCGTCGGGGCGTCGGGGTCGGGGGCGCCGCCCTCCGTCGGCGGGCCCTGGCCCGCCGCGGGGTCGCTGGCCAGCGCGGACAGCAGCGTCACCTGGGGGATGAGCCCGGTCAGCCGGCCCTGCTCGTCGACGACCAGCAGCGGGGACGCGCGCCGGGCGGCGTGGCCGAGCAGCTCGGCCAGCGGCGTCTGCATCGACACGGTCGTGGCGCTGCGCTCGGTGAGCGGCAGGCGCTCCTCGCCGTCCCGCACCGCCCGGGCGATCTCGGCGGGCAGCACGACCCCGACCGGGGTCCGGTCGCGGTTGACCACGGCGAGCGCGTCGAGCTGGTGCTCGCGGATGAGCTTGTGCGCCTGCTGCGGGCCCTGCTCGGGCCCGATGACGACCACCGGCGGCTCCATGACCGAGCCGGCCGTGAGGACCTTGGCCCGGTCCACGTCGTGGACGAACCTGGCGACGTAGTTGTTCTTGGGGTCGTTGAGGATCTGCTCGGCCGTGCCGATCTGCTCGATCCGGCCGTCGCGCATCATCGCGATCCGGTCGCCGAGGCGCATGGCCTCGTTGAGGTCGTGGGTGATGAAGAGGATCGTCTTGTCCAGCCGCTGCTGCAGGTCGACCAGCTGGTCCTGCATCTCGCGGCGGATGAGCGGGTCGAGGGCGCTGAACGCCTCGTCCATGAGCATGACGTCGGTCTCGGAGGCCAGCGCCCTCGCCAGGCCGACGCGCTGCTGCATGCCGCCCGAGAGCTCGCCCGGCATCGAGCCGCCCCAGCCGGCCAGGCCGACCATGGACAGCGCCTTGGCGGCCCGGGCCTCGCGCTCGCTGCGGTTGAGCCCCTGGACCTTCAGGCCGTAGGCGGCGTTCTCGCCGACCGTGCGGTGCGGCAGGAGCGCGAAGTGCTGGAAGACCATCGTGATCTTCTCCCGGCGGACCCGGCGCAGGGCCTCGCCCTTGAGCCGGGCGAGGTTCTGCCCGTCGATGACGACCTCGCCGGAGGTGGCGGGGTGCAGGCCGTTGATCGTGCGGATGAGGGTGGACTTGCCCGAGCCGGACAGCCCCATCACCACGAAGATCTCACCGGGGTCGACGTCGAAGCTCGCGTCGATGACGGCGGGGGTCAGTCCCTCCGCGCGCAGCTGCTCACGGGTCGCGCCCCGCTGCAGGGCCTCGACCCCGCGCTGGGGGCGTCGCCCGAAGATCTTGTAGAGATGTTCGGCGGCGATCAGGGGCACAGGAATTCGTCCCTCCTCGGGGAGCGTCGTCACGGCGGTCAGGACCCGGACCCACGAGGATCGACGGGCGCCGGGCGCCCGTCGGGCCACGGCGAGCCCGGAACCAGGCCGTACTCGACGGTATGGCCCACCCCACGCGGCGGTCCAGCCCCGGTGCGCGAATACCCTGTTTCGTGATACCTCCGTTATCTCTTCGTTGCTGATCCGTGACCCCGGATCGAGGTATATGCGCGCGGGTGCGTGGGCACGCGCGCGGGTCAGCGCAGGAGCGGCCCGAGCCAGCGCTCGGCCTGCGCGAGCGTCCACCCCTTGCGGTCGGCATACTCCTGCAGCTGGTCGCGGTCGATGGCGCCGACCGCGAAGTAGCGGGACCCCGGGTGCCCGATGATCAGCCCCGACACCGAGCTGTTGGGCCGCATCGCGCCGTGGTCGGTCAGCTCCATGCCCGCCGCGCGCTCGGCGTCGAGCAGCCGCCACAGGGTGTGCTTCTCGGTGTGGTCGGGCTGCGCGGGGTAGCCGGGCGCCGGGCGGATCCCGTCGTAGCGCTCCTTGATGAGGTCGGCCACCGGCAGGTCCTCCTCCGGCGCGTAGCCCCACAGCCGCGTCCGCACCTCCCGGTGCAGCCACTCGGCGAAGGCCTCGGCGAGCCGGTCGGCGAGGACCTGCACCATGATCGCGCCGTAGTCGTCGTGGTCCTCCTCGCGCAGCCGCGCCGCGAGCTCCTCCGCGCCGTGCACCGAGACGGCGAAGGCGCCCACGTGGTCGCCGGCGGGCGCGACGAAGTCGGACAGCGCGGCATACCCTCCCTGGGAGCGGAACCGCTGCTGCCGGAGGGTGTGCAGCACCACCCGCTCGGCCCCCTCCGCGCCGTCGCCCGCGGGCACCTCGAGCACGATGTCGTCGCCCTCGCGGTGCGCGGGCCACAGACCCACGACGCCGCGGGCGGTGAGGACGTCCTCGTCGAGGAGCCGGCGCAGCCACGCCTGGCCGTCGGCCCAGGTGGCGCGCGCCTGCTCGCCCACGCGCGGGTCGTCGAGGATGCGGGGGTAGGACCCGCGCAGCTCCCACGCGGTGAAGAAGGGCGTCCAGTCGACGATCTCCACGAGCTCCTCGAGCGAGGGCTCGATCACCCGCGTGCCGACGAAGGTCGGCGCGACCGGGACCGGCTCCTCGACCGCGCGGGTCGAGGAGCGGGCCTCCTCGAGGCTGACCAGACGCACCTCCTTGGCGCCGTGGCGCTCGCGGAGCTCCTCGTACTGCGCGGCGACCCGCTCGCGCAGCTTCTCCTCGTGGTTGATCGCGTCGGCGGCGACGCCCACGGCGCGCGAGGCGTCGACGACGTGGACGACCGTGCCGTCGTAGGCGGGGTCGATCTTGACGGCCGTGTGCGCGGCGGAGGTGGTGGCCCCGCCGACGAGCAGGGGCGTGGTGAGGCCGCGCCGCTGCATCTCGGCGGCCAGCGCGACCATCTCGTCCAGGCTGGGGGTGATGAGGCCGGAGACCCCGACGAGGTCGGCGCCGAGCTCGTCGGCCGCGTCGAGCAGCTTCTCGGCCGGCACCATGACGCCCAGGTCGGTCACCTCGTAGCCGTTGCAGCCGAGGACGACGCCGACGATGTTCTTGCCGATGTCGTGCACGTCGCCCTTGACCGTCGCCATGACGATCCGGCCCTTGCCCGACGCCGGCCGGCCCGCCTCGTCGGTCGCCTTCTGCGCCTCGAGGTAGGGGGTGAGGTGGGCGACCGCCTTCTTCATGACCCTGGCCGACTTCACGACCTGGGGCAGGAACATCTTGCCCGAGCCGAAGAGGTCGCCGACGACGTCCATCCCGGCCATGAGCGGGCCCTCGATGACCTGCAGCGGCGAGCCGAGCTCCTGGTAGGCCTCCTCGGCGTCCTCGACGGCGTAGGTGTCGATGCCGTGGACGAGCGCGTGCCGCAGCCGCTCGGTGACGGGCGCGTCGCGCCAGGCCAGCTTGGCCGCGGCGGCCGCCGAGCCGCCGCCCCCGCCCTCGCCGCTCTGCTCGGCCTTGATCCGCTCGGCCAGCGTGATGAGGCGCTCGGTCGCGTCCTCGCGGCGGGCGAGGATCACGTCCTCGACGGTCTCGCGCAGCTCGGGCTCGATGTCCTCGTAGACCCCCAGCATCCCGGCGTTGACGATGCCCATGTCCAGCCCGGCGCGGATCGCGTGGTAGAGGAAGACCGTGTGCATCGCCTCGCGCACGACGTTGTTGCCGCGGAAGCTGAAGGACACGTTGGAGACGCCGCCGGAGACGAGGGCCCCGGGCAGGTTCTCCTTGATCCAGGCGGTGGCCTCGATGAAGTCCAGCGCGTAGCGGTCGTGCTCGCTCATGCCGGTGGCGACGGTGAGGATGTTGGGGTCGAAGATGATGTCGTGCGCCGGGAACGGGTCGGGCAGCGCCTCCGACGGCGTGGTGAGCAGCCGGTAGGCCCGCTCGCACACCGCGGTCCGCCGCTCGAGGGTGTCGGCCTGGCCGGTCTCGTCGAAGGCCATCACCACGACCGCGGCCCCGTAGCGCCGCACCACCGCGGCCCGCCGCAGCATCTCGGCCTCGCCGTCCTTGAGCGAGATCGAGTTGACCACGCCCTTGCCCTGGATGCAGCGCAGCCCGGCCTCGAGCACCTCCCAGCGGGAGGAGTCGATCATCACCGGCACCCGCGCCACGTCGGGCTCGCCGGCGAGCAGGTTGAGGAAGTGCGTCATCGTCGACGGCCCGTCGAGCATGCCCTCGTCGACGTTGACGTCGACCAGCTGCGCGCCGGCCTCGACCTGCTGCCGCGCGATCGCGACCGCGGCGTCCCAGTCGCCCTCGCGGACCGCCCGGGCGAACCTCGGCGAGCCGGTGATGTTGGTGCGCTCGCCCACGTTGACGAAGTTGACCTCCGGGGTCACCGTGAACGCCTCGAGCCCCGACACCCGCAGGTATGGGGTGTCCGTCCCGTCGGTCGGCCGGGGTGCCACGCCGTCGACGGCGTCGGCGATGGCCCGGATGTGTGCCGGGGTCGTGCCGCAGCAGCCGCCGACGACGTTGAGCAGGCCCTCGCGGGCCATGTCGCCCAGGACCTCGGCCATCTCCTCCGGGGTGTCGTCGTAGCCGCCGAAGGCGTTGGGCAGGCCGGCGTTGGGGTGGACCGAGGTGAGGACGCCCGGCAGGGCGGCGGCGCCGAGCTCGCGCAGGTGCGGGCGCATCGCCTCCGCGCCGAGCGCGCAGTTGAGGCCGACCGAGAGCAGGTCCGCGTGCTCGGTGGAGACCGCGAACGCCTCCGGGGTCTGACCGGAGAGCGTGCGCCCGGAGGCGTCGGTGATGGTGCCGGACAGCATGACCGGCACGCGCGGCATGCCCTCCGCCTCCCGGGCGGCCTGCACGTCGGCGACCGCGTGCAGGGCGGCCTTGGCGTTGAGGGTGTCGAAGACCGTCTCGACGAGGAGCAGGTCGGCGCCGCCCTCGAGGAGGGCGGCGGCCTGCTCGGCGTAGGCCTCGCGCAGCTGCTCGTAGGTGACGGTGCGGTGCTCCGGGCGCTCCACGTCGGGGGAGAGGGAGGCGGTGCGGTTGGTGGGGCCGATGGAGCCGGCGACCCAGCGCGGCCGGCCGGTGGCGTCGGCGACCTCGTCGGCGACCCGGCGCGCGACGCGGGCGGCGGCGACGTTGATCGCCCGGACGAGGTCCTGGGTGCCGTAGTCGGCCTGCGCGATCGAGGTGGCGCTGAAGGAGTTGGTGGTGAGGAGGTCCGCGCCGGCCTCGAGGTAGGCGCGGTGGACGTCGGCGACCACGTCCGGGCGGGTGAGGCCCAGCAGGTCGAAGTTGCCCTTGAGCGCCGTGGCCGCGTGCGCCTCCCACTCCGGCCCGGAGCCGTGGAAGTCTTCCTCGGTCAGCGTGACCTGCTGAAGCATCGAGCCGTATCCGCCGTCGAGGACGAGGATCCTTCGGTCGG
>CAZONQ010000053.1:0-16138 GCA_964581125.1 uncultured Ornithinimicrobium sp.
TCGGTGCCGGCCAGCAGCGCCACGATCCGGTCCCAGCCGAAGGCGATGCCGCCGTGGGGCGGCGCGCCGAACTTGAACGCCTCGAGGAGGAAGCCGAACTTCTCCTGCGCCTCCTGCTCGTCCAGGCCCATGATCGCGAAGACGCGCTCCTGGACGTCGCGACGGTGGATACGGATCGACCCGCCGCCGATCTCGTTGCCGTTGCAGACGAGGTCGTAGGCGTAGGCCAGCACGGCGCCCGGGTCGGACTCCATCGTGTCGAGGAACTGCGCCTGCGGCGAGGTGAAGGCGTGGTGGACGGCCGTCCACGCGCCGGCTCCGACCGCGACGTCCCCGGCCTCGACCGCCTCGGCCGCCGGCTCGAAGAGCGGCGCGTCGACGACCCACACGAAGCTCCACGCGTCCTCGTCCACCAGCCCGCAGCGCTGACCGATCTCCAGCCGGGCGGCCCCGAGGAGCGCCCGGGAGGCCTTGGTCGCGCCGGCCGCGAAGAACACGGCGTCCCCGGGGGCGGCGCCGACGTGGTCGGCCAGGCCCGCGCGCTCCTCCTCCGAGAGGTTCTTGGCGACCGGGCCGCCGAGCGTCCCGTCCTCGGCCACGGTCACGTAGGCCAGGCCCTTCGCGCCGCGCTGCTTGGCCCACTCCTGCCAGGCGTCGAACTGGCGGCGCGGCTGCGAGGCCCCGCCGGGCATGACGACGGCACCGACGTAGTCGGCCTGGAAGACCCGGAACGGGGTCCGGGCGAAGTAGTCGGTGCACTCGGTGATCTCGAGCCCGAAGCGCAGGTCCGGCTTGTCCGTGCCGTAGCGGCGCATCGCCTCGGCGTAGGCCATCCGCGGGAAGGGCGTGCTCAGCCCGACGCCGGCGACCGCCCAGACCGCCCGGGCGACGGCCTCGCCGAGCTCGATGACGTCGTCCTGCTCGACGAAGCTCATCTCGATGTCGAGCTGGGTGAACTCCGGCTGCCGGTCGGCGCGGAAGTCCTCGTCGCGGTAGCACCGGGCGAGCTGGTAGTAGCGCTCCATCCCGGCCACCATGAGCAGCTGCTTGAACAGCTGGGGGCTCTGCGGCAGGGCGTACCAGCTGCCCGGCTGCAGCCGCGCCGGCACCAGGAAGTCGCGGGCGCCCTCGGGCGTGGACCGCGTCAGGGTGGGGGTCTCGACCTCGACGAAGCCGCGCTCGGCGAGGACCTCGCGGGCGGCCGCGTTGACCCGGGAGCGCAGCCGGAGGTTGTGCCCGGCGGACCCGGCGCCGGGGCGGCGCAGGTCGAGGTAGCGGTGCCTGAGCCGCGCCTCCTCGCCCACGCTGACCCGCTCGTCGATCTGGAAGGGCAGCGGGTCGGAGGCGCTGAGCACCTCGATCTCGCGGGCGACGACGTCGACCGCGCCGGTCGGCAGGTCGGGGTTGACGTCCTTGTCCGCGCGCGCGGTCACCTCGCCGACGACCTTGACGACGAACTCGCTGCGCAGGTCGTGGGCGGTCCCGGTGAGGACCTCGTCGCGCGCGACGACCTGGACGACGCCGCTGGCGTCCCGCAGGTCGATGAAGGCCACGCCGCCGTGGTCGCGGCGGCGGGCCACCCAGCCGGCCAGGGTGACGGTGGTGCCCACGTGCTCGGGCCGGAGCGTGCCGGCCTCGTGGGTGCGAAGCATGATCTCTCCTCTCGGGTCGTGTCCCCGGAGGACGGACTGCCCTCCGGGCAGCCCTGAAAGGTGCGGGCGGGGGCCAGGTCGCGGTGCCACCACACCTTCGCCGAGGGGTCCTCGGCCTCTCGTCGGTCCGCCGGACGCGCGGTGCGCGGTCGCGGCACGGCACGGGCCGGTGCTCCGGTATGCCGTGCGGCCGGCGGGTCGTCACTCCGCCCCGCGCACGGGTCAGATCCTACCGCCTGGGGACGACTGCCTCAGCCGCTCCGCGAGCGCCAGCACGGCGAGCATGAGGATGCCGTTGCGCACCTGCCCGCCCAGCACCGCCGCGACCGCGTCGTCGAGGGCGACCCAGCCGGTCGGCATACCGGCCTCCTCGTGCTCGCGGACGTGCCGCTCGCCGGGCGGCACGTCCGCGAGCCCGCGGGCGACGAAGACGGTGATGACCTCCCCGAGGCTGCCGGGCGAGGGGGTGAGGGCGATCAGCTCCTCCCAGACCTCCGCGGTCAGGTCGGCCTCCTCGGCGAGCTCGCGACGGGCGGCCTCGACGGGCGGCTCCCCCTCGACGTCGAGCAGCCCGGCGGGCAGCTCCCAGTCCTCCGCACCGACCGGGTGGCGGTACTGCCGCAGGACGAGGACCTCGGGCCCGCCCCGGTCCTCGCGCAGGGCGAGCACCGCGACCGCGCCGGGGTGCTCGACGTAGTCGCGGGTGACCACGCCGGCCTCCCCCAGGTCGACCCGGTCGCTGCGCACGTCCCAGACGGCCCCCGACCAGACGACCCGGCCGTCCAGGACGGGGCGGCGCCCGGGCAGGTCGCGCAGGTCCTCGCGCCCCAGGCGGGGCAGGTCCAGGCTCATCTCGTCCGCGCGTCAGGGCAGCGCGTGCTGGTGCTGACGGCCCTCGACCTCCACGAGGCGCTGGGCGCGCTGCTGGTCGAGCGCCGCCTCGACGAGCCCGGCGAAGAGCGGGTGGGCGCGGTCGGGACGCGACCGGAACTCCGGGTGCGCCTGGGTCGCGACGTAGTAGGGGTGCACGTCGCGCGGCAGCTCGACCATCTCCACGAGGCTGTCGTCCGGCGAGGTGCCGGAGACGACGAGGCCGGCCTGCTCGAGGCGCTCGCGGTAGGCGTTGTTGACCTCGTAGCGGTGCCGGTGGCGCTCGTGCACCTCGCCGGCGCCGTAGACCTCGGCCGCGACCGAGCCGGGCGCCAGCCGCGCGGCGTAGGAGCCCAGGCGCATGGTGCCCCCGAGGTCGCCCTCGCCGGCCACGATCAGCTCCTGCTCGGCCATCGTGGCGATGACCGGCTCGGGCGTCTGCGGGTCGAACTCGGTGGAGCTGGCGTGCTCGAGCGCGGCCATGTGCCGGGCGTACTCGATGACCATCGCCTGCATGCCCAGGCAGATGCCGAGCGTGGGCACCTGCCGCTCGCGGGCCCAGCGCAGGGCCCCGATCTTGCCCTCGATCCCGCGCACGCCGAAGCCGCCGGGGACGAGGATCGCGTCGACGCCCTGCAGCGCCCTCGTGGCGCCCGCCTCGGTCTGGCACTCGTCGGAGGCCACCCAGCGGATCGTCACCCGGGCGTCGTGGCGGAAGCCGCCCGCCCGCATCGCCTCGGTGACCGACAGGTAGGCGTCGGGCAGGTCGACGTACTTGCCGACCAGGGCGATCTCGACCTCGTGCTCGGGCTCGTGCACCCGCTCCAGCAGGGCGTCCCAGGCTGACCAGTCGACGTCCCGGAAGGGCAGGCCCAGGTGGCGCACGACATACGCGTCCAGCATCTCCCGGTGCAGCACCTTGGGGATGTCGTAGATGCTCGGGGCGTCGATGCAGGCGGCGACCGCGTCCCTGTCGACGTCGCACATCATCGAGATCTTGCGCTTGATCCCGTCCGGGATGTCCCGGTCGGCGCGCAGCACGAGCGCGTCGGGGGTGATGCCGACCTGGCGCAGCGCGGCGACGGAGTGCTGGGTCGGCTTGGTCTTCAGCTCCCCGCTGGGCGCGAGGTAGGGCACGAGGGAGACGTGCAGGAAGAAGCAGTTGGCGCGGCCGATGTCGTGGCGCACCTGGCGGGCGGCCTCCAGGAAGGGCAGCGACTCGATGTCGCCGACGGTCCCGCCGATCTCGGTGATGATGAGGTCGGGCCGGTGCCCGTCCCCCGCGTTGGCGGCCGCGCGCATCCGCGCCTTGATCTCGTTGGTGATGTGCGGGATGACCTGCACGGTGTCGCCGAGGTACTCGCCGCGGCGCTCCCTGGCGATCACGTCGTTGTAGACCTGCCCCGTCGTGACGTTGGAGCGCCCCGAGAGGTTGACGTCGAGGAAGCGCTCGTAGTGCCCGATGTCGAGGTCGCACTCGGCGCCGTCCTCGGTGACGAAGACCTCGCCGTGCTGGAAGGGGTTCATCGTCCCCGGGTCCACGTTGATGTAGGGGTCGAGCTTCTGCATCGTCACGCGCAGGCCGCGCGATCGGAGCAGGAATCCCAGGCTGGAGGCCGTCAGCCCCTTGCCGAGCGAGGAGGCGACGCCCCCGGTCACGAAGATGTGCTTTGTCGTCTCCACCACGGGCTCCCAGTCTACGTCACCGCGGTCGGCGGCGACGACCGGACACACCGTCGTCCTCGACCCGCCCCTCGTCGGTGGTCCCCTCCCCGCCCCGGTATGCGGTGAGCGCCGCCTCGAGCGCGTCCTCCGTGCCGGGCAGCTCCGCCGCGCGGGCGAGCGCCCGGTCGGAGAGCTCCTCGCGCAGGCCAGGCTCCCGCAGGACGCGCGTGACCGCCTCGGCCAGGCGCGCGGCCCGGACGTCCGGGCCGCCCGCCGGGTCGACCAGGACCGCTGCCCCGTCGACGACGGTCGACGTGCCGCCGACGTCGGTGGCGACCACGGGCGTGCCGGCCTGCATCGCCTCCTGCAGCCAGACCGGCTGGCCCTCCCAGCGCGCGGAGGAGACCGCGAGGTCGGCCGCGAGCAGCAGGTCGTGGACGTCGGCCCGACGGCCCAGGAGGCGCACGTCGGTGCGCTCGTGGGTGGAGGCGACCCTCGCCTCGAGCGCGGCTCGGTCGGGGCCCTCCCCCGCGACGACGAGGACCGGCGGCGGCCCGTCGACGTGCCGCCAGGTCGTGACCACCTGCTCCATCGCGTCGACGAGCGTCACCTGGTCCTTCTGCGCGGTCAGCCGGCCCACGGTGACGACGAGGGCGACGCTGCCGTCGGGGCTGAGCCCCAGCGCGCGGCGCACGGCGGCCCGCACCCGACCGCGACCCTCGGGCGTCGGGACCGGCCGGGGCGACGCCGGCACGACGGCCAGGCCCGTCTCCCGCGCCCCGGCCCTCCTGGCACGGTCGACGAGGTCGGGCGAGACGCCCAGGACGAGGTCGGCGCCCTGCGCCACCATCTGCTCGAGGACCGCGTAGGCCGCCCGGGCCGCCCGCCCCTCGGGAGGGGCGTTGTGCGAGGTCACGACGAGGCGGGGACGGGCCCGGCCGAAGCGGCGTGCCGTCGCGGCGAGCGCGCCGGCCCGCAGCCCGTGCGCGTGCACCACGTCGGCCCCCGCCATGGTCGCGCGCAGCAGCGCCACCGCGCGACGGTCGCGCAGCGGGTGCGCCGAGGAGCCGACCGGCACCGGCACCGCCGCGACCCGGCCTCCGGCGTCCCCGACCAGGTCGAGGACCTGCCGGGGGCAGGCCAGGACCACCTGGTGGCCCTCGCGGACGAGGGCCTCGGACAGCATCCGCACGTGCGTCGCGACCCCGCCCGCCACCACGGCGGTCACCAGCAGGACCCTCATCGGCTCACCCTCTCCACGACCTGCCGCCAGGCGTCCGGTGCGACCAGCCGCACCCCCAGCGAGGCGCCGGCCAGCACGAGCGTCGCCAGGACGGCCGCCCAGCCGAGCACCTCCACCCATCCTTGCAGGACGGTCGGGGCCACGACCTCGCAGAGCAGGACGACGGGAAGACCGCCGACCAGGGCGCCCGCCCCCGCCCGTCCCACGCCCGCCAGCGCCGGCGCACCCCATACCCTCCGGACCTCGAGCAGCACGAGCGCGCCCGCGACGCCCATGCCGACCGAGGACCCGGCCGCGAGGCGGACCAGCGTGGCGCCCACGTCGCTGCCGGGGGCGGTGGTGAGCAGCGGCAGCAGCGCCGCGACCCCCCACCCGGCGGCGGCGGTGGCGGCCGCCCGCCCGGGCGAGCCCGAGGCGTAGAGCGCGCGGGTGCCCACCGCGAGGAGCGCGTAGCCCACCAGGCCGGGCGCGAGGAGCGCCACGGTCGGCGGCAGGGCGGCCAGCGCGCCACGGCCAGGACCGTCCGCGCCGGCGTCGAGCAGGAGGAAGGCGGCGCCCACCTCGCGCCTGGCCGCGACGAGGACCAGGGACGCCGTCACCGACGCCACGACCGTCAGGACGGTCGCCCGGCGCAGCACCGAGGTCGCCGCGGCACGGTCGCCGGCGAGCCGGGGGAAGGCCACGGTGGCCAGGGGCACGACGAGCACGGCGTAGGGCAGCAGGTAGGCGGTCTGGGCGTAGGTCCAGACGGTGATCCCGGCGACACCGACGGCCGCGTTGGTGAGCAGGAGCACGACGACCGTGGTGACCTGCTGGGCCGCCACGACGGCGACGCCGGCCCCCGCGAGCGCCCCGGCCCGCCGCCCGGTGCCCGCGGGGAAGCGCCAGGTCGGCCGCCACCGCACGCCGAGGCGCGCCGCCGGCACGAGCAGGGGCAGGCTGAGGGCCGCGACCCCCACGGTCGTGCCGCCGGCCAGCAGCAGGACCGCGTCGCGGGGCAGCTCGCCGAGGGGGACGCCCGGGTCGTAGAGGGCGCCGAACCCCACGTAGACGGCCACGACGACGAGGCTGGACAGCAGCGGTGCGACGGCCGCCGCCAGGAAGCGCCGGTGACCCTGGAGGACGCCGGTGAGGACGATCCCGACGCCGTAGAGCACGACCTGCGGCGCGAAGAGCAGCAGCATGAGGCGCCCCGCGTCGTGGACCGCCTGCGGGTCGCAGCCGGCGGGCGTGCCGAGCAGCCAGGCCGTGACCGGGCCGGCGGCGAGCGCGACGACGACCGCCAGCGGCAGGAGCACGCCGACGGTCCAGGTCATGAGGGCCGAGGCGGTGCGGTCCGCGAGGTCCTCGCGGCCGCGCTCCAGGTGCCCCGAGACCAGCGGCACGGCCACCGCCGCGAGCGCGCCGCCGGCCGCGACCTCGAAGAGGACGTTGGGGACCGTGTTGGCGGTGGCGTAGACCTGCCCCACGCAGGTCGCGCCGACGGCGTCGGAGAAGACCACCCACCGGACCAGACCGACCGCCCGGGCGAGCAGGGTCACCGCGGCCACCATGCCCGCGGCGGCAAGCACGCCCTGCCCCGAGAGCCGGGGGCTCGGCCGGGTCGGCCCGGGGGGCCGGCGCGCGGTCACCGGGGCCTGCCCCAGCGGTCCAGCTCGCGCAGGACGGGTGTGCGCTCGATGACCCGGGTGAAGCTGACGCGCTCGCTGAGCAGGGTCAGGCCGGCGACGACGGCGAGCGCGAGCAGACGCCCGCGCGGCCCCAGCGTCTGGGCCGCGCCCAGACCGACGGCCGCGCCGAGGGGGTTGGCGCCGGTGTCGCCGAGCATGGTCGCGCCGCGCAGGTCGGGCGGGAGGACGACGGCGCCGGCCCCGCAGACGGCCGCGGCGGCGGGACGGCCGCGGACCGCCAGCGGCAGGCCCAGCGCGAGGAACGCCTTGAGCGCGCGCCCCGGGCGCAGGTCGAGCAGGTTGGCGAGGTTGGCGCTGCCGGCGACCAGCGCTCCGCCGACGAGGGTGGACCAGCCGGTGCGTGCCCCGGCGGCCCGGTCCGCCCACCAGCAGGCCAGCAGGCCGGACCCGCCCAGGACCACGATCTTGACGGTCCCCGTCGTGACCCTCCCCCGTCGCAGCGCCCCGAGGTGGCCCCGCAGCCCCTTGGCCGGCGTGGCGTCGTCGCCGGTGCCGCGCAGGTCGGCGAGGTCGTCGACGGCTCCCGCGAGTGCCGCGCCGGCGGCGGCGCAGGCCCCGGCGGGGTCGGCGGCCAGCAGCGGCACGGTCGTCCCGGCGGCGAGGGCGAGCCCCTCGCCGAGGCTCACGGGCGCCCCCGCGTGGTTGGTGCGCCGCCAGCGGGCCGCGCCTCCCGGCAGCAGACCGGCCCGGTCCGCGGCGAGCACGGCGGCGGCGACCGTCGCCGCCGCCCCGGCCGTCAGCCCGGCGACGACCGGCCTCACGGCGCCGACGTCGAGGTCGCCGGGTCGCCACCCTCCGGCCCGGCCTCCTCGCCGGAGTCGCTCCCCTCCAGGGCCGACCCCTCACCGGTGTCGCCGTCCCCCGGACCCTCCTCCGGGACGGGCACCCCGACCGTGACGCTGCGCACCGGCGGCACCTGCGGCACCGGCGCGTCGGCCAGCCGCCCCAGCCCGTAGTGCCCGGCGCGCCCGTCCAGGGCCCAGGCCAGCGCCATCGCCGCGCCGACCTGGCCCGTGGCGTGCTCGACGTTGTCGACGGTGGAGACCTCCTGGGCGAGCGTGCGGTCGTCCCGCACGGCCGCCACCAGGGGGTCCAGGTGGTCCTGCCCCTCCACGGGGGCGGCCTCGGTGCCCTTGCCGACGACGACGGTCGGCACGTCGAGGGCGGCCAGCGCGTCCACGAGGTCGACCCGCGGGGCCAGGGCCTGCTCCCCCTCCGGCTCCTCGACCGCGGCCGCGTCGAGCCCGCCGCTGACGAGCAGCACCGTGTCCGGCGGCCGCCGGTCGGTGAACGAGTCGGTCGTGGTGTCCCGCCACGTGAGGTCCACCAGACCCAGGTCCTCCAGCGTCGTCGCCGCCTCGTGCCAGCCGCCGAGGTCACCGGGCTGGTCGGCGCCGGCGAGCACGGCCGCGAGCACGGTGGCGGCGGTGGGGCCGGTCCCGGCGCGCGGCTCGGGGACGCGCACCAGGTCCTCCAGCGCGGCCAGCGCGTCGGCGCGCTCCTCGTCGGGCTCGGGGTCCGCCCAGCCGTCGGAGACGTCCACGGCGAGCGCCAGCTCGGCACCGGCCTCCTCGAGCCTCGTCTCCAGGTCGTCCACGGCGTTGCGGTCCGCCCCCGGCAGCGCGACGACCCCGACCCGCACGCCGCTCAGGGTGCCCTCGAGCGCGCGGGCGCTCACCCGTTGGAAGGCCTGCTCACGGGCCTCCGCGCGGGTGTCGGCGGCGTCGACCTGCTCGCGCAGCGCGGCGCGCTCGTCACGCAGCTGGGCGACCTCGCCCTCGAGGGTCGAGGAGAGCCCCTCGCGCAGCGGTCCGGCGCCCAGCGCGATGCCCACCGCGAGCGCGATGAAGACGGCCACGAGCGAGACCACGTGGTAGCGGAAGTCGATCAACTAGAACAATCCCTCGAACCAGGCCCACAGGTCGTCCCATCGTACGGCCAGCACCCCGAAGAACGCGCGACCCCCTGGCGTGGCGGCCAGCGCCACGACCAGCGCCAACAGCCCGGCGAGGACGAGCCACACCAGGGACAGCGAGGAGATGCGGGTGCGGTAGAGCAGGCTGACCCCCTTGGCGTCGACGAGCTTGCTGCCGACCCGCAGACGGGTGAGGAAGGTGCTCGCCATCCCCTGCCGGCCCTTGTCGAGGAACTCCACGAGGGTCGCGTGCGTCCCGACGGCCACGATCAGCTCGGCGCCCTTGTCGTCGGCGAGCAGCATCGCGATGTCCTCGCTCGTGCCCGGCGCGGGCAGCACGACGGCGTCGGTGATCCCGAGGGCCTCGACCCGCTCCAGGCCTGGCGCGCGGCCGTCGCGGTAGGCGTGGACGACCAGCTCGGCGCCGCTGGCGAGGGCGGCGTCGGAGACCGAGTCCATGTCGCCCACGATGAGGTCGGGCCTCAGCCCCTGCTCCAGGAGCGCGTCCGCGCCCCCGTCGACGCCGATGAGCACCGGCCTGGCCTCGCGGATGAAGGGCAGCAGGGTGTGCAGGTCCTCCTTGTAGTGGTAGCCGCGGACGACGACGAGGACGTAGCGACCGTGCAGGTCGGTGCGCAGCGACGGGAGGCCGATGCCGTCGATGAGCAGCTTGCGCTCGGCACGGAGGTATTCCATGGTGTTCTCGGAGAACGCCTCGATCTGGTCGGAGAGGTTGGCCCGCGCGTCCTCCATCTGGGCGGCGACCAGCGCCGGCGTCAGGCGCACCCCGCGGGCCACGACCTCGCCCTCGACCTGCACCTCCTCGCCCTCGACGGTGACGACGCGTCCGTCGACCAGCCGCATGACCTCCGGGCCGCACATGTCGACGACCGGGATCCCGGCCTCGAGCAGGATCTGCGGGCCCCGGTTGGGGTAGGCGCCGGTCGTGCTCGGTGCTGCGTTGACCACGGCGACGGGACCGCAGGCCACGAGGGCGTGCGCGCTCACCTGGTCCAGGTCGTCGTGGTCGATCACGGCGACCTCGCCGGGCTGGAGCCGCTTGGTGAGGTTCTTGGTGCGCGCGTCCACGCGTGCCGGGCCGGAGACCGGACCGGCAGGCTCCTCGTGGCCCTTGCGGGCCCGTCGCAGCGCGGACATCACGCCACCGTCGCACGCCGGGCGAGCAGCTCGCGCGCGTGCTCGATCGCGGCGCCGGAGTCGGCGACGCCGCCGAGCATGCGGGCGAGCTCGGACTCGCGCTCCTGGCCGTCGACGACGACCACGTCGCTGCTCGTCACGTGCCCGTCGGTGCTCTTGCGGACCACCAGGTGCCGGTCGGCGTAGGCCGCCACCTGGCCCAGGTGCGTCACCACCACCACCTGGGCGTGGCGGGCCAGCCTGGCCAGGCGGGCACCGAGGTCGAGGGCGGCGCTGCCGCCGACGCCTGCGTCGACCTCGTCGAAGACGTAGGTGGGCACCGTGCCCCCGCACACCAGCTCCAGGGCGAGCATGACCCTCGACAGCTCGCCCCCCGAGGCGGCGCGCGTCACGGACCGGGCCGGCGCGCCGGGGTTGGCCGCCAGCCGGATCTCCACCTCGTCCAGGCCGTGCCGACGGGCCAGGGCGAGACGCCCGTCGCCGGCCGGCACGGTGGCGGGCGGGGCGTCGGCGGTGGCGTCCTCCTCCGCCACCCACCGCGGCTCCACGTGGACGGAGACGACCGCGCTGCCCATCGCCAGGTGCGCCAGCTCCGCGGTGACCTCGCGGCCGACGCGCTCGGCGGCGTCGCGCCGCGCGGCGGTGAGCCGCAGGCCGGCCTCCCCCACCTCCTGGCGCAGCTCCTCGGTGCGGGCGCCCAGGACGGCGAGGTCGTCGTCCGACACGTCGATCTGCGTCAGTTCGGCGGCGAACGTGCGGGCGAGCTCGAGCACGGCCGCGGACGACCCGCCGTACCTGCGCAGGAGCGCGCCCAGAGCGGCCCGACGCTCGTGGACCTCGGCCAGCCGCTCCTCGTCCACCTCGACGCCGGTGCCGTAGGCCGCCAGGTCGGTGGCCAGGTCGGAGCTGAGGTAGGCGATCTCGTCGACGCGGGCGCGCAGCGCCTCCAGCTCCTCGTCGTGGGCGGCCGCGGGCGCGAGCGTCGCGGCGGCGGAGGCGAGCAGGCCGGTCACGCTGGGCTGCTCGGCGCCGGGGTCGTCCCCGCCGACGAGCACGTCGTGCGCGAGCAGCGAGCTGGACCGCAGCTCCTCCGCGTGGGTGAGGCGCTCGGACTCGGCGCGGAGCGCGTCCTCCTCGCCCTCCTCCGGCCCGACGGCCCCGATCTCCTCCAGCGCGGCGCGGAGCATCCCGACGCGCAGCCCGCGCTCGGCGGAGGTGCGCGTGAGGTCGGCGAGGCGGCCGCGCGCCTCGGTCCAGGCGTCGTAGGCGTCCCGGTAGGCGGACAGCGCCGTGGCGACCGCAGCGCCCCCGGCGTCGTCGAGCAGCACCCGGTGCTGGTCCAGGTCACGCAGGCGCCACTGGTCGGCCTGCCCGTGCACGGCGACGAGGTGCTCCCCGACCTCGGACAGGACGGCGACGGGCGCCGACCGTCCACCGACGTGCGCCCTCGAGCGTCCCTCCGCGGCGACCGACCGCACGAGGAGCAGCCCGTCGGCGGTGTCCCCGCCCGCCTCCTCGACCCGGCCGGCGGCAGGGTGCCCGGGGGGGACGTCGACCTCGCCCTCGACGACGGCGTGCGTGGACCCGCTGCGGACCAGGCCCGCGTCGGCGCGGGCGCCGAGGAGCAGGCCGAGGCCGCTGACCACCATGGTCTTGCCTGCGCCGGTCTCGCCGCTGATGACGTTGAGACCGTCGGTGAGCTCGAGCTCGGCGTCGTCGATGACCCCGAGACCCTGGATCCTGATGCGGCGCAGCGTCATCCTGCCGCACCCCCGTCCGCGTCGTCCGGGCGCACCGGCACGGCGCCGCCCGTCGCGGGCACGACCGCCGCCGGCCCGCGCCACCCGCGGACGGGGAGCGCGAACTTCTTGACGATGCGGTCGGTGAACGGCTCGGTCGACAGCCGGGCCAGCAGGACCGGCGTGCCCGAGCGCTGCACCTCGATCCGGGCGCCGGGGGGCAGCTCGACGGTGCGGCGCCCGTCGCACCACATGACGCCGCTGACGTAGGAGTGCGGCACCACCTCGACCGCCAGGTGCGAGTCGGGCCCGAGGACCAGCGGGCGGGCGAAGAGGGCGTGGGCGGAGATGGGGACCAGGAGCAGCGCCTGCACGCCGGGCCACACCACCGGTCCGCCCGCGGAGAACGCGTAGGCCGTCGAGCCGGTGGGGGTGGACATCACCACGCCGTCGCAGCCCCAGGTGGACAGCGGGCGCCCGTCGACCTCGACGGCGACCTCGAGCATCCGCTCCCGCGCCGACTTCTCCACGGACACCTCGTTGAGGGCCCAGTTGTGGCAGACCGCACGGCCCTCGTGGAGCACGTCCACCTCGACGGTCATCCGCCGCTCGACGTGGTAGTCGCGACCGACGATCCGGTCGACGACGGTCTCGATGTCGTCGCGCTCCGCCTCGGCCAGGAAGCCGACGCGGCCCATGTTGACGCCGAGGAGCGGCGCACCGGCGGGGCGGGCGATCTCCGCGCCCCGCAGGATCGTGCCGTCGCCGCCGAAGACCACCACGAGCTCGCAGCCGGAGGCGTCCAGGTGCGGCGGCACGGGGCTCTTGGACCCCACGACGCGCTCGGCGCCGACCACCTCGTGGGAGGGCGGGGCCTCGGGCACCACCTCCACGTCGATCCCCTGGTCGGCGAGGCGCTCGGCGAACTCGGCCGCGAGGTCCGGGACCTCGGGCCGGGTCGGGTGCGTCACGAGCATGATGCGTCGGGTCACTGCTCCTCCTCCTGCCTCAGGTCGCGGCACCGCTGCGCCAGGTCGTCCGGCTCGAGTCCCCAGCCAATCATGCCGGGCCGACGTGGCCGCATCCACAACAGGTACTCCACGTTGCCCGAGCCGCCCACCACCGGGGACCGCTCCAGCCCGCCGACCGCCAGGCCGGCGCGCCGGGCGTGCCCGAGCACCTCCTGGAGCACCCGCTCCCGGGCGGCCGGGGACCGCACGACTCCCCCGCGGCCCAGCGCGTCCCGGCCGACCTCGAACTGGGGCTTGACGAGGAGCACGAGGTCGGCGTCGGCGGTGACGAGCGGCGGCAGCAGGGGCAGCACGAGGCGCAGCGAGATGAAGGAGAGGTCGCCGACGAGGACCTGCGCCGTCCCGCCCACGGTGCCCGCCGTCACCGACCGCACGTTGGTCCCCGGCAGGTCGGTGACCCGGGGGTCGGACCGCAGCCGCGGGTCGAGCTGGCCGCGGCCGACGTCGAGGGCCACCACGCTCCGGGCACCGTGGTCGAGCAGGACCTGGGTGAACCCGCCCGTCGAGGCCCCGAGGTCCAGGCACCGGCGTCCGGCCACGGCGAGCCCGTCCCCGCCCCACGTGCTCAGCGCGTGCTCGAGCTTGAGCGCGCCCCGGCCGACCCGGCCGCGGGCGATCCAGGCGGCGTCGCCGCCGACCGCCTCCGTCACCACCTCGAGCTGCTGGTCGGCAGCCACCGGTGCCGAGGTCTTCGTCACCACGCGCCCGTCCACCCGCACGCAGCCCTCCCGCACCAGCGCCTGGGCCTGCGTGCGCGAGCGGGCCAGGCCCCGCGCCACGAGGGCGGTGTCCAGCCGCGCCGCCGTCACGGGCGGGGGCCGGGGCGTGCCTGCCCGGGCGGAGGCGGCTCCGCGGGAGACGTCGTGAGCCGCGCCTGCAGGGCCCGGTGGGCCTCGGTGGCGGCCTCCACGTGGGCGGAGGGGCCCTCGGCCGCCGCCCGGTCGAACGCCGCCAGTGCGTCGTCGACCACCCGGTCGCCCGTCTGCGGCCGGGGGACGTCCGCCCGGTCCGGGGCAGGCTCCGGCCCCGTCGTGCCTGCTGGTCGCTCGGTCATGGCTGTCTCCGTCCGTCCGTCGATCCGCTGCCGTCAACGCCCGCCCCAGAGGGGCTCCAGGTCGAGGATCGTGCCCGCCACGTGGTCGGGGCGCTGCTGCGGCGGGGCCTGCTCGGCCTCCTCGCGCGTCGACACGCCCGTGAGGACCAGGGCGCTGCGCATCCCCGCGCCGACCGCGCCGGCGATGTCCGTCTCCAGCCGGTCGCCGAGCATGAGGCACTCGTCGACCGGGAGCCCGAGCCGTGCGGCGGCGACGCGGTAGGCCGGCGCGTGCGGCTTGCCCACGACCTCGGGCAGGGCTCCCGTGGCCGTCGCGACCGCCGCCACGAGCGAGCCGTTGCCCAGCGCCAGACCGCGCTCGGTCGGCAGGGTCGCGTCGTCGTTGGTCGCGACCCAGACGGCACCCGCCCGCACGGCGTAGACCGCCTCGGTCAGCGCCGTCACGTCCACCTGGGGGCCGTAGCCCTGGACGACCGCGACCACGGGCAGCGGGTCGCCCGCGAGGACGTGCTCGCGCACGCGGACCGGCGAGGCCCACGCCAGCCCGGCGTCGTCGAGCGCGGCACCGACACCCTCGCCGCCCACGGCCAGGACGACGGCACCGTCCCTCGCGCCGAGCTCGCCCGCGTCGAGCCGCTCCCGCAGCACCTCGGCCGCCACCTGCGAGGCGTTGAGCACCTCCTCGGGGGAGGTGGGCAGGCCCAGGCCGGTGAGCTGGTCCGCGACGGCCGCCGGCGGTCGCGAGGCGTTGTTGGTCATGAAGAGCACGCGCACGCCGGCGCGCCGCGCCGCCGTGAGCCCCTCCACGGCGCCCGGACACGCCGCGTCGCCGCGGTAGACCACACCGTCCAGGTCGCAGAGGATGCCACGCATCGTCACCGCGCCGGCTCGTCGCCGTCGTCGTCACCGCCGTCGTCGTCACCGCCGTCGTCGCCGTCGCCACCGCCGCCGGCGGTGCGCCGCGCGTGAACCTCGCCCGCCCGGCCGGCGCCGTCCTCGTCGCTCTCGTCGCCCCCCAGGTCGATGATCTCCGGCTCGGACGGCAGTCCGAGGAGCTCGGCCGCGTCGGTCTCGCCGCCGGCGTCCGCCTGGGCAGCCTGGGCGAACCACTCCTGCGCCTCCTCCCCCCGACCGTCCGCCTCGAGGGCCGCTGCGTAGGCGTAGCGCAGCCGCGCCGCCCACGGTGCCCGCGGGGAGCCGTGCCGCACGAGGTCTCGCAGGTGCTGCACGGCGGCCGCGGTCTGGCCCATGTCGACGCGGGCTCCCGAGACGACGATGGCCATCTCGATCCGGCCGGCCGGGTCCAGCCGCCCCGCCTCCGGGGAGGCGGCGAGCTCGAGCGCCCGCTCCGGGCGTCCGAGACCTCGCTCGGTGTCGGCGATGAGGGGGAGCAGGTGGTCCTGGCCTGAGAGACGGCGAGCGGTGCGGAACTCCGAGAGGGCCTTCGCCCACTCGCCACGCCGGTAGTGGACGACCCCGAGCGTCTCCCGCACCCCCGCGACGCGGCCGGCCCGGCGGGCCGCCGCCTGGGCGTGCGCCAGCGCGGTGTCCAGGTCCTCCTCCTCGACCGCCAGCCCGGCCGCCACCAGATGGCGCGCGGTGCCGTCGGCGTTGTCCTTGCTGAGCGTCAGCAGCTCCGAGCGGAGCGCCTTGTCCAGCTGCCTGGCCTCGATCCCCTCCGGGACCTCCGGCTCCCGGTAGCGCGGCGCCCGCTCGTCCTCGCGACGACGCGGACGGTCCCCCTCGCGTCCCTCGCGCCCGCCGCGCTCGTGGGCCCGTCGACCGCGTTCCTCGCGACGGTCGCCCCCGCGCCGGTCACGGACGTCACGGTCGTCCCGTCGCGGCCGGCCCCGCTCGTCGCGGCGTCCGGCCTCGCGGCCCCTCCGGTCCGCACCGCGGTCGTCACGACGGTCGACGCCCCGGTCCCTGCGGTCCCGGCCGCGGTCGTCGCCGCGCCGGTCTCTGCGGTCCTCGCTCACGTGGTGCACCTTCCTCGTCGCCTCTCGGGCCCGGACGTGCCAGTAGGCCCTGACCGACACCGTAGTGTTGGTCAGGGCCTACTCTAGAAGTTGGGTCCGGCGGTGTCCTACTCTCCCACACCGTCTCCGGTGCAGTACCAT
>CAZONQ010000054.1:0-15711 GCA_964581125.1 uncultured Ornithinimicrobium sp.
GCTCGCAGGCGATCTACGACGCCACGCCGAACGCCCAGCTGGCCGTGGCCGTGGTCGGCACGATCACGCTCGTCTACGGGGCGATCGTCGGCTGCGCCAAGGACGACATCAAGAAGGCGCTGGCCGCCTCCACGATGTCGCAGATCGGCTACATGATGCTGGCCGTGGGTCTGGGTCCGGTCGGCTACACCTTCGCGATCTTCCACCTGGTGACGCACGGCTTCTTCAAGGCGGGGATGTTCCTCGGCGCCGGCTCGGTCATGCACGGCATGAAGGACCAGGTCGACATGCGCCGCTTCGGCGCCCTGTCCCGCGAGATGATGCAGACCTGGCTGACCTTCGCCGCCGGCTGGGTCGCGATCATCGGCGTGCCGTTCATGTCCGGCTGGTGGAGCAAGGACCTCATCATCGAGGCCGCCTTCACCGGCGAGGGCTGGCGGCCCTGGGTGTTCGGCCTGGCCGCGATGATCACCGCCGGCATCACCGCCTACTACATGAGCCGACTGTTCTTCATGACCTTCCACGGCAAGGCCCGCTGGGAGGAGGACGTCCACCCGCACGAGTCCGGCCCGCTGATGACGGTCCCGATGTGGATCCTCGCGCTCGGGTCGATCGGCCTCGGCCTGGCCCTGTGGCCGACCGGCATCCTCTCCGCCTGGCTGGAGCCGGTGTTCGGCGTCGCCGAGCACCACGCGCCGGTCATCCCGGTGATGGCGATCCAGGTCGTGATCTTCGTGCTCATGCTCGCCGGCGTCGCGCTGGCCTGGTGGCAGTACGGCCGTGAGGAGGTGCCGGTGGTCGCCCCGCACGGCAGCTTCGCCACCCGCGCCGCCCGCCGCGACCTCTTCCAGGACGACGTCAACGAGATCCTCTTCCGGGCTCCCGGCGCCGCCCTGGTCGCGACCTCCGTGGAGGCCGACGGTCACGTCGTCGAGGGCGCGGTCACCGGTGGCACCACCTCCGGCCTGACCGGCGTCGCCGGTGTCCTGCGCCGTGCCCAGAACGGGTTCGTGCGCTCCTATGCCCTGACGATGCTGCTCGGCGTCGTCGCCATCCTCGGTGCTGTGTGGGTGATGCAGTGATGAACTTCCCCTGGTTGACCACGCTGCTGGTGCTGCCGCTCGTCGGCGCGCTGGTGGTGGCCCTGCTGCCCCGGGCCAGCACCGCCGTGCGCCCCGTCGCGCTGGGCTTCTCGCTGGCCTCCCTGGCCGTCGGCATCGGCGCGCTGACGCAGTTCAGCACCGGCTCGACCGAGCAGTTCCAGCTCACCGAGATCTACCCGTGGATCCCGCAGTTCGGTGTCTCCTACGCCCTGGGCGTGGACGGCATCTCGCTGACGATGATCCTGCTGGGCCTGATCCTGGTGCCGGTCTGCATCCTGGCCGCCTGGGACGACGTGCCGGCCGACGGCCGCCGCCAGCACACCTACTTCGCGATGATGCTGGCGCTGCTGGCCACGATGGTCGGCGTCTTCGCCGCGATCGACGTCTTCCTCTTCTACGTCTTCTTCGAGGCGATGCTGCTGCCGGTCTACTTCCTCATCGCGATGTTCGGGGGGACGCGCCGGGGCCGGGCCGCCACCACCTTCCTGCTCTACTCGCTGGCGGGCGGGCTGGTCATGCTCGTCGCGGTCATCGGCGTCTACCTCGCCGGCCCGCGCGGCACCGACGGCTTCCTGCTCACCAACCTCGAGGGCCTGGACCTGTCGGTCGCCGCCGGCCGCTGGCTGTTCCTCGGCTTCTTCATCGCCTTCGCGATCAAGGCGCCGATGTGGCCGGTCCACACCTGGCTGCCGCTGGCTGCCGAGCAGGCGCGCCCGGCGACGTCGGTGCTCCTGATCGGCGTCCTGGACAAGGTCGGCACCTACGGGATGATCCGCTTCTGCCTGACCCTCTTCCCCGAGGCCAGCCAGTGGGCGACGCCCGTCGTGCTGATCCTGGCCCTGGTCTCGATGGTCGCCGGCGCGCTGCTGGCGATCGGCCAGAACGACATGCTCCGCCTGATCGCCTACACCTCGGTGAGCCACTTCGGCTTCATCGTCATGGGCATCTTCGTCTTCACCACGGTCGGCGGGTCCGGCGCGACGCTCTACATGATCAACCACGGCTTCACGACCGCCGGGCTGTTCCTCGTCGCCGGCATGCTCATCGCCCGCCACGGCTCGCGGGACATCCGCGACTACGGCGGCTGGCAGCGGGTCACCCCCGTCATCGCCGGCGTGCTGCTCTTCTCGGCGATGTCCGGGCTGGCGCTGCCGGGCCTGAACTCCTTCATCAGCGAGTTCATGGTCGTGGTCGGCGTCTTCGAGAACTACCCGTGGCTCGGCGTGCTCGGTGCCTTCGGAGTGGTCCTCTCGGCCCTCTACATGCTGCTGATGTACCAGCGCATCGCCACCGGGCCGCGGCCCGTCCTGGCGGAGGTGCCCGACATGACCGGCCGCGAGAAGCTGGTCGTCGCGCCGATCATCGTCGCCTTCCTTGCCCTGGGGTTCTTCCCCAAGCCGGTCCTGGACGTCCTGGAGCCCGCCGTGCAGCAGTCGCTGCAGCAGGTGGGGGTCCAGGACTCGGTCCCGGCCGTCGACACCGCCAACGCTGAGGGGAGTGGCCGCTGATGACCGGACAGTTCGTCGCGCCCGCCATCGACTACATCGGGCTGCTGCCGCTGATCATCGTCCTCGTGGGCGGTCTGGTCGGCGTCCTGGTCGAGGGCTTCGCCTCGCGGGGCACCCGGTATGCCGTGCAGCTCCCGGTCGCGGTCGTCACCCTGGTGCTCGCCTTCGTCGCGCTGGTCGTCCTCGGCCCCCGCAACCAGGGCCTCACCGCGGCCGACACGATCGCGCTCGACGGCCCCGCCCTCGTGCTGCAGGGCCTGCTGCTGGTCGTCTCGCTGCTGGCGCTGCTCGTGATGGCCGAGCGGCTCGGCGGCCAGCAGGCCGACACCTTCACCCAGGCCGGGGCCGCCACCCCCGGGTCCGCGGAGGAGGCCTACGCCGTGCGGCACGGCGCCAGCAACACCGAGATCTTCCCGCTGTCGCTGCTCTCGGTCTTCGGCATGATGCTCTTCGTCTGCGCCAACGACCTGCTGCTGCTGTTCATCGCGCTGGAGGTCCTGTCGCTGCCGCTCTACATCCTGGCCGGCCTGGCGCGCCGCCGCCGCCTGCTCTCGCAGGAGGCCTCGCTGAAGTACTTCCTGCTGGGGTCCTTCAGCTCGGCGTTCTTCCTCTTCGGCGCGGTGCTGCTCTACGGCTACGCCGGCTCGCTGCGCTTCGGCGAGATCGCGGCCGCGGTCACCGGCAACGTCGGCATGGACGGGCTGCTCCTGCCCGGCATCCTGCTGCTCGCCGTCGGCCTGCTCTTCAAGGTCGGCGCCGTGCCCTTCCACGCGTGGACGCCGGACGTCTACCAGGGCGCCCCGACGCCGGTCACCGGCTTCATGGCCGCGGCGACCAAGATCGCGGCCTTCGGGGCGATGCTCCGGGTGTTCTACGTCGCGGTCGAGGGCGTGCGCGCCGACTGGCAGCCGGTCCTGGCGGCGATCGCCACCCTGACGATGGTGGTCGGCGCCGTGGTCTCGATCGTGCAGACCGACGTCAAGCGGATCCTGGCCTACTCCTCGATCGCGCACGCGGGCTTCGTGCTCGTCGGCCTGATCTCGATGGACCAGGCCGGCATCTCCAGCACGATGTTCTACCTGGCGGCCTACGGCTTCATGACGATCCCGGCCTTCGCGATCGTGGGCCTGGTGCGCTCCTCCGGGACCGAGGCCTCGCAGGTCGGCCAGTGGGCCGGGCTGGGCCGGCGGGCGCCGTGGACCGCCGCCGCGTTCACCTTCCTCATGCTCGCCTTCACCGGCATCCCGCTGACCTCCGGCTTCACCGGCAAGTTCGCGGTGTTCTCGGCGGCGATCAGCCAGGGCTGGGCGTGGCTGGCCGTCGTCGGCGTGCTCGCCAGCGCGGTGACCGCCTACATCTACTTCAAGCTGGTCGTGCTCATGTGGCGCGGTGACGAGGACGGCGGCGACACCGTCGTGGTGACCCCGTCGATCCTCACCGTCTTCGCGATCGTCGCGGGCATCGCGGTCACGCTGGCGCTCGGCGTCCTGCCCAGCCCGATGCTCGACCTGGCGCAGAGCACCGCCGCCTTCCTCCGGTGACCGCTCCCGCCAGCCCCGCGGTCCAGCTGGCCGACGTCCCCGGCGTCGACCCGGCCCTGCAGGAGCGCGTCGCGGCGGGCATGGGTGCGGTGGCCGGGAGGCTGGCGCAGGTCGTCGACCACGACGACCCGTTCGTCGCCGAGGCGTCGGGCCACCTGGCCGCTGCGGGCGGTAAGCGCTTCCGGCCGCTGCTGACCCTGCTCGCCAGCGAGGTCGGCGACGGCTGGGACGAGCGCGTCGTCGACGCCGCGGTGGGTGTCGAGCTGACCCACCTGGCCTCCCTCTACCACGACGACGTCATGGACGAGGCGGACCTGCGGCGCGGGGTGCAGAGCGCCAACGCGCGCTACGGCAACGCCACGGCCATCCTCGTCGGCGACCTCCTCTTCGGCACGGCCTCCTCCGTCGTGGCCGGGCTCGGCGCCGAGGCGGTCAAGATCCAGGCCGAGACCTTCGTGCGCCTGTGCGCGGGCCAGATCCGCGACGACCGCCAGACGCTCGACCCGGCGCCCGAGGGGGCCGCGCTGGCCGGTGACGCCGACGACCCGGCCGCCGTCACCGCATACCTGCAGATCCTCGCCGACAAGACCGGCGCGCTGATCGCGACCGCCGCGCGCTACGGCGCGATGTTCGGCGGGTGCGACGAGGCGACCGTGCGCACGCTCACCGCCTTCGGCGAGAAGCTGGGCGTGGTCTTCCAGCTGGCCGACGACCTGCTGGACGTCGCCTCGGACACCTCCGGCAAGACGCCCGGGACCGACCTGCGCGAGGGCAAGGCCACCCTGCCGGTGCTCTACGCCCGCACCTCCACCGACCCCGCCGACCGGCGGCTGCTCGAGCTGACCCGTGGCCCGGTCGAGGAGCCGGCCGAGCTGGCCGAGGCCCTGGAGCTGCTGCGCGCGCACCGGGCCATGGACCAGGCCCGGGCGCACTCGGCGCGGGTCGCCGACGAGGCCCGCGCGCTCCTCGACGGGCTCGCCCCCGGCACCGCCGTCGACGCGCTCCGCGCGCTGGTCGACGGGGTCGCGGAGCGCTCCAGCTAGGGAGCCTGGGCGATGGGCGCGCCGGAGGGCCGGATCATGGTCTACCTGCTCGACGACCACGAGCTGGTCCGCCGCGGCCTGCGCGACCTGCTCTCGGCCGAGGACGACCTGGAGATCGTCGGCGAGTCGGGCAGCGCCGTGCGCGCGACCCGGGAGATCCTCGAGCTCGCCCCCGACGTGGCCGTCCTCGACGGCCGGCTGCCCGACGGCTCGGGGATCGAGGTGTGCCGCGACGTCCGCGCCGCCGACCCGTCCATCCGGGCGCTCATCCTCACCAGCTACGACGACGACGAGGCACTCTTCGCCGCGATCATGGCCGGCGCCGACGGCTACGTGCTCAAGCAGATCGCCGGCACCGACCTCGTCGACGGCATCCGCAGCATCGCGGCGGGGCGCTCGCTCATCGACCCCACGCTCGTCACCAAGGTCATGGACCGGCTGCGGCACGGCGACCCGCAGGCCGACAAGCTCGCGCTGCTGACCGACCAGGAGCGGCGCATCCTCGAGCTCATCGCGGACGGGCTGACCAACCGGCAGATCGCCGGCGAGCTGTTCCTGGCGGAGAAGACGGTGAAGAACTACGTGACCAGCGTCCTGGCCAAGCTGGGCCTGGAGCGACGCACGCAGGCCGCCGTCCTCGGGGCCAAGCTCTTCGACAAGTGAGCCGCCGCCGGGCACGCGAGGGCTAGACCGGCACCCACCAGCGCAGGACGGTGCCGCGCGGCCGGCCGGGGGAGAGCTCGACGGCCCCGCCGTGCTCGGCCGCCCGGGCGCGCACGTTGCCCAGGCCGCTCTCGACCGTCCCCGGACCCACGCCCACGCCGTCGTCGCGCACGACGACCGTGAACAGCTCCGCCGTCGCCTCCACCTCCACCGTGGCGGAGTCGGCGCGGGCGTGCCGGGCCACGTTGGACAGCGCCTCGCGCACGACCATGAGCACCTGCGTCTGCACCTCGTCGTCGGTGACCGAGTCGATCGGCCCGACGAGCTGGACGACGGGGGCGAAGCCGAGCGTGGAGGCGTAGGACTCGATGAGCTGGCGCAGGTCGGCCCGGAAGCTCCCGTCGCCCGGCCGGTGGCGCAGCTCGAAGATCGTGGCGCGGATGTCGCGGATGGTCTGGTCGAGCTCGCTGACCGCGCCCTCGAGGCGCTCGGTCACCTCGGGCCGCACGGCGCGGCGGGTGGCGCCCTGCAGCGTCAGGCCGACCGCGAAGAGCCGCTGGATGACGAGGTCGTGCAGGTCCCGGGCGATCCGGTCGCGGTCCTGCAGCACCGTGAGCTGGTCGTGCTCGCGCTCGCCGTGCTCGCGGTCCAGGACCACCGAGGCCTGCAGCGCCAGCGCGCTGATGACCTCGCGCACCTGGCGCTCGGCGACGCCGCGGGAGGGCTTCCAGCGGTGGACCACGAGCACCACGGGATCGCCGGCCCGGGTGTCCAGGGGCACCAGGCTGGTCGAGACGCGACGGTCGCTGCTGAGGTTGGCGTCGCTCGGGGTCTCCGACCAGTGGTGCGCCGTGCCTGCGCGCAGCACCTCGCTGACGTCGGTGGCCAGCTCCGCCAGGACCGCTCCGGCGCCCTCGCCCGAGGCCGCCAGCACGCGCTGCTGTCCGTCCGGGCGGGTGCCGACCATCGCGACCACCTCGGCCGAGGTGAGCTCGAGCACGCGCCGCGTCAGCAGCGGCAGCGTCACCTCCAGGTCGACCTCGTCGACGAGGGTCCGGTTGAGCTCCCACACCGTCGTGGTCACCTGCTCGTGCAGCTCGCTGACCCGCCGCTGGCGCAGGGTCTCGATCCGCGGCCCCAGCGCCATCGCCAGCCCCTGGAGCACCGCCCGCTCGCGCGGCCCCGGCGCGGTCCGCCAGCCCGCCAGGAGCATGGTGCCGAAGCGGCTGCCGGCGACCCGGACCTCCGCGCGCAGGACGGTGCCCGCCTCGTCCTCGGGGTGCGGCCCCAGGAGCGGCGCCACCAGGGGGTCCTCCTGCTCCGCGCCGTCGGTGAGGACCTGGGCGGCCCGCCCGGGGTGCACCTCGTCGTCGATGGAGAGCACCGCGACGCGCGCCCCGGTGATGGTGCGGGCGATCCGCAGACCCCGCCGGAGCAGGTGGCCCGCCTCGTCGCTGTCGCCGAGCTGCTCGACGGCGCGGAGGAGCGCTGCGGTCTCCTCGGCGAGCGGCGGGGGCTGGGTCGGCGGCTGGGTGGCGTCCATGGGTCGGTGCACACGCTAGCGAAGAACAGGCGCGCCGGTGCCGGGCGGTCCCCGCCCTGCCGCCCGGCCCCGGCACGCCCCGGCGGCCGTCCCCGCCGAGGGCGTCCCCGGTCAGGGACGTCGGTCGTGGCCCGGGGCGGTGCGGTAGACGTGCGCCACGCCCGGGCGCGGCACGCCGTCGCCGAGGTAGGGGTAGCGGCTGGGCAGCTCGCCCTCGCCGGGGTGCTGGACGCAGACGAGGACCGAGCGGTCGTCCCAGGAGACCACCGGACCGCAGCACTCGGCGCCGGTGGGCACGGAGAGGAACTGCTGGACCCGCCCGCGGTCCGGCCCTTCCGTCGGCATGAGGAACATGCCGTCGGCGGTGCCGATCGTGCCGGGAGCCCCGTCGGTGGAGATCCACAGGTGCCCCGGCTGCCCGTCGAAGGCCAGGTTGTCGGGGCAGCTGATCGGGCTGACCAGGCTCTTGTCGTATCCCGCGAACCAGGTCGACGGGTCCTCGGGGCGCCCCGCGACGAGCACGATGCGCCACTCGAACGTCGGCGCGGCCGCGTCGCCGCCGGCCTCGACCAGCTCGACGACGTGACCGGACTTGTTGCCCGGCCGCGGGTTGGCCTCGTCGACCTCGGCGGGAGTGCGCCGGGTGTTGTTGGTCAGCGCGATGAAGACGTGCCCGGTGTGCGGGTCGGGCTCGACGTCCTCGGGCCGGTCCATCTTGGTCGGCCCGACCAGGTCGGCGGCCTGCCGGGTCCAGGTGAGGACCTCGGGCACGGACATCCCGGGCACGTGCGAGGCGCCGTCCACCACGAGCGGGAGCCAGACGCCGGTGCCGTCCCACTCGCCGTCCTCCCGGCCGTCGCCGGTGAACCGGGCCACGTAGAGGTCGCCCTCGGACAGCAGCGTCATGTTGTGCGCCTTGTCGCCCTCGACGTAGCGCCGACGGGAGACGAACTTGTAGACGTAGTCGTAGCGCTCGTCGTCGCCCATGTAGGCCACGGGGCGCCCGTCGGCCGCCAGCCGCACGGTGGCGCCCTCGTGCTTGAAGCGGCCGAGCGCCGTGTGCTTCACCGGCGTGGACCTCGGGTCGTCGGGGTCGACCTCGACGACCCAGCCGAAGCGGTTGACCTCGTGGGGCTCGGCGGCGACCCGGAAGCGCTCCTCGGCCCGCTCCCAGCCGCGCCCGCCGGAGGTGATGCCGTAGCGGGCGAGCCGGCCGTGCGGGTCGGGCGCGCCCTGGGCGTCGAAGTACTGGTTGAAGTTCTCCTCGCCGGACAGGGACGTGCCCCACGGGGTCTCCCCGCCGGCGCAGTTGTTGAGGGTGCCCAGCACCTCGGTCCCGGTCGGGTCGGCGCTGGTGCGCATCCATGCCGCGCCGGCGGCCGGCCCGTCCACGCGGAAGGGGGTCCACGCGTGGATGCGGCGGTTGCGGGCGCCGTGCCGGTCGTAGGTCCACGGCGCGAACGGGCCGCGGCGCCGCACCTCGACGATGGTCATGCCGTGCGCGGCCATCTCGATCGCCGCCTGCTCGGGGGTCGGCCCGGCCGCCGCGTCGTAGCCGGGGAACATCAGCTCGGGGTTGGTGTACTCGTTGTTGAGGACCACCAGGCCCCGGTTGGCGCCGTCGCCCCGGTCGCCGCCGCGCCGCAGGGCGAGGTAGTCCGCGTTGTAGCCGGCCTGCTTCTTCTGCGCCTCCACGGACTGGCGGTCGACGTCGAAGTCGGGGGCGCCCGCCTCGACCGGGTCGCCCCAGGAGATCACCGGCGCCCACGCGTAGCCCCGGGGCACCACGAGCTCGTCGACGTGGGCCGGAGTGGGCGCGATCGGCTCGAAGCCGGCCAGGCCCGGCTTCCCGCGGCCCGGCGCCGCGTGGGCGCTCTCCGCGGTGCTCCACGCCAGGCTCGTCACGACGGCGGCCCCGGCGAGGCCCTGGAGGACCGCGCGCCGGGAGACGGAGGCGGCGACGACGTCCCCGAAGTGGGTGGAGCCGGAGGTGTTGGGCACCGGCTGGGCGCACTGGTCGCCGCAGCGGTAGCGGCAGGTCTGGGCGCTGCGGTTGGTCAGGTGCTGGCCGGTCGCGGTGAGGGGGAGGAGCGGGCGGTGGGCGGTGGGGGCAGGCACGGATCTGGTCCTCGTCGGTCGTCCGGTCCGGGTCGTGCCCGGCTGCTCGGGACGCTAGGACCGGCGGGGGACACCCGGGCGACCGTGCGGTGAACACCGGCCCGCGGGGCGGTGACGGTCGGGCGACGCGGACCCGGTGAGGGCACCGCATACCCTTGGTCCGGTCCGTGCTCCCCACCCGGAGGTCCCGATGAACGTGCGCCGCGTCCTCGCCGGCCTGGTCACCATCCTCCCGCTGGCGGTGCTGCTCGCGGCCGTGCCGGTGCTGCCGCCGCCCGAGCGGGTGCCGTCGCACTGGTCCGGCAGCACGCCCGACGGGTGGACGACCGGCGCGGGGCTGCTCACCTGGGTGATGAGCGTCGTGGTGCTCTGCGCGCTCGGTGCGGCGGCGCTCGCCGTGCTCCAGCGCGTCGTGCCGCAGTCGTGGTCGCGCTGGGCCCTCGCCGCCGGCGCCGCGGTCGGGTGGGGCGCGCTGCTGGTCTACGTCGTGACGGTGTGGCGCACGCAGGTCTCCGGACCCGACGCGGTCGGCCAGGGGTGGGCCCTCCTCGCCGTCGCCGGCGCTGTCGTCGCCGGGGTCGTGGGGTATGCCGTGCACGGCCGCCGCGTGCCCGCGCTCGCCGAGCTGCGGGCCCGGGTGCCGGAGCGGGCCCGCACCCAGGCGGTGCGCGGCCGGGCGGTGCGGCCCGTCGAGCCCTGGGCGACGGACGTCGCGTCAGGCACGCTCAAGGTGCTCGGGTGGGGCCTGGCCGTCGTCTTCGCGGTGACGACCGTCGTCGTGGTCGCCAGGGGCGAGAGCCTGGCCATGGCGGCCGTGGTCGTCCTCGTCGGCGGCGGGGCCGCGCTGCTGGCGGTCGCCTGGTCGGCCGTGCGCGTGCATGTCGACGCCGACGGGCTGACCGTCCGCTCGCGGGTGCTCCCGGTGCGGGTGGCGACGATCCCTGCGGGGGCCGTGGTGGGCGTCGAGGTGCTCGACCTGGACCCGATGGCGTGGGGCGGGATCGGGCTGCGGCCGCTGCCGGACCGCACGTCCTACATCGTCGACGGGGGTCCGGGGATCGTGGTGTGGAAGCGCGACGGGCGCCGGCTCGCGCTGCAGGTCACCGAGGGTGACGCTGCTGCGCGGGCCGGCGCCCGGACGCTGCTGCAGGCCGCCGGTCAGCGGCTGGGGGAAGCCACGACCTCCTCCTGAGGCGCCTGGTCCGTCGGCCCCTGCGGCGCAGGGGCGTCCGTGCCCTCCGGGCGGCCCGGCTGGTTCCGCTCGAGCCCGGCACCCTCGACGTCGACCTCCGGCAGCACGCGGCCGAGCCAGCGCGGCAGCCACCAGGCGCGCTCGCCGAGGAGGGAGAGCACCGCCGGCGTGAGCGTCATCCGGACGAGGAAGGCGTCGACGAGCACGCCGACCGCCAGCCCCAGGCCGATGGGCCGGATCATCGTCAGGTGCGCCCAGACGAAGCCGCCGAAGACCGAGATCATGATGATCGCTGCGGCGGTGACCACGCGGGCGCTGTGGTTGAAGCCGGTCACCACGGCCGTGCGCGCCGGGGCGCCGTGGACGTGCGCCTCGCGCATCGCCGACACCAGGAAGACCTGGTAGTCCATGGCCAGCCCGAAGAGGATGCCGATGAGCAGGATGGGCAGGAAGCTCAGGACCGGACCGGGCTCGTGGACGTCGAAGACCGGCGACAGGTGCCCCAGCTGGTAGACCGCGACGACGGCGCCGAACGCCGCGACGAGGCTGAGCAGGAAGCCGGCCGTGGCCAGCAGCGGCACGAGCACCGAGCGGAAGACGAGCAGCAGCAGGACGAGGGAGAGGCCCACGACGACCGTGAGGTAGAGCGGGAGCGCGCCGGCCAGCTGCTGGGAGATGTCGATGTTGGCGACGGTCTGCCCGGTGAGGCCGAGCGTGGCGCCGTGCGCCTCGCCGATCTCGCCGACGGCGGCGTCCAGCCGGTCGACGAGGGCCGTGGTCGACTCCTCGGCGGGACCGCCCTCGGGCTGGACCTGGAAGGCGAGCGTGGAGCGGTCCTCGCTCACGCCGGCTGGCAGCACCCGGACGACGCCGTCGACCGCGTCGAGCTCCTCGCCGATGTCGGCCTGCGCGTTGAGCAGCGCGGTCTCGCCCTCGGCGACCGGCTCGTCCATCTCGGCGACGACGATGATCGGCCCGTTGGCGCCGGCGCCGAACTCCTCGCGCACGGTGTCGTAGGTCTGGTAGGCCGTGGACCCGGCCGGCTCGGCCGAGCCGTCGGGCAGGCCGAGGCGCAGCTGGGCCGCGGGCCACCCGAGGCCGGCGACGATCGCGAGCACGCCGACGACGGCCAGCCACGGGCGGCGCTGCACCCAGGCGGCCCAGCCGCGGTGGGTGTCCTCCTGGCGGGCGTCCTCGGCGGCGACCTCGCTGGTGTCGCGGGCGGCGAGCGCCTCGCGGACCTTGCGGGGCAGCACGCGCCGGCCCATGAGGGAGAGCAGGGCGGGCGTGAGGGTCAGGGCGACGAGCACCGCGACGAGCACGGTGGCGGCGGCGACCAGGCCCATGACGCCGAGGAACGGGATCCCGGTCAGCGTCAGCGCGGACAGCGCGATGATGACGGTCAGGCCGGCGAAGGCGACCGCGTTGCCGGACGTGCCCACCGCCAGGGCGATCGACTCGCGCACGCCCATGCCGTGCCGCAGCTGCTCGCGGTGCCGGTTGATGAGGAAGAGCGAGTAGTCGATGCCCACCGCGAGGCCCAGCATGAGCGCCAGGGCGGGGGTGACGGAGTTCATCGACACCCACTGGGTCAGCGCCAGGGCGCCGGTGATGCCGACGCCGACCCCGATCAGCGCCATGAGCAGCGGCAGCCCGGCGGCGAGCAGCGAGCCGAGCATCACGACCAGCACCAGCGCGGCGACGACGAGACCGAGCACCTCGCCGGGGCCCATGATGCTGCTCAGGTCGTCGGTGATCTCCTTGCTGAAGTCGGTGTGCACGCCGGCGGCCTCCAGCTGGCCGTCGACGTCGAGGATCTGCGCGCGGGTCTCCGGAGGGATGAAGCCCTCGGCCTCTGCGACGCTCACCTGGGACATCGCCACGGTGCCCGCCTCGTTGACCATGCGCATGCCCTCGGTGAGGCCCGCCATGCGCTCGCCGGCCGCGAGCGCGGCCTCGCCCTCCTCGAGCTCGGCGCGGCCGTCGGCGAGCTCGGCGCGGCCCTCCTCGAGCTGGGCCCGGCCCTCCTCGAGCTCCTGCTCGCCCTGGGCGACCTTCTCGCGCGCGGCGTCCAGCTGGGCCTGGGCCGCCTGGAGCTGCTGGCGCCCGCCGTCGATCTGCGCCTGGCCGGCCGCGATCTCGGCCCGGGCGGCCTGCTCGGCGGCGGGCGGCACCTGGCCGGCGGCGACGCCGGCCTCGAGCTGGGCCAGCTGCTGGTCGAGCTGGGCCTGGGCGGCGTCGAGCTGCTCGGTCTGCGTGGCCAGCTCGGCCTCGCCGGCCTCGACCTGGGCGCGGCCGTCCTCGAGCTCCTGCTCGCCCTGCGCGACCTGCTCCTCGGCGGCGTCGAGCTGCTCCTGGCCCTCGGCCAGCTCGGTGCGTCCGGACTCGAGCTCGGCGCGGCCGTCCGCCAGCTCGTCGGCGGTGCCGTCGATCTGGGCCTGGGCCTCGAAGGGGTCGACGGCGGTGACGCCGTCGATCGACTCCCAGGCGGCGACCGCGTCGGCGACCGCCTCCTCCTGGGCGTCGGTGAACGGCTCGTCGCTGGTGAAGACGACGGTGCCGGTCGTCCCGGCCGCCTCGGGGATCTCCTCCTGCAGCCTGGTGAGGACCTCCTCGAAGCGGCTGCCCGGGATGGAGAACTCGTTGGTCAGGGGCTTGGCCAGCAGCACGGTGCCGCTGACGGTGAGAGCCAGCAGTGCCGCCCAGAGCGCGACGACGGTGAGGCGACGGTCGGCGCACCAGCGGCCGAGTCGGTGCAGGAGGGTAGCCACGGGGATCCTTCGGGGTGGGTCGGGGGAGGGGGAGGTATGGGGTGTGCGCCGGGTCAGACGCTCGGGGTCCAGCCGGTCTCGAGGTAGCCGAGGGCGCGGTCCAGGTGGGTGAGGAAGGCGTCCACGTCGGCGTCCTCGAGGTCGACGCGGCCCTGGAGCTCCTCGATCCACGGCTCGGTGGCCGCGGCGAAGGCGCTCATGACGGCGTCGGCGAGGGTGGCGAGGTAGAGGGGGTCGACCTCGGCGGGAAGGCGCTCGGCCAGGACGTCCTTGAACCAGCCGCCCAGGTCGGTCCAGACGGCCCGTTCGAGCAGGACCGCCTGCTCGCTCACCGCGCCGTGGCAGTTGAGCGCGGCCAGCCAGGTCAGGAACCCCTTGTCCAGGCCGGCCCTGGCCAGCAGCGCCCGGATGGCGTGCACGGGGCCCTCCGCGAGCGGGCCGGACGGCAGGGTCTCGGCGAGACCGTCCGTGTAGCCGCGCAGCACCTCGCCGATCACCGCGGCCAGCCCGGCGTAGTAGTTGAAGAAGGTGCGCCGCGAGATGTCGGCGCGCTCGGCCACCTGCTCCACGGTGATGTCGCCCGCCGGTGACTCTCGCAGCAGGGAGAGCAGGGCGTCCGTGACGGCCTCGCGCGTGCGCGCCTTGTTGAGCTCCCGCCGGCCGGGGGAGTGGGTGGTGGTCACGTGAACCAGGCTAACCACATACCTGCACTGAGTGCAAAATTGCACGGCATGCAGGCGTTGTGAGGTGCGCCATCACCTGCCGGTCCGGCGGAGAGGTCAGGGGGCGGGATCGAGGAGGTCCTGGCGCGACCGGCGCGACCGCCGCACGTGCCCGACCATGTCCGCGGTGAGCACGACGAGTGCGACCCACACGAGTCCGAAGCCGACCCAGCGCGTGGTCGGCACGGTCTCCCCGAGGAGCAGCACCGCGGTGAGCAGCTGCAGGACCGGGGTGAGGAACTGCAGCAGCCCGATCGTCGACAGCGGCACGCGCGAGGCGGCGGCGGCGAAGAGCAGGAGCGGCACGGCGGTGGCGACGCCGGTGGAGACGAGCAGCAGCGTGTGGCCGACGCCGTGGCCGACGAAGGTCGTCTCCCCGCGGCGGCCGAGCCAGATGAGGATCACGACCGCGACGGGCAGGATCGTCAGGGACTCCCCGGCGAGCGAGCGCAGCGCCGAGAGGGAGACGCCGAGCCGGTTCTTCAGCAGGCTGTAGCTGGCGAAGCTGAACGCGAGCGCGAGCGAGATGACCGGCGGCCGGCCGTAGTCGACGGTGAGGTAGAGGGCGGCCGCGGCCCCGACGGCGACGGCGACCCACTGCGCGCGGCGGAGGCGCTCGCGCAGGATGAGCACGCCGAGGGCCACGGTGACCAGCGGGTTGAGGAAGTAGCCGAGGGCGGCCTCGGTGACGTGGCCGCTGAGCACGGCGTAGGTGTAGATCCCCCAGTTGAGCGCGATGAGCACTCCTGCGACCGCGACCCCGGCCAGGCGGCGGGGGTGGCGGGCCAGGTCGAGCAGCCAGCGCAGGTCGCGGGTGAGCAGCAGGACCAGCGCGCAGAGGACGAGCGTCCAGACGATGCGGTGGGCGACGATCTCCCAGGGGCCGGCGGGCCGCAACGCGGCGAAGTAGAGGGGGAAGGCTCCCCAGATGAGGTAGGCGAGGAAGCCGTAGACGGTGCCCTGGCGCGTCCGCTCGGCCGGCGTCACTCCACCAGGGCCCGCTCGGCCTCGTGCTGCAGCGCGTCACCGGCCGCGGCGGTAGCGCCCGTGGTGACCTCGCCCTCCAGCGTCTGCTCGGTCGCACCGGGGCGCGTGCCGTCGACGGTCCAGCTGTCGCGGCCGCGCAGCAGGTCGCCGAGGACCTCGTCGGGGTCCTGGTCGTCGTGCCCGCCGGCGGCGACCGCCTCGCGGACCTGCTCGCGGACGAGGTCGTCGTAGGTCGGGCGCTGCACCTGGCGGAAGATGCCCATCGGCACGTGCTGCATGGTCGGGTCGTCGAGGCGGGAGAGCGCGAAGGCGGTCGACGGGTCGGCCTCGGTCGGGTCGTGGACGACGACGCGCGCCGGGTCCGCCTCGGCCTCGGGCAGGACGACCATCCGGCCGTGCTCGTCCCGGGCGACGACGTGGTCGTCGCCGACGCGGACCGGCTCGCCGGCGCGCAGGTGGGCGATCCGGGCCTTGGCCTCGTCGCGGTCCTTGAGCAGCTGGAAGGCGCCGTCGTTGAAGA
>CAZONQ010000055.1:0-10563 GCA_964581125.1 uncultured Ornithinimicrobium sp.
CCGACGTGCCGATCGTCATCCACGAGCAGAACGCCCGCCCCGGCCTGGCCAACCGCCTCGGCTCCCGCTTCACCCCGCACGTGGCGACCACCTTCGCCAGCACCCAGCTGCCGGGCGCCAGCCGCGTCGGCCTGCCGCTGCGCGACGAGATCCGCGACCTCGACCGGGCGGCGGTGCGGCCCGGGGCGCTGGCCCACTTCGGGCTCGACCCCGACCGCCCGACCCTGCTCGTCTTCGGCGGCTCGCTCGGCGCGCAGCGGCTCAACCAGGCCTTCTCCGCCGCCGCGTCCGACCTGCTCGCCGCCGGCGTCCAGGTGCTGCACCTCACCGGCGCCGGCAAGGACGTCGAGGTGCCGGCCGCCGCACCCGGCGGCGCGCGCTACGTGGCCATGCACTACTCCGACCGGATGGACCTGGCCTACGCCGTGGCCGACCTCGCCGTGTGCCGCGCCGGCGCCGGCACGGTGAGTGAGCTGGCGGCCGTCGGCGTGCCCGCGGTCTACGTCCCCCTGCCGATCGGCAACGGCGAGCAGCGGCTCAACGCCGCGGGCGTCGTCGAGGCCGGCGGCGGCCTGCTCGTCGAGGACGCGGAGGTCGGCCCCGAGTGGGTGCGCACCACCGTGCTGCCGCTCGTCACCGACACCGACCGGCTCGCGCGGATGGCCGCCGCGGCGGCCGGGCACGGCGAGCGCGACGCCGACGACCAGCTCGTCGACCTCGTCCTCGCGGCGGCGGGCAGAGATCCGCGGTGAGCACGCCGGCCCCCGGGGGCGCCCGCGCGCGCAGCCCCCGCTTCGACCTCTCCGCGCCCGTGCCGCCCGCCGGGCGGCTCGGTGCGGTCCACCTCGTGGCGATCGGCGGCTCGGGCATGTCCGGGGTCGCCCGCCTCCTCCTGGCCGCCGGCGTGCCCGTCTCCGGGTCCGACCGCGCCGACAGCCCGACCCTGCGCGCCCTGGAGGCCGAGGGCGCCCGCGTCTTCGTGGGGCACGACCCGGCCCACCTCGAGGGTGCCGACACGGTGGTGGTGAGCAGCGCCATACCGGAGTCCAACCCCGAGCTGGCCGCCGCGCGGGAGCGCGGCCTGCGCGTGCTGCACCGCTCCCAGGGGATCGCCGCGCTGCTCCACGGGCGCGACGCCGTCGCGGTCGCCGGCGCCAACGGCAAGACCACCACGAGCGCGATGACCACCGTCGCCCTGCGGGCGGCCGGGGCCGACCCCGCCTACGTCGTCGGCGCGCCGCTCGCGGGCACCGGCACCAACGCCGCGCCCGGGGCGCCGGGCGCGCCGTTCGTCGTCGAGGCCGACGAGAGCGACGGCACCTTCCTCGTCTACCGCCCGCGCGTCGCGGTCGTCACCAACGTCCAGCCCGACCACCTCGACTACTGGGGCGACGCGGCGGGCGTGGAGCAGGGCTACGCCGCCTTCGCCCGCACCGTCCGCCCCGGCGGGCTGCTCGTCACCACCGCCGACGACCCGGGAGCCGCCCGCCTCGCCGCGCGCGCCCGCGAGGACGGCACCGACGTCGTCACCTGGGGGTCGGTCCCGGGGGAGTGCGACCTGCTCGTCCGCGACGCCCGCTCGGAGGGTATGTCGTCCTCCGCCACCCTGGTCTGGGGGCGCGACCTCGGCGGCGTGCCCGCAGGCACCACCGCCCGGCTGGCGCTGCCGGTGCCGGGCGTGCACAGCGTGCACAACGCGACCGCCGCGGTGCTCGCCGCGACCGCCGGGCTCGGGCTGCCGCTGGAGCCGGTGCTGGAGGGGCTGGCCGACTTCCCCGGGGCGCACCGCCGCTTCGAGCCGGTCGGCAGCGCCGGCGGCGTCGAGGTCGTCGACGACTACGCCCACAACGCGCCCAAGGTCGCCGCGGTCGTCCGGGCCGGGCGCTCGGCGGCCGCCGGGCGGCGGCTGGTCGTCGCCTTCCAGCCGCACCTCTTCTCGCGCACGCGCGACTTCGCCGAGGGCTTCGCCGACGGGCTCGCCGGCGCCGACGTGCTCCTGCTGCTGCCGGTCTACGGCGCGCGGGAGACGCAGGAGCAGTTCCCCGGCGTGACCTCGGCCCTGCTGGCCGACCTCGTCCGCGCGAGGGCGCCGCGGACCGAGGTGCACCTGCTGGGGGAGCGCGCGGGGGCGGCGGCAGCGCTGCATACCCTCGTCCGTCCCGGCGACCTCGTGCTGACGGTGGGCGCGGGCGACGTGACCACGGTCGGCCCCGAGCTGCTCGCGCTCCTCGGGGAGGCCCCGCGGTGACCGACGAGCAGGGGACGCGCGGGCGCCTGGCCCGCTGGCGCGCCCGCAGGGCCATGACGAGGCGACCGGGCGCGTGGCGGCGCGCGGCGCTGCTGTGGGGCGGGCTCGTCGTGCTGCTGGGGGCCGGGCTGGTCTTCCTCTTCTTCTTCTCCGCGGCGTTCGTCGTCAAGGACGTCGAGGTCGTGGGGGCCGAGGGCGAGCTGGCCGAGAGCATCGTCTACGAGGCCGACATCCCGCACGGGCGGCCGCTCGCCCGGGTGTCGGAGAGCCGGCTGGCCGAGCGGGTGCTCGAGGGTCAGAAGCGCGTCAAGAGCGTGACCCTGGACCGCAGGTGGCCCTCGACCGTGGTCTACGAGGTCGAGCTGCGCGAGGCGGCGCTGGCGCTCAAGGGCGACGGGCAGACCTGGCTGGCCGACGTCGACGGGGTCGTCTACGCGAGCACGCAGAAGGCCTCCAACAAGCTGCCCGCCGTGCGCGTGGCGGAGACGCCCTCCGACCTGCCGCAGCAGACGGTGCGCGGGCTCGTCGAGCTGTGGCGCCTGCGTCCCGACCCGGCCGACCTCGAGGGCGAGCTGGCGACGCCGCGCCTCGGGTCGGACGGCGCCGTGACGATCAAGGTCGACCAGCTGACGATCCGGTGGGGCCCGCCGGTCGAGGCGGAGAAGAAGTGGAAGGTCGTCCAGGCCCTCGTCGGCCAGGACAGCATCGACCCGCAGGGCGCGCTCCCGCAGACGATCGACGTCTCGATCCCGGACACGCCCGTCGTGGCGGGGATCCCGCCGGCCGAGGGCTGAGCGACCTCGACCCTCGACCTGAAGTCGAGGTTCACTCTCGGCGGTCCTGAGGGCCCCGGCGATTTATGATCGCCAGCAACAGATCGACAGACCCCCTTGCACCCGAACCGGAAGGTCCCACCTCGTGTCCGCTGCGCAGAACTACCTGGCCGTCATCAAGGTCGTTGGCATCGGGGGTGGTGGCGTCAACGCCATCAACCGGATGATCGAGGTCGGCCTCAAGGGTGTCGAGTTCATCGCCATCAACACCGACGCGCAGGCGCTGCTCATGAGCGACGCCGACGTCAAGCTCGACGTCGGCCGCGAGCTGACCCGCGGCCTGGGCGCCGGCGCCGACCCCGAGGTGGGCCGCCGCGCCGCGGAGGACCACACCGAGGAGATCGAGGAGGCGCTGCGCGGCGCCGACATGGTCTTCGTCACCGCCGGCGAGGGCGGCGGCACCGGCACCGGCGGCGCGCCGGTCGTGGCCAAGATCGCCAAGTCCCTCGGCGCGCTGACCATCGGCGTCGTGACCCGGCCCTTCACCTTCGAGGGCCGCCGCCGCGCCAACCAGGCCGAGTCCGGCATCGCGACCCTCCGCGAGGAGGTCGACACCCTCATCGTCATCCCCAACGACCGCCTGCTGTCGATCTCCGACCGGACGGTCTCCATGCTCGACGCCTTCCGCAGCGCCGACCAGGTGCTGCTCTCCGGTGTGCAGGGCATCACCGACCTCATCACCACGCCGGGCCTGATCAACCTCGACTTCGCCGACGTGAAGTCGGTCATGCAGGGTGCCGGGTCGGCGCTCATGGGCATCGGCTCGGCCCGCGGCGAGGACCGCGCGGTGCAGGCGGCCGAGCTGGCGATCTCCTCGCCCCTGCTCGAGGCCAGCATCGAGGGCGCGCACGGCGTGCTGCTCTCCGTCCAGGGCGGCTCGGACCTCGGCCTCTTCGAGATCAACGAGGCGGCCCGCCTCGTCCAGGAGGCCGCGCACCCCGAGGCCAACATCATCTTCGGCGCGGTCATCGACGACTCCCTCGGCGACGAGGTGCGCGTCACGGTCATCGCCGCCGGCTTCGACGGCGGCGTGCCGCAGACCCGCGACAACGACCGTGCGCTCGGCCAGGTGCAGGCCGGGGGCGCGTCGCGCCCGCAGGGGCAGCAGGGCCAGCAGCAGGCCGCCCCGCAGGCCCAGCAGCAGCGTCCCGTGGGCGCGCCCGGCCAGACCGCGCAGACCGACGGCGCGGGGGAGCGCACGGACGGCGGCCAGCCGGCCCCGCAGCGCCAGCCCGCCCAGCAGCCCGCCGGGGCTCCGCAGCAGCAGAAGCAGCAGCGCCAGGTGCAGCAGCCGCCGCGCCAGGTGACCTTCGAGGACGAGACCGACGACCTGGACGTGCCCGACTTCCTCAAGTGATCTGAGTCACACCGGGAGGGCCGTCGCGGAGCACCGCGGCGGCCCTCCCCGCGCGCTGGTGACCGACGGGTCGGCCAGGGTGCGCCGCCCGACCGGCCGAGTCCGGGCACCGATAGCCTGACCTCGTGTTCTTCTGGCGGGAGCGGATCGAGCCCAGCGGCGGGGCCTACGGCGTCGAGTGGGCCTTCACCGACCGCCGGGGCGGGTCCAGCCAGCCGCCGTTCGACGAGCTCAACCTCGCCCTGCACGTCGGCGACCGCGAGGACGCCGTCGCGACCAACCGGCACCGGCTCGCGCACGAGCTGGGTCTGCGACTGGCCGACCTGCGCTTCATGGACCAGGTCCACGGCTGCGACGTCGCGGTGACGCCGGCGACCGGCTCCGGCGGTCCCGCGGAGCCGCTGCGGGCGCCGACCGCCGACGCGCTCGTCTCCGGCCGCTCCGACGAGGCGCTCGTCGTCATGGTCGCCGACTGCACGCCGGTGCTGCTGCTCGACCGCGGCGCGGGCCTCGTCGCCGCGGTCCACGCCGGACGGCCGGGGATGGTCGCGGGCGTCGTCCCCGCCGCCGTGGCCCGGCTCCGGGACCTCGGCGCGGGGGAGGTCGAGGCGGTCGTCGGGCCGTCGGTGTGCGCCCGCTGCTACGAGGTGCCCGCGCACATGCGCGACGAGGCGGCCGCGGTGACCCCGGCCGCGGCCGGCGTCAGCTGGTCGGGCACGCCGGCGATCGACGTCGCCTCGGCCGTCGTGGAGCAGCTCGTCCGCGACGGCGTCTCGGTGCGCTGGCTCCCGGGGTGCACGCGCGAGGACCCCGACCTCTATTCCTACCGCCGCGACGGCCAGACCGGCCGCTTCGTCGGCGTGGTCCGCCTGCTCGACCGCGAGGAGGCCGCGTGACCGCCCGGCGTGACGAGCTCGCCGCCAACGTCGCAGCGATGCAGGCCGACATCGACGCCGCCTGCCGCGCCGCCGGTCGCGACCCCGCGGCGGTCACCCTCGTCGTCGTCACCAAGTTCTTCCCCGCCGGCGACGTGGAGGACCTCGCCCGCCTCGGCGTCCGCCACGTGGGGGAGAACCGCGACCAGGAGGCCGGCCCCAAGATCGCCGGGCTGCCCGAGGACGTCCGCGCCGGCCTCACCGTCCACTTCGTCGGCCAGCTCCAGACCAACAAGGCCGGCCGGGTCGCCCGCTACGCGGACGTCGTCCAGTCGGTCGACCGCGACCGTCTCGTGCGGGCCCTGGACCGCGGGGTCGGCACCGCGCTCGAGGAGGGTGCACGGCATACCCCCATGGACGTCACCCTCCAGGTCGACCTGGGCGAGGGGGAGGACCGGGGGAGGGGAGGCGCGCTCCCCGAGGACCTGCCGGCGCTCGCCGACGCGGTGGCCGCGGCCGAGCACCTGCGGCTCCGCGGCCTGATGGCGGTGGCGCCCAGGGGGCTGGACGAGGCCGGCACGCGAGCGGCGTTCGAGCGGCTCGCGGGGCTCGGCGCCGACCTGCGCACGGACCACCCCGGGGCCACCTGGATGTCCGCAGGCATGAGCGGCGACTATGAAACTGCTGTGGCATGTGGTGCGACTCACCTGCGTGTCGGGACCAGGATCATGGGTTCTCGCCTGTAGCGTCGGCAACGACCGATCCACCACGGGAGCCGCCTCCCGTCCGCACCAAGGAGCTCGTTCAGATGGCCGGGGCACTGCGCAAGACCATGGAGTACCTCGGACTCGCCGAGTCCGACGAGCGCTTCGACGACTACGACGCCTACCCCACCGAGGAGGAGGCGCGCCACGAGGCGCCGGTGCAGCGCGACCCCGCGCCGGTCCGTGCGGTCCGCGACGAGGACGACAGGCAGCCGGGGGCCGAGGTCACCGCGCTGCCGCGCCGCACGCCGGTCAAGCAGGTCGTCCGGGAGCCGCAGATGAGCGAACTGAACCGCATCACCACCATCCACCCGCGCACCTACAACGAGGCCAAGGACATCGGCGACGCCTTCCGCTCCGGCGTGCCGGTGATCATGAACCTCACCGACATGGACGACGCGGACGCCAAGCGCCTGGTCGACTTCGCCGCCGGGCTCGCCTTCGGGCTGCGCGGCTCGATCGAGCGGGTGACGAGCAAGGTCTTCCTGCTCGGCCCCGAGCACGTCCAGGTCGACGGCGGCCAGCCGGCGCAGGCCCCGCGCGGCGGGGGGCAGGGGCCGTTCAACCAGAGCTGACGTAGCCTCTTCCCATGGTCGGCCAGATCCTCTCCTACGTCCTTGGCCTCTATCTCCTCGTCCTCATCGGACGGCTGGTCTTCGACTGGGTGCAGGTCTTCGCCCGGGACTGGCGGCCCAAGGGGCCGTTGCTGGTCCTGGCCAACGGGCTCTACGGCCTGACCGACCCGCCCCTGCGGGCGCTGCGCAGGGTGATCCCGCCGCTGCGGCTGGGGTCGGTGGCGCTCGACCTGGCCTTCCTCGTCCTCTTCCTCGTCGTGAGCCTGGGGCGCAACCTGGTCCTCTTCCTGCCGTTCTAGGGAGGCCCCCGGGGGTATGCGGTCGCGCCCGCCGTCGTCGTCGTGACCGGTGTGCCTGGGGTGCGTTAGAGTGGCCGGTGAACGTGCACCGAACCCGCACGTCATCGGCCATGCCCGCTCGTGATCAGGCGTGGCCGATGACTTCCTGATCGAGGTGAAACATGGCGCTGTCCCCCGAGGACGTCATCAAGAAGAGCTTCAGCGCGACGCACCTGCGCCGAGGCTATGACGAGACCCAGGTCGACGACTTCCTCGACGAGGTGGTCGTCGAGCTGCGACGTCTGCTCGCCGAGAACGACGGTCTGCGCTCCGACCTCGAGGACTGCCGGGCCGGGCAGGGCTTCGGGGACCGGACCGACTCCTACGACTCCGCCGCCTTCGCCGCCGCCCCGGACGGCCGCCGCGACGAGCTGGAGGCCGAGCTCGAGGAGCTGCGCGCCCGCGTCGAGGCGGAGCGGGCCGCCGCCGACCAGGCCGAGGCCGAGGCGCGTGAGCGCATCGAGGCCGCGCGCCGGTCCGCCGAGGAGGCCGGCCAGGGCGCCGAGCAGGCCGGTGGCGCCGAGGTCGAGGACCTGCGCCGCCAGCTCGAGGAGTGCACCCAGGCCCGTGCCGCCGCCGAGGAGCGCGCCGCCGCCGCCGAGCAGGCCCGCGACGAGGGGTCCTCCCAGGGCTCCGCCGAGCTCGAGGACCTCCGGGGCAAGGTGGCCGCCGCCGACGAGCGCGTCCGCCAGCTGGAGGGCGAGCTGCAGGAGGCCCAGCAGCGTGCCGCCCAGGCCGAGGAGAAGGCCAGCGCCGCCGCACCCGCGGCTGCCACCGCTGCCACGGCTCCCGGCGAGGACCCGACGACGATCATCTCGCTGGCCCAGCGCCTGCACGACCAGCACGTGGCCGAGGGCGAGACGACCAAGACCCGTCTGGTCCAGGAGGCCGAGGGCTACCGCGACCGCGTGGTCTCCGAGGCCGACGCCAAGCGCAACGAGCTGGTGCAGAGCGGCCAGGACACGCACGACCGCCTCGTGCAGGAGGGCCAGACCAAGCACGACGAGCTGGTCAGCACCGGTCAGCAGACGCACGACCGTCTGGTCAAGGAGGGCCACGCCAAGCACGACGAGCTGGTCAGCACCGGTCAGCAGACCCACGACCACCTGGTGCAGGAGGGCCAGCAGGAGCGCGGCCGGCTCATCAACGAGGGCCAGACCCAGCACGACCAGCTCGTGCAGGAGGGCACCAGCACCCGCGACACCCTGGTCAACGAGGGCACCAGCACCCGTGACCAGCTCGTGGGCGAGGCCGAGCAGCAGCGCAAGGGCATCCTGGACGACCTCAACACCCAGCAGAGCTCCCTCACCGGCCGCATCAACGAGCTGCAGACGCAGGAGACCGACCTGCGCGACCGGCTGAAGGCCTTCCTGACCGACCAGCTGTCCAAGATCGACGGCAGCTGACCCCAGGAGCACCAGCACCACCCACGAGGAGGGCGTCCCGGCACCGGCCGGGGCGCCCTCCTCGTCCCGTCCTCCGACGGGTGCCGAGGGCCGGGGCGGTTCTGCGTTGTGCTCGGCACGTCGGTGCCCTATCCTTCCCGCACCAGCCCGCGCCGGCTCAGGGACCGGCAGCGGTCTCCCACACAGAAGGGCACCCCGTGGCCAAGTCTGCGAAGAACACCACCACCACGAAGGACGGCGTCGCCGCCACGCTCAGCGTGCGCGAGGACGAGGAGCCGTGGACCGACGACGAGCTGGCGGAGGTGCGCTCCGAGCTGGAGGCGGACGTCGAGCGGCTCACCGCCGAGCTGGACGAGGCCGAGGAGGACCTCGTCGAGCTGATGCGCAGCTATGGCGACGGTGCCGGTGACGACCAGGCCGACGCGGGGGCCGCGACCTGGGAGCGGGAGCACGAGCTCTCGCTGACCAACAACGCCCGCGCGCTGCTCCAGCAGAGCCTGCACGCGCTCGAGCGGATCGACCAGGGCACCTACGGCGACTGCGAGTCCTGCGGCACCCCGATCGGCAAGATGCGGCTCCAGGCCTTCCCGCGTGCGACCCTATGCATGACATGCAAGCAGAAGCAGGAACGCCGCTGACCCCACCCCGCCCCCGCCGCACCCTCGCGGTGCTCGCGATCGCCGCCGTCTGGGTCCTCCTCGACCAGCTCACCAAGGCCTGGGCCGAGCGCGCCCTCAGCGTCGGCGAGCCCGTGCCGGTGATCGGCGACCTGCTCCGGCTGCACCTGACCTACAACTCCGGCGCCGCCTTCTCCCTGGGCACCGGCTCGACCGGCATCCTCACCGCCGTCGCCAGCCTCATCGTCGTCGGGGTGCTGTGGCAGACCTTCAAGGTGCGCAGCCTGCCGTGGGCGGTCGCCCTCGGCCTCCTGCTCGGCGGGGCGCTCGGCAACCTCACCGACCGCTTCTTCCGCGCGCCCGGCCCCGGCGTCGGCCACGTCGTCGACTTCCTCCGGCTGCCCAACTTCCCGATCTTCAACGTCGCCGACATCGGGGTGACCACCGCCGCCTGCCTCATCGCGATCCTCGCCCTGCGGGGCCACCTGCCCGACGGCAGCCGCGAGGCGCACCACGGCGAGCACCGCGAGGCCGACCACGCGCCCGGGGCGGGCGCTGCACGGCATACCCCCACCGACCCGGAGCACGGCCGGTGAGCGACTCCCGGACCTTCCTCGTGCCCCACGGGCTCGAGGGCGAGCGGGTCGACGCCGCGCTGGCGCGGCTGCTCGGGCTGTCGCGCTCCAAGGTGGCCGACCTCGCCGCGGGCGGGCACGTGCGCCAGGACGGGCGCGTCGTCGGCAAGTCCGACCGGGTCGTCGGCGGCAGCTTCGTCGAGGTCGACCTGCCGCCCGTCGAGCCGCCGGCGGGCCTCGAGGTCGTGGCCGAGCCGGTCCCGGGCATGCGGATCGTGCACGACGACACCGAGATCGTCGTCGTCGACAAGCCCGCCGACGTCGCCGCGCACCCGAGCGTCGGGTGGAGCGGCCTGACCGTCGTGGGCGGGCTGCGGGCGGCCGGCTACCGGATCTCCACCTCCGGCGCGCCGGAGCGGCAGGGGATCGTGCAGCGGCTCGACGTGGGCACGTCGGGGCTCATGGTCGTGGCGAAGTCGGAGCGGGCCTACACGGTGCTCAAGCAGGCCTTCCGCGACCGGACCGTCGACAAGACCTACCACGCGCTGGTGCAGGGCCTGCCGGACCCGCACGAGGGCACGATCGACGCGCCGATCGGGCGGCACCCCGGGCACGACTACCGCTTCGCGGTGCGGCGCGAGGGGCGCGCGAGCATCACGCACTACGAGCTGCTCGAGGCGCACCGGTCGGCCAGCCTGATGGAGATCCACCTGGAGACCGGCCGCACGCACCAGATCCGCGTGCACTTCTCCGCGCTGCGCCACCCGTGCTGCGGCGACCTCACCTACGGCGCCGACCCGGTGCTGGCCAAGCGGCTCGGGCTGGAGCGGCAGTGGCTGCACGCGGTCAGGCTCGGCTTCCTGCACCCGGGGAGCGGGGAGCACGTCGAGTTCGAGTCGCCCTACCCGGCGGACCTGGAGCGGGCGCTGGAGGTCGTGCGGGGCTGACCCTCGACCGGGCGCGCGCTCTGCACGC
>CAZONQ010000055.1:10663-15703 GCA_964581125.1 uncultured Ornithinimicrobium sp.
CGACCGGGCGCACGCTCTGCACGAGATGTGTGCTCTTGGCGCAGGCGGTCGGGACTGCAGGCGGCGAGGTCGTGGTGACCTGGTGGTGCTGGGGCGACAGTGATCCACCACGACTGCCTGCGCGGATCCCGGCGCGGACTCGGCGGGGCGTCTGCTTGAAGACGCGGTGGCGGTCATGAATGAGCAGTGTTGCACTTATGACTGAGCGCATGCACACTGATAGATGCAACGAGGGAGAGGATGAGGATGGTTGCGACGCTTCACCGAACGGATCAGATCGTCGTAGAGCCGGTGGTGACCGGTCAGGCGAAGCATGCGCTCGCAGATTTGCAGGATGGTCGGAAGACGTCCCCGCTACCCGAGGATCGGCTCGGCGCCGACCTCCAGCGGGTCCTGACCCGTGTGCTCGAGAGCTTGGCCGCGGGCCATGCCGTGACTGTCACTTCGATCCCCGACGTGCTCACGAGCACAGTGGCCGCGGAGATGATCGGGATCTCGCGGACCACCTTGATGCGCCACGCCCGAGCAGGGGAGATTGCCAGCCACAAGGTGGGCTCTCACACAAGGTTCCGCCGAGAGGACGTCCTGCGCTTTCGCGATGGGCGGCGGGCGCAGCAACGCGAGGCGCTGCGGGAGCTGCTCGAGCTGGAGGACGAGCTCGACCTCACGTGATTCGGCTTCGTCGCCTCGTATGGTGTGAGGTGCCGAGCAAAGTGTTGGTGGACGCGTGCGCCCTGGCCCCGCGGACGTTGCGCGACTGGCTGCTGCTGCTGAGGCACTTGGGGAGCGGCAGCCTGTTCACGCTCCACTACACCGAAGACATCCTCGCAGAGACGTTGCGCACCATACGCCGCCTCAACCCAGGCATGGAGGGCACCGCGCACACGGAGATCCGCGATCGGATCCTCGCGGTGATGGACGGCCGCATCGAAAGGTACGGGCACGGTCAGGAAGAAGTCAGGATCATGGACGTCTTCGACAGGCACGTGCACGCGGCCGCCACAGATGGAGGCATGGCCATCCTCGTCAGCGCTGACAGGACCTTCCTGACGCTCCCCGACGAAATCACAGACAGCTTCGAGTACGAGATCTACCATCCCGACGACTTCTACCTGCTGGTCGATGAGGCAGCACCAGCGCTGGTCCAGCGGGTGCTCCGCTATCAGCTCGACTACCGGATGGGTTTGGATCAGGGCGACTTCGACTTCGCTGATGCACTGCGACGATCCGGCTGCCCCAGGTTTGCGGACCGCGTCACCGATCATCTGCGAGCGCTGGCGCACCACGACTGAGGATCCTGGCGCTCTCCGTCACGGCCATCGTCGTGCTCGAGGCTTCGACGTGGCAGGTCGGCGTCATCCTGTGCTCGGCACTGGCCACGGGCCTCTTGCACGCGTCAGCCGCGCGGCGCCAGCCGCGAGGCGAACCAGTCGGCGGTCGCGGTCACGACGAGCTCGGCGTCCGACTGGTCGGTGGTGAGGACGTGGTAGATGTGGTCCGCGTCCGGGACGATGACGAGCGTCTCGTCGCCGGAGTCGAGGAGCCCCAGGAAGGTGCGGGAGACGTCCGGGGCGACCGTGGTGTCCGCCGAGCCTGCGACGGCCAGCACAGGGCCGTCGTAACCCAGCGCGTCGGTGAGCGGCGTCGAGGCCGCCATCGTGTCGAACCAGGCCAGGCTCAGCTCGACGACCGTGAAGCCGAGGTCGAGGACGACCGATCCGTCGGCCCGCGCCTGGTCGTAGTACTGCCCGTAGCCCTCGGGCATCCCGTCCTGCAGCGCGCCCGACCATGATCCGAAGGCCGCGGCGCCGGGCCGCTGGGCAAGGACTTCGAGACCGACCTTGGAACCCATGCTGAACCCGAGGACGGCCACCTGGTCGTCGTGCGTGCGCGGGTTGGCGACGAGCCAGTCGTATGCCGTGAGGGCGTCCTTGACCATGCCGGTGAAGGTGTTGCTGGTGTAGGGCTGGGCGCTGTCGCCCGTGCCGGCGAAGTCGATGCGCAGCGAGGCGACGCCGCGGGCGGCAAGTGCGCGTGCCTCGCGTGCGTACATGTCCCCGACCTCGTCCTTCTGGCTGGCGAAGCCGTGCAGCATGAGCACGGCCGAGTAGGACTGGGCGGCCCCTCCCGCCTTCGGCAGGGTGAGGATGGCCGGGACGTCGTGGTCACCGGCGGGGATGCTCACGGCGGTCTCGCGCACCTTGGCGTCGGCCGAGGGGTTGAGGTCGGGCCAGGCAGGCGGCGCGGCGTTCGCCGCAGTGGGAAGGAGCAGGGCTGCGAGCACCAGAGCGAGCACGCGGACGATCCTGGTCATTGGGGGCCTCCGTTGCGGGGTGAGGCGGTCAGGCTATACCCGGGCGGCGGCGTCCCGCCCCGCTCGTCCGTCGCCCGAGCCGACCCACCACGTTGTGCAGCGAATCTGCACAAACCCTTGCCAACGTCATACCCCCGCTGTCAGGATCGACGGACCGGCCCGCGCCCTGACGGGCCCCGATCCGATGAGGTTCCAATGACGATTCCCCACGGTCCCACCCTGTCCCGGCGTGCGCTGCTCGGCGCCGGGCTGGCCGCCGTCCCGCTCGGCGTCGCGGCACCCGCGCTGGCGAAGGGCAGCTTCCCCGAGCCGGGCCCGTTCCCGCCGCGCGACGCGATCCTGACCTACGCGGACATGATCGCCGAGCTGGACAAGATCGAGCGCACGTCCAAGGGGCGGGTCACCGTCTCCACGCTCCGCGAGCTCGGCATCACCCCGGGCGTCACCGAGGCTGGCCGCGACCTCTACGTCGCGACCGTCGGCACCGGCCCGACGCACGTGTGGCTGCAGGGCCGCATCCACGGCAACGAGCCCTACGGCGTCGACACGCTGCTCGCCGTGCTCAAGTCGGTGTCGCAGAACGGCAACCCGACCAACGCCAGGATCCGGGACGAGCTCACCCTGCACGTCATCCCGATGTACAACCCCGACGGCTCCGAGCTCTACATCCGGCACACGATCCTGCAGGACGGCAGCGAGGGGCGGATCGACCTCAACCGCGACTGGGCGCCCGACGCCTTCGCGGCCAAGGAGTCCGTGTCCTGGTACACCTACTGGACGCAGGTCAAGCCGGACTTCGGCCTCGACATCCACCACCAGGGCCTGAAGTACGACGACAGCGACGAGCCCATCACGATGTCGCTCGGCATCTCGCTGGCGCCCAGCGGGCCGACGCTGCCCTCGATCGAGGGCGGGCTCTACGACGTGCAGACCCGGCAGATGCAGGGGCTGGTCTACGAGGAGCTCAAGGGCTACGGCAACATCAACATGGACCGCTACAGCGTCGGCGGGCCGCGCGAGATCGACATCCACGGCGGCGTCTCCTCCGCCGTCATGCTCGGGCTCGACTGGAACGGCCTGAACCCGACCGGGCACAGCCACCCGATGGTCTTCTTCGAGACCTACGGCGGCTCGATCGGCCAGAAGTCGCGCGGCAAGGCGATCAAGCAGAACGTGCGCGGCACCGAGGCGCTGCTCGCCGGCCTGGCCACGGGGTCGGTGTGGGACACCGACCCGATGGTCTGGCACGAGATGCCGCACGTGGACTACATCGGCTACCTGACGGACGACGGCACGGTCGACGGCTGGCCGGCGCAGCCGCCGGTGCAGCCGTGAGCTGACGGGCGGGCAGGAGGGTGCCCCGGGCTGACGGGCCCGGGGCACCTGTCTGCCGGGGCATGGCGCGAGGGTGACGACGCCGGGGGGCGTGATCCCCGGCCCCGTGAGCGCCATGGACGTGCCGAACCGCTCCCTGGAAGGAGCGTCCGGACGGCTACTCGGTGGGGCAGTGCACGGTGTAGTACCAGACCGTGCCCGCCTCCGGTCCGGTCATGACGACGGTCACCTGCGAGCTCGTGCCGGCCGGCACCTCGACCGTGTGGCTGCCGGTGCCGCCGACGACGCCGGTGTCGAAGATCTCGACGCCCTCGTAGAACACCTGCATCTGATCCTTCTGGATCAGCATGTCCCACGACACCAGGAACGAGATCGGCCCGGTCGTCCCCAGCTCGTGCACCGTGGTCGTGACACCGAAGCCGCCCGAGGCCTGCGTCTCGTCGCACCCGACCACCGCTCCGGTGGGCTCCTCCGGAGCGGAGGTGACGCCATACAGGACGACGTAGGAGATGTCCTGGGTCTTGCCGTTCTTGTTGGTGCTGGCGCTCTTGCCGGAGGTGCCCGTGCCGGCGTTGGACTTGTTGGCTGCCTTGACGCACCACGACGCGTCGTCGAGCGTGATCGTCGCGTCGGTCGGCGTGACCTCGAAGGTCGTGCCGGTGATCGTGACCTCCACCTCGACCGGGTCCCCGGTGGTCGAGTCGGTCACGGTGACAGTCGCCGGGCTGGCGCCGTCCTCCACCTTGGTCGCCGTCGTGTGGTCGGAGCAGTGGCCGGCGTTGCCCGAGCCACCAGGTGCCGCCAGGGCACCGGGCGCCATCAGGACGGTCGCCGGTGCCAGCGCGAGCGCGAGGGCGAGTGCGGTCTTGCGCATGAGTGAGCTTCCCTTTTCGGCGCCGCCCTGCGCGACGCCGTCCGGACAACGTGGGACGGGGCCCGGGCGCCGGTATCGGTAGAACTACCTATGCGCAGGGTGTATCCGGAGCAGCTCTCCGGGCTCCGGCCGCGGGAGCGCGGGTCGCACCTCCAGGTGGATCGCCGAGTCCTCGTCGTCGACGTCGTCGGGCCACGTGGCGTGCCCCGTGTGCGTGGTGCCGGCGAGGCGCAGCTCGAGGGTGAGGTCGTAGGGCGGCGCGCCCAGGTCCTCCCCGACGGCGTGCTCGGACGGACCGGTGCCGCGGCCGGGCTCGCGGAGGAAGAGCCTGCCCGGCTCCTCGCAGTCCGCGGCGCGGTCCGAGGGTGCGAGGTCGATCGGGCTCGTGCGGCCGTCGGCCGAGCGCACCGTGAGCGTCGCGACCGGCGCGCCGTCGTCGAGGAGGTCGGGCGGCAGGTAGGCGCCGTCGAGCTCGACCGGGCCGTACTGCACCACCTGCCCGTCGTGGTCGAAGAAC
>CAZONQ010000056.1:0-15415 GCA_964581125.1 uncultured Ornithinimicrobium sp.
GCCGCGGGGCGCTCACGGCGCCCTCTCGTCGTCGGCGGCGTGCCGGTCGTCGGCGTGCCCGTCGTCAGGCCCGTCCTGCGCGTGGGAGTCCTCGGCCGCGGTCCCGTCGGGAGCGGGCGCGGGGTCGACCGAGAGGTCCACGCCATACCGCTCCTCGAAGTCCTGCCGCTCGAGGGTGCGCAGCTGCTCGACGGTGGGGTCCTCGACGTCGCGGAGCCGCCACGCGTGCCGGCCGATCGCGGCCTCGAGCAGGTTGCGGGAGAAGCGGCCGTTGCCGAAGGACGGCCCGCGCGGGGTCGCGGCGAGGATCTCGCGGAAGCGCTCGGAGGCCTCGGGGGAGACGTCGTAGTCCATCTTCTCGGCGAGGACCTGCTGGATCGCGACCAGCTCGTCGTCGGTGTAGTCCTCGAACTCGATGATCGTGCGGAAGCGGCTCTCCAGGCCCGGGTTGGTCGCGACGAACTCCGCCATCGGCGCGGGGTAGCCGGCCACGATGACCACGAGGTCGTCGCGGTGGTCCTCCATCTCCTTGACGAGGGTGTCGACGGCCTCCTTGCCGTACTGGTCACCGTTGAGGCTGTAGGCCTCGTCGATGAAGAGCACGCCGCCGAGCGCCGAAGCGACGACCTCGGAGGTCTTGGCCGCGGTCTGCCCGAGGTAGCCGGCGACCAGCTCGGAGCGGTCGACCTCCACCAGCTGCCCCTTGGACAGCAGCCCCAGCGCGCGGTAGATCCCGCCCACCAGCCGTGCCACCGTCGTCTTGCCCGTGCCCGGGTTGCCGACGAAGACCAGGTGCCGCGTCAGCGTCGCGACCTTGAGCCCCGCCTCCTGCCGGCGCGCGTCCATCTTGAGCACCGCGACCTGGCGGTGGATCTCGGCCTTGACCCGGCCCAGCCCGATGAGCTCGTCGAGCTCGGCGAGCAGCTCCTCGACCGAGCGCTCCGGCTCCGCGGGCTCCTCCTCCGGCGCGGACGTCCCCTCCGGCGGGGGCTGGGTCGCGACCCGGTCGGGGTATGCGGTGCCCTCCTGCGCGCCCCCCTCCGGGGCGCCCCCCTCCCGACCGGGCGCACGCTCTGCACGGGCGTCCCACGGCGCGGCGCCCCCCTCCCGGCCGGGAGCGTGCTCCGCCGGGTCCTCGAGGGCGGACGGCGGGTAGGGCGGCAGCGTCCCGCCGGGGCCGCCGGCCTGGCCGAGGCGGCCCATCTCGCCGAGCATCTGGCGCACGCGCTGCGACTGCTCCTGCGCGCGCTCCAGCAGGTCCTGCGACCAGGTGCGCAGGTGGTCCTCGCCCCGGGGCAGCGGGGGCGCGGAGGACGGACCGGCGGGCGGCGCGGGGGAGCCGGTGGCGTCCGGCGGCGGCACGGGGGAGCCGGGGCCGGGGTGGGCGTGGAGGCCGGCGGCCGCCAGCTGGGTCCGTGCCGCGACCGTGGCGCGACCGACCGTGCCGGCGTCGGCGCCCGGCACCGTGCAGGCCGCGGTCGCGACGTCGGCCAGCGCCTGGGCGTAGCCGCGGGCGCGCACGCTCGACTCGGCCACGAGCGTCCCGAGCAGGGTGGTGGCGATCGAGCCGTAGCGGCGGCCGCGCGGCGCCATCCCGAAGAAGTCGCTGGCGGGCAGGTTGAAGGTGCGGCCCCACTCCTGCGCGACCGGCATGACGTCCGAGCCGCGCTCGAGGACCGCGGCCGCGAGCGCCATACCCTCCGAGCGCACCGCGCTCTCGTCGAGGCCGGCCTCGCGCCCGACCCGGGCGAGCACCTCGACGGCGTCGTGCAGGGGCTGGTGGGTCACGTCGTCACCTCCGGCGGGGGCAGCGGCGCGTCGTCGTCGGCGTCGATGCGCAGGGCGCCGCCGCGGCCGGAGGCGCCGAACTTCTCGGCGATGAAGCGGCCCTGGGCGACCAGCTCGCGGGCGTCGTCGCGGTAGACGGCGTCGAAGACCCGGTCCATCGTCAGCCCGAGCAGGTCGAGCTGGTCGACGAGCACCATGAGGGAGGTCTTGGCACCGTCGACGGGGCGGGTGTCGGCGTAGCGCCGGGGCAGGCGCTGGTAGGAGCCGAGCGCCTCGGGCAGGTAGTCGGTGGCGGTGGCCACGACGGTGTAGCCCAGGTCGCTGCCGCTGATCCGCTTCAGCCGCGGGACGGTGTCGCGGCAGGTGGCCACGATCCGCTCGGCCCGGGCCACCACGACCGAGGGCAGCGCGCTCGAGGCGAGCATCTGCTCGGTGCTGTCGAGGGCGGCGTAGACGTCCTCGGCGGTGGGCGGCGGGGGCAGGACGAGACGGTCCTCCGGCTGCGCGGGCGCGCGCCCGAGCATCCGGTCGAGCAGGTCGGAGAAGCCCATGCGGTCAGCGCTTGGTCGGGGACACGTCGCCCAGGTCGAGCTCGCCGCCGTCGAGGCGGGCGTCGGTGCGCTTGGCGCGGTCGAGGTAGCCGCGGGACTTCTCGACCTCGCCCTCGAGGACGCCGATGGTCTGCGCCATCGAGTCGAGGGCCTGGCCGCGGAAGGTGTCGATGGCGTCCATCGTCTCGTAGATGTTGGCGAAGGCCGCCTGCAGCTGCTCCAGGCCGAGCGTCGAGGAGGCCGCCTGCTCCTGGATCGCCACGGAGTTGTCGCGCAGCATCTCGGAGGTGCGCTGGATCATGTCGCTCGTCGTCGTGTTGAGCGCGGTGATCTGGTCCAGGACCAGCTTCTGGTTGTTGAGCGCCTGGGCGACGAGGACGGCGGTGCGCAGCGCGCTGACCGTCGTGGTCGAGGCCCGGTCGACGCCCTTGATGAGCTCGATGTTGTTCTTCATGATGATGTCGATGGCCAGGTAGTTCTGGATCGACACCGCGAGCTGGGTGAGCAGGTCCTGGTGCTTCTGGCGGACGTAGAAGAGCACGTCCTCGCGCATCGCCTTGGCCTTCTCCGGGTCGGTGGTCTCGAGCTCGGCGACGTGCGCGGACACCTTGGCGTCGAGCTGCTCGGCGATGTAGACGTACTGGTTGAGCCGGCCCATGGAGTCCCAGAGCTGCTGCTTCTCCATGTTGAGGGCGGCGTTGTCCTTGGACAGCTCGTCCTGGCCGCTGCGCAGCGCGTGCAGGATGCCGTCCAGGTGCTTCTCGGCGGACTCGTACTTGCGGAAGTAGTCGCGCAGCCGGTCGCCGAAGGGGATCATCCCGAGGAACTTCTTGGTGCCCTTGGCCTCGGCCGGGTCGAGGTCCTCGACGGTGCGGCGCAGCTCCATGAGCGTGCGGCCGACCTTGGACTCCTTGGAGATGCCGCCCTCCTGCAGGGCGCGCACCGGCGACTGCAGCAGCCGGTTGGAGGTCTCGGCCGCGCTGCGGATCTCCGCGTCGCCCATCGTCCGCACGTCCGCCGCGCGCTTGGCGAACTCGGGGGAGCGCGCCTCGGTCTGGGTCAGCCCCTGCAGGAAGTCCTCGACCTTCTTGTCCAGGGCCGGGATGGCCTGCGGGTCGACCTGCGGCGCCATCTTCGGCGCGGCGGTCTCGGCCACCGGCTCCGAGGGCGCGGGGGCGGTCAGCGTGAGCGGCTCGGGCTCGGGGATCGGCTGCGGGGCGGCGAGCGGCTGGTCGGTCATCGTGGCACTCCTCGTTGTTCGGCGGCGTCCGGGGTCCCCCCAGGCTGACCCGGTCGCGGGTCGGACGGACCTATTCTGCCGTGGGTTCCACCCTCGCACACGGGGGCTGCCACCCGGACCCGCGCTCCGCCATCGCCGACCGACCGGGCGCACGCTCTGCACGCCTCCCGACCGGGCGCACGCTCTGCACGCCTCCCGACCGGGCGCACGTAGCCCGAGGCGTGTCGGCCTTGCGCAGCGCGCGACATACCGGGTATACATCTCTTCACCAGGATGAATACCGGGTATGCAGGGAGGCAAGGATGTCGGTCAAGCACAGTCTGCTGGCGCTGCTCGTGGAGGGGCCGCGCTACGGAGCCGCCCTGCGCACCGAGTTCGAGGAGCGCACGGGAGGCACCTGGCCGCTCAACGTCGGCCAGGTCTACACCACCCTCGGCCGCCTGGAACGCGACGGCCTCGTGATCCGGGACGACACCGCACCGCAGGACGGGGAGGACACGGCGACCATCCGGTATGCCGTCACGCCCGCCGGGCGCGCGGAGGTCGCCCGGTGGTGGGCGGAGCCGGTCGACCGTGCGAGCACGCCCAGGCAGGAGCTCGCGATCAAGCTCGCGCTCGCCGTGACCGTCGAGGGCGTCGACGTGCCCCGGCTCGTGCAGGTGCAGCGCAGGGCGACGATGCAGCACCTCCAGGAGCTGACCCGGCTGAAGCGGGCCGGCACCGGCGAGCTGGCCTGGTCGCTGGTCCTGGAGAACCTCATCTTCACCGCGGAGGCCGAGCTGCGGTGGCTGGACCACGTCGAGGCGAGCGTGACGCGGGCGGCAGGGGCGGCCCGTGCTGGCGCGCGCAGGGGCGGCGTGGCGTCGCCGGCGGCGACCGAGGACGGTGCGGAGGCCCACGGGACAGGGCCGGCCCGTCGGGAGGTCGCCGCCGGCGACGACGGGGGTGGCCGGCGATGAGCGCCGCCGTCCTGGAGCTGCGGCACGTCAGCCGCATCCACGGCGAGGGCCCGACCCAGGTGCGCGCCCTCTACGACCTCAGCCTCACAGTGGCGCCGGGCGAGCTGGTCGCGGTGATGGGTCCGAGCGGCAGCGGCAAGACGACGCTGCTCTCCCTGGCCGGGGCGCTCGACGCCCCGACCGACGGCACTGTCGTCATCGAGGGCCTGGTGCTGGACGACCTCACCCACGCCGAGCTCGCGGCGGTGCGCAGACGGCACGTGGGCTACGTCTTCCAGGACTTCAACCTGCTGCCCGCCCTGACCGCGGCCGAGAACGTCGCGCTCCCGCTCGAGCTGGACGGCTCCCGTCCGCGTCGCGCGCGGCGGATGGCGGTCGAGGCGCTGCGCGAGGTCGGCCTCCAGGAGGTGGCGGACCGCTTCCCCGAGCAGCTCTCCGGCGGTCAGCGCCAGCGGGTGGCGATCGCCCGCGGTCTCGTGGGGGAGCGCCGCCTCATCCTCGCCGACGAGCCCACCGGCGCGCTCGACTCCACCACGGGCGAGGCGGTCCTGCAGGTGCTGCGCGCCCGCTGCGACGCCGGGGCGGCGGCGCTGCTGGTCACCCACGACGCACGCCTGGCCGGCTGGGCCGACCGCGTCGTCTTCCTCAAGGACGGCGTGGTCGTCGACGCGACCGAGGGTCCGCTGTCGGCCGACTCCCTGCTGGGTGCCCGGGTATGACGCGCGTCGGCTCCCGCGGCACGCGTCGCGGGCGTCCGGGGTCGTGGTGGGACCGCTGGCTCGGGTCGTGGCGGTTCGCCTTCCGGCTGGGTCGACGGGAGGTCCGCCGGCACCGTGGCCGCAGTGCGCTGATCATGGCGCTCGTCGGGGCCCCGGTGCTGCTCGTCACGGCGTTCCTCACGTTCTTCAGCTCCCAGGACATCAGCCCGTCCGAGGGGATCGACCGTCAGCTCGGGGCGTCGGTCGCAGCGGTCGGTCCCGCATCGGGTCCGGTCGGCTGGGTGATGAACGTCGGCCAGGCGACCGACCCGACGGACGGCAAGGTCACCCCGGGGTACGCCGCCGACGATCCGTGGGACGCCGCCCGGGTGGCCGACACGGTCGGTTCTCCGGTGGTGCCGGTCGGCCGCGTCGTGGCACGCCCCGAGGGGGAGCTGAGCACCTCGGTGGACGCCGGAGACCCATTGCAGGCACTCGTGCTGGACGGGCCGCCGGGCGGGGCGACCCAGCCCCTCGCCTCGCTGCGGTCCGGCCGCTGGGCGCGGGCGGGGGACGAGGTCGTGGTCACTCCCGCCGGTGCCGCGCGCGGACTGCCGGAGTCGGGGGCCGTCTCCCTCGTGCTCGGCAGCGACGAGGAGCCCACGACGCTCCAGGTCGTGGGCGTCGCGGACGCGGCCTACTCCGCCGACCAGAACGCCGAGCTCGTGCTGCCCGCCGCGACGGCGCCGGCGGCCACCTCGTGGCAGTGGCTCGTCGAACGGACCGAGCCGGTCGGCCTGGTCGAGGCGCAGGAGTGGGCTCTGCACGGTCTCGACGTGACCAGCCGGGAGCTCCAGCTGCACCCGCCGGACCAGGAGTGGCGGTCCGAGAACGCCGCGGACACGGCACTCTTCTACGGGATGATCGGCCTGGCGATCCTGGCCGAGACGGTGCTGCTGGCCGGCCCGGCGTTCGCCGTCAGCGCCGCGCGCCAGCGGCACAGCCTCGCCCTGGCCGGGGCGCAGGGGGCGGCACGGGCCGACGTGCGGCGCGCCGTCGTCGCACACGGGCTGGTGCTCGCGGTGGTGGCCTCGGCCGGAGCCGCGCTGGTCGGCGCCGTCCTCGGCCTGGGCGGCGCCGGGGTCCTGGCCCGTCTTCGTCCGGCGCAGCACGTGGGGCTGGAGCTGCCGTGGGCGTGGGTCCTGCCGCTGGTCCTCGCCTCCGTGGTCGCGGCGGGGCTGGCGGCCTGGTGGCCCGCGCGCGGCGCGACGCGGCTGGACATCATGTCCGTCCTGCGCGGGCAGGTCGTCTCCGGCCGGGTCGGTCGGGGCTGGCCCCTCGTCGGCGGCGTCCTCGCCCTGGCAGGTGCGGGGACGCTGGTGCACGCCGCCACGACCGAGCCGCACCGTGCCCCGCCGTGGATGGTCGGCGGGGCGGCGCTGCTCGGGCTGGGGGTGATGGCCCTCGTGCCAGCGGTCCTGGCCCTGGTGTCCCGGGTGAGCGCACGGGCACCGCTGGCCTGGCGGCTGGCGGCCAGGGACGCACTGCGGCAGCGCTCGCGCGCGGTGCCGGCGGTCCTGGCCATCGTCGCGGCGGTCGCGGTGATGACCGCGGCCGCGACCGTGCAGGTGTCCTCGACCGCCAACCAGGAGCGGCAGTACACCGCCCAGGTCCCCGAGGGCACGATCAGCGTCACGGCGAGCGACCAGGGAGACCCGAGGTCCACCGCCGCGCTCACCGACCTGGTCCTCGACGCGGTCGCGGACGTGCTGCCGGAGGCGACGGCATACCCGTTGACCTTGATCGAGTCCGGCCCCGGGATGGACCCGACCGGCCAGCCGACGGACACCCCATACCGGACAGTGGTGCCGGCCGACTGCACCGTCCGGGAGCTGACGCCCAGCATCGACCGTGCGACCGGCACCGTGCCGCACTGCTACCTGCACGAGCACGTCACCTACGCCGTCGCGCCGGTCGCTGCGCTGGAGCGCACCGGAGGACTGACCCCGCAGATGCGGGAGGTGCTCCTGACCGGCGGGCTCGTCGTGTGGGACCGGGGCGGTCCGGAGGAGGTCGTTGAGGCGGCCCGGGGACGTGCCGAGGCCCAGCTGGCCTCGGCACCAGCCCGGGCCACAGGGATCGAGGGAGGCACCGAGCTGACGGGTCCGGCCACTCTCGAGCCCGTCGTCGTCTACTGGGCGTCCTCGACCGAGATGGACGCGCTGCGCCTCAGCCGGCAGACCTTCTCGGGCGGCTACGTCACGCCGCAGACCGCCGAGCGGCTCGACTGGGACGGCACCCCGGCGGGGGTCTTCGTGGCCGCTGATGACCCGTTCACCCTGGACGACGCTGCGGCGCTCGGTGACCAGCTGGGCCGTGACGCCTACGTCTACCTCGAGCGGGGCTTCGTGCCCCGGCCAGGGGAGCGGATACTGCCGCTGGTGACCCTGGGCGTGTTCTCGTTCATCGCCCTGGCGGCCGTGGTGATCAGCACCGCCCTGGCGATCTCGGAGGGCCGCCGCGACTCGGCCACGATGGCGGCTGTCGGCGCGACCCGACGCACCCGACGGCTGCTGGCGTCGTTGCACGCGGTCCTGGTCGGCACCGTCGGGGTCCTCGTCGGGCTCGGGCTCGGCCTGGCGGTCGGCGGGGTGATGTCGTGGACGACGACATCGGTGAACCGCTTCGGGACCAGTTATGCCGGCTACGTCGGCACGGATGGGATCGTGGCCGTGCCTTGGCTGATGCTCGGCGCCGCCGCGATCGCGGTGCCGCTCATCGCCGCCGCCGTCGCCTGGGTGAGCGTGCGGCGCGAGCCGGTGCTCACGCGCGTGCTGTCGTAACGCCCCACGGACAGCACCTGTCCGCCGGCGGCGCTAGCGTCTGCTCCATGAGCGAGGAGCACCGCGTCGAGGGCGCGCACATGGCCGGCGCGCAGTTCCGCGACGTGCAGATGCCCGAGGCGACCTTCAGGCTGGTGGACATGTCCCGCGCGCGGCTCGCCGAGAGCACCGGCTGGACGGCTGACCTGGAGTTCACCGGCGAGGTCGTCGAGTGGCGCGGTCCGGCGCCCTTCCACTTCCTCGTCACCCCGCCCGAGGAGTCGGAGTGGCTGCAGGAGGTCATGCGCGACGTCACCTACGGCTGGGGGATGATCCCGGTCGCCGGCCGGATCGGGCAGACCGACTTCACCACGTCGCTTTGGCCGCGCAAGGGGGCCTTCTGGGTGCCCCTCAAGGACGCGGTGCGTGCGGCCGAGGGCATCGAGCTGGGCGACGTCGTCACGGTGGGGCTGGACATCCGGGGCTGAGGGCCTGGACGAGAGTCGGCTCGCGGTGCCGACATGACCTCATGTCCCGTGGAAGAGCGTCCCGTGGGAATGCTGTGCCCCGCAGCATTCCCACGGGACGCTCTTCCGCGGGACAGGCCCACGGGGCGGCGTGCCGCACGAGGGACCCGGCCGGTAGCGTCGGGGCGTGGCCGACGACGACGCGCGAGGAGAGCTGACGGACCGTCCCGGTGAGGGGGTGCGCCCGCTGGTGGACGTGCTGCCGCCGCGGCCGGCGGACCGGTCGTGGACCGACGAGGCGGTGCGGCGGCTGCAGGCGGACGCCAACCGCAGCGCGGACACGCACCTGGTCAAGCTCGACCTGCCGGCGGGGTGGGACGTGGACGTCTACCTCAAGGACGAGTCGACGCACCCGACCGGCAGCCTCAAGCACCGGCTGGCGCGCTCGCTCTTCCTCCACGCGCTGTGCAACGGGTGGCTGCGCGAGGGCACGACGGTGATCGAGGCCAGCTCGGGGTCGACGGCGGTGAGCGAGGCGTGGTTCGCCCGGATGCTCGGGCTGCCGTTCGTCGCGGTCATGCACCGGGACACCAGCCCGGAGAAGATCGCGCTCATCGAGCGCGAGGGCGGGCGCTGCCACCTGGTCGACGACCCGGCCGCGGTCTACGACGTCTCGCGGGAGCTGGCGGCGCGCTACGACGGCTGGTTCATGGACCAGTTCACCTACGCCGAGCGCGCGACGGACTGGCGCGGCAACAACAACATCGCGGAGTCGGTCTTCGAGCAGATGGCGATGGAGCCGCACCCGGTGCCGGAGTGGGTCGTCGTCGGCGCGGGGACGGGCGGGACGTCGGCGACGGTGGGGCGCTACGTGCGGCTCAAGGGGCACGCGACGCAGCTGTGCGTCGTGGACCCGGAGGGATCGGCGTTCCTGCCGGGGCTGGTGGGGCAGGAGGGTTTTGTGCCGCGCGGCTCGCGGATCGAGGGGATCGGGCGGCCGCGGGTCGAGCCCAGCTTCGTGCCCGGCGTGGTCGACCGGATGATGGGCGTGCCTGACGCCGCCTCCGTCGCCGCGATGCGCTTCCTGCTGCGCGAGTGCGGCCTCTCGTGCGGGCCGTCGACCGGGACCGCGATGTATGGCGTGCTCCGCCTCGCGTGCGAGATGCGGGCCGCCGGCCGGGCCGGGTCGGTCGTGACCCTGCTGTGCGACGACGGCAACCGGTATGCCGACACCTACTGCTGCGACGACTGGGTCGCCGAGCAGGGATGGGACACCGCGCCCTACCGGAAGGTGCTCGAGCACGCCTGGAGCACCGGGGAGTGGACCGGCTGACCGGTCACTCCGGGGAGGCGACCGGGAGCGCGCTCTGCGGGTGGTGCGGCGGCAAGGCCCCGGCGGCGAGGCCGAGCAGGCAGGCGGCCGCGTGGTAGTCCTGCCCGGCCGAGATCACGACGACGCAGGCGAGGGCGACCAGCGCAGGGACGAGGGCGCGGCGTCGGGCGCGGCCGAGCAGCACGTTGCCGACGAGCGCGCAGCCCAGGACGAAGGTCGCCATCGAGCTGCCGGCGCCGACCGGCTCCAGCACCGGGCCGACGACCACGTTGCAGACGACGGCACCGAGCCAGAAGGTCGCCCACGTCCTCGCCGCCGACCACAGCTCCTGCGCGCCGAGCGCCACCACCGCGAGGGCGAAGAGGTTGAACACGGCGCCCACGAGCCCACCGTCCTGGACGACGACGGAGGTGAGCAGACGCCATACCTGACCGTCGGCGACCAGCGACCAGTCGCGCTGCAGGGCGGTGCGCAGACCGGGCAGCGCGGGCTGGAGCAGGGTGGGGACGGCGACGAGCACCCACAGGACCAGCGTGGAGACGGCCGGCCGGGGCGGCCCGTCGTCCTCGTCGCTGCGCGTGGCGGCCAGCGAGGTCGCCGCGGCGGCGACGGCCAGCACCCAGAAGGCGACCGCGACGAGCGTCAGGCGCGCACCTCGTCGGCCGTCGGGCGGTCGGTCGCCCGACCGGTGCGGGCGTCCGGGGCGACCAGCGCGACGACCCAGAGCGCCACGAGCACGGCCGCCCCGAGCTGCAGCACGAACGAGAGCTGCGAGAGGACCAGGCCCGACCTCAGGTAGCCGACCGTCGTCGACCCGCCCATCATGCTGGGGACGAAGACCCCCTCCACGAGGACCGCCAGCACCCCCGCGCCGAGCCCTGCCCACAGGAGCAGGGTCGGCCGTCCGGGTGCCGGCAGGTGACCGGTCACCGCGGCCGCCAGCGCCAGCGCCAGCAGCACGGCACCGGTGGCCAGCACCGACGACGCCGCCATCGGCACGAGACCGAGGAGGAAGGTCAGGCCGCGGTCCATCGGCGTGACCGGAGCCGTCATCGGCGGCACCACGAAGGCGGTGAGCACGGCCATCCCCGACGCGACCAGGAGCGCGCCCACGAGTGCGATCCGGCGTCCCATGGGGCGACCGTAGCGCACCCCGGTCGGGCCCGCCGGTGCGTCAGCCCTGCTCGCCGGCGATGTTGACCATCCACCGCGTGCCGAAGCGGTCGGTGCACATGCCGAAGTAGTCGCCCCACGGCGCCTTCTCCAGCGGCAGCGTCTCGCGGGCGTCCACGACGAGCTTGTCCCAGTAGCCGCGCAGCTCCGCCTCGTCCTCGGCCGGCCCGCTCAGCGAGATCGCCACGTCGTCGCCGGGGTTGTAGGGCATGCCGGGCGGCGTGTCGGCGGCCATCAGCGCCAGCCCGCCGCCGGTGACGAGCATCGCGTGCATGACCTGGTCGGCGATGCCCGGGTCGTCCGCCGTCGTGTCGCCCATCTGCGCGGTGATGCCGGACTCGCCGAAGGTGCTGACCGTCAGGTCGCCGCCGAACACGGACTGGTAGAACGTCATCGCCTCGCGCGCGGCGCCGTCGAAGCTGAGGTAGGGGTTGAGCGTGACCATGGCAGGGTCTCCTCGGGTCGTGCGGCCGCTGGTGCGACCGCTGACGACAAGTCTTCACCCGGCCACCGACAGACGTCGAGCGCCGGCGGGCCGGACCGCGGACGGTGGTGTGAGGGGTATGGCGTGCACGTGACACTGGTTCGCGGGGCGGACCATCCGAGACAGTGGTCCGCCGGGCGGACCAGTGTCACCTCTGCGGCCCGACCCTCCGGGGCGCCGGCTCAGAGCCGGAAGCGGACCTGCTGGCCGGGCCGGACCTGCGCGCAGCGGTCGACGTCGGGGTCGTCGACGTAGGCCATCACCGGGTAGCCGCCGGTCACCGGGTGGTCGGCGAGGAAGAGCACCGGCAGGCCCGACGTCGGCACCTGCAGCGCGCCGCGCAGCGCCCCCTCGCTCACGAGCTCGCCCTCGCGCACCCGCGGCAGGGGGGCGCCGGCGAGCCGGACGCCGACGCGGTTGGAGTCGCTCCCGGCGGTCCAGGCCTGCGACGTCAGCAGCTCCCACGCCCGGTCGCCGAACCAGCCCGCGCGGGGCCCGGGGGAGACGCGCACCACGACAGGGCCGTTGGTCGGCTCCGGCCTCGGCGCCACGTCCACGCCGGGCAGCGGGCGCGGCGAGGTCCCCACCGGCAGCACCGCGCCGGCGACCAGCGGCTCCGGCCCGAGCCCGGAGAGCAGGTCGGTCGACCGCGAGCCCAGCACCGGCTCCACGTCGACGCCGCCGCGGACCGCGAGGTAGGTGCGCAGCCCGGCCTCCGGCGCCCCGAGGCGCAGCCGCTCGCCGGCCCGCAGCACCAGCGGCGCCAGGTGCGCCACCTGACGCCGCCCGACCACCATCGGGCACCGCGCTCCGGTCGTCACCACCACGACGTCCGCGTCCGCCTCCACCTCGAGCCCGCCGAGGGTCACCTCGACCGTGGCCAGCGTCGGGTGGTTGCCCACGAGCGCGTTGGCCAGCCGGTGCGCGTCCCGGTCGCAGGCGCCCGAGCGGCCGACCCCGAGGGCCGCCCGGCCCGCCCTCCCGAAGTCCTGGACCGTCGCGAGGGGACCGGTCTGCAGGACGGTGAGCGACGTCATACCTCGTGCTCCACGAAGCGGACCCGCGCCCCCGGGACGAGGAGCGCGGGCGGCTCCCGGTGCAGGTCGAAGACGTCGACGAGCGCCCGGCCGAGCAGCTGCCAGCCGCCCGGCGACGCGCGCGGGTAGACACCCGTGAACTCGCCGGCGAGCCCGACCGACCCGGCCGGCACCCGCGTGCGGGGCGTCGCGCGGCGCGGCACGTCCCAGCGGAAGCGCGTCCCCGTCAGGTAGCCGAAGCCCGGCGCGAATCCGCAGAACGCGACCGTCCACTCCTCCTCCAGGTGGCGCCGGCGCAGCTCCCCGGGACCGACGCCGAGCAGCGCGGCCGCCTCCTCGAGGTCCTCCCCGTCGTAGACGACCGGCACCTCGACCGTCGGCCCGGCGGCGCGACCGTGGTCGCGCGGCGGCACCGCCCGGACGGCGTCGGCGAGCGCCCGCAGGTCGGCCCCGCGCTCGGCCACGACGAGGATCGTCCGCCCGGCGGGGACGAGGTCCACGACCGGCAGGTCGGCCTCCCGCAGCGCGGCGTAGCGGTCCAGCACCTCCTCCAGCGACCCGAGCTCGAGCAGCAGGCCGCCGGTGCCGCTGGGCAGGACCCGCACCGCTCAGCCCCCCGTCGCGAAGGGAGCCAGCTCCAGCCCGGCCGCCCGCAGCGCCGACCGCACCGAGCGGGCGATCGCGACCGCGCCGGGGGTGTCGCCGTGCACGCAGATGGAGTCGGCGGTGACGACGATCGGGTCGCCGTTGACGTCCGCGACCGGCCCGCCCGTCGCCATCGCGACGCAGCGGCGGGCGATCTCGTCGGGGTCGTGCAGCACGGCGCCGGCCTCGCCGCGCGGGACGAGGTGCCCCTGCGGCGTGTAGGCCCGGTCCGCGAACGCCTCGCGCGCGGTCGGCAGGCCGGCCTCCTCCGCCAGGCGCAGCACCGCCGAGCCGGGCAGTCCCAGGATCACCAGGCTGGAGGAGTATGCGGTGACGCCCGCCACCACCGCGGCCGCCTGGGCCTCGTGGGTCACGATGGCGTTGTAGAGCCCGCCGTGGGGCTTGACGTAGGTCACGCGCGCGCCGGCGAGGCGGGCGAAGGCGTCGAGCGCCCCGATCTGGTAGGTGACCTCGTCGGCGAGCTGGCCCGGGTCCATGTCGAGGAACCGGCGGCCGAACTCCTGCGGGTCGTTGTAGGACACGTGCGCCCCGACCGCCACCCCGCTGCGTGCGGCGTGCGCGGTGACGCCGCGCATGACCGACGGCGCGCCGGCGTGGAAGCCGCACGCGACGTTGGCGCTCGTCACCACCTCGAGCAGGTCGTCGTCGAGGCCGGAGGCCGGGCCGCCCACCCCCTCGCCGAGGTCGGAGTTGAGGTCGATGGAGCTCATGACCCAAGGATCGCACCCGGGGAACGACTACGGTGGGTCCTTGTGACGACCGACACCGCCGCGCCGCAGGCGCCGGCCGCGCGGCGCGTGGACGACGCGACGCGGCGGGCCGGGCTGCGCCGCATGCGGATGGTCGCGACCGGGCTGCTCGTGCTCATGGCCGTGGTCTACGTCCTCACGCACGGGCGCGACGGGGCGTGGGGCTTCGTCAACGCCGCCTCCGAGGCCGGGATGGTGGGCGCGATCGCGGACTGGTTCGCGGTGACGGCGCTCTTCCGCCACCCGCTGGGGCTGCCGATCCCGCACACCGCGCTGGTCCGTCGCCGCAAGGACGACCTGGGCGCGAGCCTGGAGCAGTTCGTCACCGACAACTTCCTCACGCCGCAGGTGCTGCGGGACAAGTACCTCGACGCCCACGTCGTCCTCCGCCTGGGGGAGTGGGTCGCGCGGCCCGAGAACGCCGAGCGCGTCGTCGCCGAGGCCGTGCCCTTCCTGGTGCGCGCGGTCGAGCGGGTCGACGAGGACGAGATCCGCACGCTCGTCGACGACGTGATCATCCCGCGCGTGCGCCGCGAGGAGCTCTCGCCGCTGGCGGGGCACCTGCTGGAGCGGGTCGTCGAGGACGGCTCGCACCACGGGCTCGTCGACCTCGTCGCCCGCGAGCTGCACGCCTGGCTGGCGCTGCACCAGGACGAGGTCGAGGCGATCGTCCGCTCCCGCGCCCCGGCGTGGGCGCCGACGTGGGTCAACGACCAGGTGACGCGGCGCGTCTACCAGGAGGTCCTGCGCTGGGCCCGCGACATCAAGGACGACCCGCAGCACAACGTGCGCATGGCGCTCGACTCCTACCTGGCCGACCTCGGCAAGGACCTGCAGCAGGACCGGCGCACGATGCAGCGCTTCGAGGGCCTCAAGGAGCGGCTGCTCGACCACCCCCAGGTGAGCGCGACCGGCGTGCGGCTCGGCGAGACGCTGCGGGCGACGATCCTCGAGGCGCTCGACGACCCGGTCGGGCACGTGCGCACCCGGATGGCGACCGAGCTCGCGGGCTTCGGCGCGCGCGTGGTCGCCGACGACACGCTGCGCGCGCGGCTCGACGCGTGGAGCGCCGACCTCGTGGTGAGCCTGGTGGAGCGCTACGGCCCCGAGATCACCTCGGTCATCTCCTCGACGATCCAGCGCTGGGACGCCCAGGAGGCGTCCGACAAGATCGAGCTGCACGTCGGCCGCGACCTGCAGTTCATCCGCCTCAACGGCACGATCGTCGGTGCCCTGGTCGGCCTGGTGATCCACACCTTCTCGCTGCTGCTCTGATCTGAGCGCGCCCCCCTCCGCGACCGGGCGCACGCTCTGCACGCCATTTCGACCGGGCGCACGCTCTGCACGGGGGGTGACCGGGCGCGCGCTCTGCACGCGCTTTCGACCGGGCGCACGCTCTGCACGCGCTTTCGACCGGGCGCACGCTCTGCACGGGGGCTTGTGGATAA
>CAZONQ010000057.1:0-15267 GCA_964581125.1 uncultured Ornithinimicrobium sp.
TGAGCAGGTCCTTGATCGCCAGCTTCTTGGCGCGGTCGACGATGTTGGCCACCATGGCTCCGGAGGCGAAGTCCTTGAAGTAGAGGACCTCGTGGTCGCCGCCGGCGTAGGTCACCTCGAGGAAGGCGTTCTCGGGCACCACGGCATACATCCGGGCGACCACGGCGTCGATCAGTGCGTCGACGCAGGCCTGCCGGTCACCGCCGTGCGCGGCCAGCTCCTCGGGGTGCAGCGGCACCTGGGCGGTGAGGTACTTGGTGAAGATGTCCCGCGCACCCTCCGCGTCCGGCCGCTCGATCTTGATCTTCACGTCCAGCCGCCCGGGCCGCAGGATCGCCGGGTCGATCATGTCCTCGCGGTTGGAGGCGCCGATGACGATGACGTTGTCGAGCCGCTCGACGCCGTCGATCTCGGCCAGCAGCTGCGGCACGATCGTCGTCTCGACGTCGGAGGACACGCCCGAGCCGCGGGTGCGGAAGAGCGACTCCATCTCGTCGAAGAAGACCACGACGGGCCGCCCGTCGGCCGACTTCTCCCGCGCCCGCTGGAAGATCGAGCGGATGTGCCGCTCGGTCTCGCCGACGTACTTGTTGAGCAGCTCGGGACCCTTGACGTTGAGGAAGTAGCTCTTGCCCGCCTCGTCACCCTCCGCCGGCGCGGTCTGCCGCGCGAGCGAGGCTGCGACCGCCTTGGCGATGAGCGTCTTGCCGCACCCCGGCGGTCCGTAGAGCAGCACGCCCTTGGGCGCCCGCAGCTGGTGGGAGGCGTAGAGGTCGGCGTGCAGGAAGGGCAGCTCGACCGCGTCGCGGATCGCCTCGATCTGGCCGGAGAGCCCGCCGATGTCGTCGTAGGAGATGTCCGGCACCTCCTCGAGCACGAGCTCGGCCACCTCGGGCCGCGGGATCCGCTCGCTGACGAAGCCGCTGCGCGGGTCCATGAGCAGCCCGTCGCCGAGCCGCAGCTGCACGCCGTGCAGCGAGCCGGCCACCCGGCAGACGCGCTCGTCCTCGCCGCGGACCAGCACCAGCACGCGGTCGTCGCCGAGCACCTCCTTGCAGGTCACGACCTCGCCGGAGCGTTCGTAGCCGCCCAGCGCCACGACCGCCTGCGCCTCGTTGAGGAGCACCTCGCGCCCGGGGCGCAGCTCGAGGGTGTCGACCTCCGAGGAGATGTGGGTGCGCACCCGTCGCCCGGCGACCGACAGGTCGACGGTGCCGTCGCCGACCAGGGCCAGCACCTGGCCGAAGGTCAGCGGCGGGCTGGCCATCGCGTCGAGGTCCTCGCGCAGCCCGACGATCTGGGTGCGTGCCGCCTTGAGCGTGTCCGCCAGACGGTCGTTCTGCGCGGACACCTCGGTGAGCCTCGAGGTCAGGGTCTGCACCTGCTGCTGCAGGTGCCGCTCGCGTGGCTGCTCGGTCACGCCGGGTCCTCCTCCTCGGTGTCCGGTATGGCGTCACGCGCGTCGGCGGCCGCCCTTGCCTCGCGCACATGGCGGCGCAGGCGCTTGTCGGTGGGGGTGCGCTCCCCGAGGTCCTGCGCGGTCCACTCCTCCTCCACGACGGGCACGTAGTCCTCGCCGTAGGCGCCGGGGGCGGGCCGCTTGGTCCGGGTGTGCTCCTCGACGCCCGGGGCGAGGCGGCGCAGGACGAGCAGGAAGCCGGTGTGCCCGTGCATCCGGTGCTCGGGGCGGACCGCGAGGCCCTCGAGGTGCCAGCCGCGCACGAGCGACTCCCAGGCCTGCGGCTCGGTCCAGCCGCCGGCGCGGCGGGCCGCCTCGGCGACGCGGGAGAGCTGGGTGGTGGTGGCGACGTAGCAGATGAGCACCCCGCCCGGCACCAGCGCGTCGGCGACGACGTCGAGGCAGTCCCAGGGCGCGAGCATGTCGAGCACGACCCGGTCGACCGTGCCGGGCCCGAGCGTGCGCGGCAGCTCCTCGACGAGGTCGCCGACGGTCACGGTCCAGGCCGGGTGGTCCTGGCCGAAGAAGGTCCGGCCGTTGGCCCGGGCGATCTCGGCGAAGTCCTCGCGCCGCTCGAAGCTGTGGAGCGCTCCGGACTCCCCCACCGCGCGCAGCAGCGACAGCGACAGCGCGCCGGAGCCGACGCCGGCCTCGACCACGGTCGCCCCGGGGAAGATGTCGGCGTAGGTGACGATCTGGCCGGCGTCCTTGGGGTAGACGACCTGTGCGCCGCGCGGCATCGACAGCACGAAGTCCGACAGCAGCGGCCGCAGCGCGAGGTAGTCGGTGCCGGCGGTGTGCCGCACAACCGTGCCGTCGGGCGCGCCGATGAGGTCGTCGTGGCGGATGTGCCCGCGGTGGGTGTGGAAGGTCTTGCCGGGCTCGAGGGTGATCGTGTGCAGCCGGCCCTTGGGGTCGGTCAGCTGCACGCGGTCGCCGGGCCGGAAGGGGCCGCGGCGCAGGTCGGCACCGGTCGCGGGGTTCGTCACCGGCCCAGTCTACGAGCGGCCGGCGGCGCGCCCGCCCCGGCTCAGGTCGTCGACGACCACGGCGCCCCACGGGTGCCCGGCCTCGTCGAGGAGGCACACGACCCCGGCCCCGGTCTCCTGCATCACCTCGAGCGCCCTGTCTGACGTGGCGGTCGGCTCCAGCGGCACCGCCCAGCCCTGCGGCATGCGCACCGCCACCGCGGAGACCGGCACCCGGGGCCGCTCCTCGGCCGGCACCTTCGCCAGCGACGAGGGGTGGACCAGCCCGCCGGGGACGGCGCCGGGCGCCTGGACGACCCACAGCTCGGCCTCGGCCCAGCCCACCTCGGCCAGGACGGCCGTCGGTGCCACGACCCCGACCCGCCTGGCCACGTCGCCGACCCGCACCCGCGCGGCCGTGCGGCCCCGGCTGCCCATGGCGATCGCCTGGCTCGCGCCCTGCCACAGGAACCAGGCGATGACGACGACCCACAGCATCCGGGTGAACGACGGCTGACCGCCCTGGGCGGCCGGCAGCAGCCCCCACAGCACGACGAGGGCCGCCACGACCCGCCCGCCCCAGCCGGCCACCCAGGTGCCGGTGCTGCGGTCGCCGGACAGACGCCATACCAGCGCCTCGAGGAGGAAGCCGCCGTCCAGCGGGAGGCCGGGGACGAGGTTGAAGACGGCGACGAAGCCGTTGGCCCAGGTGAAGGCGAGGGCGAGGAGCATGGGGGCGCCGCCCGGCTCGAGGACCGCGAGCAGCCACCAGCCGAGCAGGGCGAGCAGGCCGTTGGCGAGCGGTCCCACGACCGCGACCGCGGCGCTGCGCCCGGGGGTGGCGCCCCTGGCGTCGTGCGCGGTGTGCCCGCCCCAGAAGTCGGCGACCACCCGGGAGACCGAGAAGCCGACGCGCTGGGCGACCAGGGCGTGGGCGGCCTCGTGGGCGAGCACCGAGACGAGCAGGAGGACGGCGAAGAGCAGCGCCAGGAGGTAGGAGGCGACCGCTCCGGTCCCCAGCACGCGCTCCACGGTGGGCCCGAAGAGCAGCATGATGACGGCCGCGACGACCACCCAGCTGCGGCCGAGGTAGACCGGCACGCCGGACAGGGTGCCGATGCGCCAGCCGGGAGTCCTCATGACGTCCCAGGGTATAGGCGGGCCTGTCGGCGGGCGTCCGTAGAGTGGCCGCCATGGAGCCCGCACTGTCCCCGTCGCGGGCGGCCGACTTCATGCAGTGCCCGATGCTCTACCGCTTCCGGGTGGTCGACCGGCTGCCCGAGCCGCCCAGCGCCGCCGCCGCGCGCGGCACGCTGGTGCACGCCGTGCTGGAGCGGCTCTTCGACCTGCCGGCCGCCGAGCGCACCACGGCCGCCGCGACCGCGCTGCTGCCGCAGGAGTGGGAGCGGATGGTGGCCGAGGAGCCCGAGCTGGCCGGGCTGCTGGCCCACGAGGACGGCGCGAGCGTGGCGGTCGAGGACTGGTTCGACCAGGCTGCGGCGTTCGTCGAGCGCTGGTTCACCCTCGAGGACCCGACCCTGCTGGAGCCGGCCGAGCGCGAGCTCTACGTCGAGGCGACCGTGGGCGGGCTGACGGTCCGCGGCTACGTCGACCGGCTGGACGAGGCGCCCGACGGCCGGCTGCGCGTCGTCGACTACAAGACCGGCCGCGCACCGTCGGAGGCCTTCGAGGCGCGGGCGCTGTTCCAGCTGAAGTTCTACGGCCTGGCGCTGTGGCGCAGCCGCGGCGTGGTGCCCTCGCGGCTGCAGCTGGTCTATCTGCGCGACGGCCAGGTGCTGTGGATCGACCCGACCGAGGCCGACCTGCTCGCGACCGAGCGCAAGGTGCGGGCGCTGTGGCAGGCGATCGACCTCGCGGCCCGCACCGGCGACTGGCGGGCGCGGCCGGGCCGGCACTGCTCGTGGTGCGCGCACCAGGCGCTGTGCCCGGCCTTCGGCGGCACCCCTCCCCCGCTCCCCGACGACGCGACCGAGCGCGCGCTCCGCACGGTCTGAGCCGGTCCCGCCCCGTCAGCCCCGGGCACCACCGTCGTCCCGGCGGCGCAGGTAGCGCTCGAACTCCTTGGCGATCGCGTCTCCGGAGGCCTCCGGCAGCTCGGCGGTGTCCTGGGCCTCCTCGAGCTGGCGGACGTAGTCGGCGACCTCGTCGTCGGTCGACGCCAGCTCGTCGACCCCGCGCTCCCAGGCGCGGGCCTCCTCGGTCAGCGCGGTGTCGTCGATGACGCAGTCGAGCAGCTCCTCGACCCGGCCGAGCAGCGCCAGGGAGGCCTTGGGCGAGGGCGCGCCCCCGGCGTAGTGCGGCACGGCCGCCCAGCAGGACAGCACCGGCAGGTCCAGCTCCTGCGCCTCGTCGGCGAGGACGCCGACGATGCCGGTGGGGCCCTCGTAGGTGCTCGCCTCCAGCTCCTCCATGCTCGCCAGCAGGTCCGGGTCCTCGGAGGTCATGCTCACCGGGATCGGCCGGGTGTGCGGCACGTCGGCGAGCAGCGCCCCGAGCAGCACCATCATCTGGGCGCCCTGGTGCACGGCGTAGGCGAGCACGTCCGAGGAGAAGGAGCGCCACCGCACCGACGGCTCGATGCCGTGGACGAGGATGACGTCCCGGCCGACCGGGGCGTCCCGGGCGAGCAGGATGCGGGTCGTGGGCCAGCGGATCGTGCGCCGCCCGTCGGTGCGGATCGTCTGCGGCCGGTTGACCTGGAAGTCGTAGTAGTCCTCCGGGTCAACCGCCGCCACGACCTGCGCGTCCCACACGCGGGCGAGGTGGTCGACGACCGCCGAGGCGCTCTCCCCCGCGTCGTTCCACCCCTCGAAGGCCGCGATCACGACGGGGTCGCGCAGCTCACCGGTCTCCCGCAGCTCGATCATCGATCACCTCTCACGGCTCGGTCCGTGCCGGCTCGGCAGGGCACGTGGCCAACCCTACGTCGCCACGGGCTACCGTGGGGCCGTGCCCGCACCCGTGCCCGACCCGTCCCTGCCCGCAGCGGTGCTGTGGGACATGGACGGCACCCTCGTCGACAGCGAGCCCTCCTGGATGGCCGAGGAGGCGGCGCTGGTCAGCGCGGCCGGCGGCGTCTGGTCGCACGAGGACGCGCTGGAGCTCGTCGGCAGCGACCTGCTCGTCTCGGCGCGGATCATCCTGGAGCGCTCCCCCGTCACCGGCACGCCCGAGCAGGTCGTGCAGGCCCTCCTCGACGGCGTCGTCGCCCGCATGACGCAGGAGATGCCCTGGCGCCCCGGCGCGCAGGAGCTGCTGGCCGCGCTCGGGCGGCGCGGCGTGCCCTGCGCCCTGGTGACGATGTCGTGGACCGCCCTGGCCGACGTCCTGCTCGCCCGGGTGCCGGAGGGCACCTTCGCGACGGTCGTCACGGGCGACCAGGTCCGACGGGGCAAGCCGCACCCCGAGCCCTACCTCGAGGCGGCCCGCCGCCTCGGCGTGGACCCGGCCCGGTGCGTCGCGGTCGAGGACTCCCCCACCGGCGCCGCCTCCGCGACGGCCGCCGGGGTGCCGACGGTCGTCGTGCCGCACATCGTGGAGGTGCCGGCGATGCCCGGCGCCGTCCAGGTGCCGACCCTCGAGGGGATCGACCCCGAGGGGCTCGCCGAGCTCGCCCGCGTCAGAGTCTGACGCCGAGCAGCGCGTCCACGGCCTCCGGCACGAGCGGCGAGGCCTTCTCCCCGGCCAGCACGGCCTGCGCCCACGCGTCCACCTCGGCGAGCGCGCGGGGGCTGTTCAGGTCGTCGGCGAGGGCGGCCCTGATCCGGCCGACGGTGTGCGCGCCCAGCTCGGTGGGATAGGCGCCCGAGCACGCGGCGGCGGCCGCACGCCATACCTCCAGCCGCTCCCGGGCCGCGTCGAGGAGGGCGCGCGTCCAGTCCCACTCCGTGCGGTAGTGCTGGGCGAGCAGCACGAGCCGGACGGCCATCGGGTCGACGCCGTCGGCGCGCAGGGTCGAGACGAGGACGAGGTTGCCGAGCGACTTGCTCATCTTCTCCCCGTCGAGGCCGACCATCGCCTGGTGGACGTAGGCCTGCGCGAACGGCGCCCCGCCGCCCTGCAGCGCCGCGGCCTGCACCGCGCTCATCTCGTGGTGCGGGAAGATCAGGTCGGTGCCGCCGCCCTGCACGTCGAAGCCGCTGCCGAGGTAGCGCTGGGCGATGGTCGAGCACTCGATGTGCCAGCCGGGGCGGCCGCGCCCGAGGGACGCGCCGTCCCAGTGCGGCTCGCCCTCGCGGGCCGCGCGCCACAGCAGCGGGTCGAGCGGGTCGCGCTTGCCCTCGCGGTCGGGGTCGCCGCCGCGCTCGCCGAAGACGTCCATCATCTGCGCGCGGGTCCAGCGCGAGACGGACCCGAAGCTCGGCTGCTGGGCCAGGTCCAGGTAGACGTCCTGGCGCGCCGCGCCCTCGACCGTCGCCTCCTCCTCGGGGACGGGGACGGGGTATGCGGTGCCCTCCGCGACCAGCTGCTCCACCGCGACCACGTCGTCGGGGATGCCGTCGACGGCGCTGACGTAGTGGTCGGGGGGCAGGACGCGCAGCGCCTCCATGTCCTCGAAGAAGAGCGCGATCTGCCCGGCGGCCAGCTCGCGCCAGTCGACGCCGTCGCGCTCGGCGCGCTCCAGGAGCGGCTCGTCGACGTCGGTGACGTTCTGGACGTAGAGGACGTCCAGTCCGCTGTCCCGCCAGACGCGCTGCATCAGGTCGAAGGTGACGTAGGTGGCGGCGTGCCCGATGTGGGTCGCGTCGTAGGGGGTGATGCCGCAGACGTAGAGCCGGGCGGTGCCGTCGACGGGACGGGTCCGCACGCGCGAGCCGGTCGAGCTGTCGTGGACGGTGAGCGGGCCCCCGCGCTGCTCGAGCGGGAGGGCGGGGACGTCGACGCTTGACCACGGCTTCACGAGGCCCAAGCCTACGGGGGCGGCCCTCACCACAGCGGCCAGGGCAGCGGGTAGCGCCCCGCCGGCGGCAGCGGCATCCGTCCTGCGTCGAGCAGCCGCGAGGTGCGCGCGCCGAGCGCCTCGACCTCCGCAGCGCTGAGCAGCCCGGCCAGCTCCGCGGCCAGGGCGTCGCGACCGAGGGCGTCGCGGAGGGCGGTCAGCGCCTGCACGTCCTCCTCGCGCAGCGGCGCGCCCGCCCAGCCCCACAGCACCGTGCGCAGCTTGTCGTCGACGTGCAGGCACAGCCCGTGGTCGAAGCCCCGCAGCCGCCCCTCGACGTCCCTCGTCAGGTGCGCCGCCTTGCGGTCGGCGTTGGTGAGGACCGCGTCGAGCACCGCCAGCGAGCGCAGGTCCGGCACGTCGGCGTGCACGACGACGACCTCCTCCCCCTCCGCGCCGGTCCCCGAGACCACCGGGAGCCAGCCCTCCTCGACGTCCTCGGGCGTCAGCACCTCGACCAGCCCGGCCGAGGGGTCGGAGACCCGCTCCGGCGTCTGCTCGACCCACCACTGCACCGAGCCCGGTCCGAGCGGGCCGTCGCGCAGCAGGGTCGGCGGCACGAGGTCCCACCCGCCCGCGCAGGAGACGAGGTATGCAGCCACCTCCCGGGCGGCGAGCGTGCCGGTCGGGAAGTCGGCCAGGGGTCGCTCGCCGCGGACCGGCTTGTAGACGGCCTGGTGCCCGGTGGGGGCACCCGAGCCGTCGAGCAGGTCGACGAGCACCGTGAGGTTGGACGCCTCGGTGAGCACGCCCACCGGCTCGAGCCGGCTGCGGCGGAGCAGCTCGAGGGCCGCGCCGTCCTGCGGCGACGGGCTCCCGCTCACCGCCGGTAGCCGTTGGCCCTCGGGCACACGTGCCCCGAGGGGTCCAGCGGCTGGCCGCAGAACGGGCAGGAGGGCCGCCCGCCCTCCAGCGAGGCGGTGCAGCGCTGGGCGAAGGCCCGGGCGCGGGCCGGCTCGAGGACGACCGTGAGGGACTGGGGCGGCAGGCCGCTCCACGGCTGGTCCGCGTCGGGGTCCAGCTCGAGGAGGTCCTCCTCGTCGGGGCGGTCGTGCGCCTCGAGGATCACCCGACGCCGCTCCGGCTCCCAGGCGACGGAGAGCCGCTGGACGCGGAAGTCGTCGTCGAAGGGGGCGTCGAGGGCGGCGGTGTCGACGAAGGCCGCGGCGGCCTCCTCGGAGCCCTCGACCGGGGCCACCTGGTCGAGCAGCTCGACGAGGGAGACGCCGAGCAGGCGCACCTGCTCCTTCTCCAGCGACACCGTGGTGCGGCGCCCGCCGTCGGTGGCCTGGAGGAAGAAGGTGCGCTGTCCCGGGGGCCCCACGCTCCCGGCGACGCAGCGCTCCGGCGGGTCGTAGAGCGAGTGCGGCATGGGCCTACCCTACGGCCGTCCCGCCCCTGCGCCGTCCTGGCCGGCGCCGCCGCCGACCTGCGCGTCGCCGCCCTCCCCGGCGGCGAGGCGGGCGACGAGCGCCGAGAGGTCGACGGGGTCGCCGCCCGTGTCGTTGGTCCGCAGGACGAAGGGTCGGCGCTCGGTGCGGTGCACGATGCTGACGGAGGCCGGGTCGACGACGATCCGCTGGAACTCGTCGAGGGGGGTCGCGAGGGCCTCGGCCAGGACCGCCTTGATGACGTCGCCGTGGCTGACCGCGACCCACACCGCGCCCGGACCGTGCTCCGCCTCGACGCGACGGTCCCACTCCCGCACGGCGGCGACCGCCCGCGTCTGCATCTGCGCCATGCCCTCGTGCTCGTGGTCGGGGTGCGGCGGGAAGGTGACCGTGGACGGGGCGTCCTGGACCTGCCGCCACAGGGGGTCCTCGGCCAGCTCCTTCAGGGGGCGCCCCGTCCAGGCGCCGTAGCGCGCCTCCCCCAGGCCGTCCTCGGTGGTCAGCCGTGGTCGGTCACCCCCTCCCACGCCCAGCACGGCGAGCACGGCCTCGGCGGTCTCCCGGCAGCGCTGGAGGGGGCTGGTCACGACCGCGACGACGCCGGTGTCCCGCAGCCGGGCACCGACCCGGCGGGCCTGCTCCTGACCGGTCTCGTCCAGCCCCGTGCCCGGCGTCCAGCCGGCGAGCACGCCGTCCGCGTTGGCGCGGGTGCGGCCGTGGCGGACGAGCACGCAGAGGGCCATCAGGAGCCGTCCGAGAGCCGCCGGTGCGCCTCCACCGACACCTCGAGGGCCTCCATCCGGGCGGCGGCGTCCTTGCCCCACGGCGCGACGGTGAGGGTGGTGATGCCGGCGTCGGCGTAGCGTCGCATCCGCTCGGTGACCCGGTCCACGTCGCCGAGCAGCGAGGTGTCGTCGACGAACTGCGGCGGCAGCGCGGCGGCGGCCTCGGCCCACCTCCGGTCCAGGTAGAGCTCCTGGACCCGCGCGGCCTCCTTCTCGTAGCCCATCCGGCAGGCGAGCTGGTTGTAGAAGTTCTGCTTCCTGCTGCCCATGCCGCCGACGTAGAGGGCCGGGTAGGGGCTGACGACGCGCGCGCACGCCTCGAGGTCGTCGCCGACCGCTGTCGCCACGGTGGCGCTGGTGTCGAAGACCTCGGGGGCGGTGCCCTCGGGCCGGCGGGCGAGCCCGGCCTCGAGGTGCGTGCGCTGCTCTGCGAAGTAGTCGGGGGCGACGAAGACGCCGAGCCAGCCCTCGGCGATCTCGCCCGCCAGCTCGAGGTTCTTCGGTCCCACGGCCGCCAGGTAGACCGGGATCCGGCGCCGGTGGGTGCTGGTGAGGCGCAGCGCCTTGCCCGGGCCGTCGGGCAGCGGCAGGGTGAAGTGCTCACCCTCGTAGGTCACCGGCTCGTGGGCGAGGGCCGTGCGCACGATGTCGACGTACTCGCGGGTGCGCCCCAGCGGCTTGCCGAAGCGCACCCCGTGCCAGCCCTCGGACACCTGCGGCCCGCTGACGCCGAGCCCCAGCCTGAAGCGCCCGCCGGAGAGGCTGTCCAGGCCTGCGGCGGCCATCGCGGTGGCCGCCGGTGTCCGCGCCGGGATCTGCATGACGCCGGCACCCAGGTCGATGCGCTCGGTGCGCGCGCCGATCCAGGACAGGACGCTCACGCAGTCGGGGCCGTAGGCCTCCGCCGCCCACACGACGTCGACGCCGAGCTCGTCGGCGCGCAGTGCCAGGGCGAGGTTCTCCTCGTCGCGCCCCTGGCCCCAGAACCCGCAGTAGAGTCCGAGCCGCACCGGTCAGCCCCTCGGGCTCTCGTCGACGTCGAACTGCTCGTCGTCGAGGCCGAGGTAGTGGCTCTGCCCGTCGTCCTCCTCGTCGACCTCGTCGACGTCCCCGTAGTCGTCGTCGCCGTCGTCATCGTCCTCGTCGTCATCGTCGTCGTCGAGGTCGTCGTCGTCGACGTAGTCGTAGTCGTCGTCGTCCTCCCCGTCGTCCTCGACGTCGTCGTCGTCGACGAGGTCCTCGTCGTAGACCTCCAGCGGCGTGACCTCGCCGTAGGCGTCCATGAGGGCGTCGTCGTAGGCGGTGAAGGCCTCGGCGACCCGCTCGTAGGCCTCGACGACCGAGGGGTCGTCCTCGCCACGGCTGACCGCTGCGGTCTCCAGGTGGGTCTCGAGGGCGGCGACGAGGGCGGACAGGGCGGCGCGCGGATCGGCGGTCATGGTGCTGACGGTAGCGCGAATCGGTGAGCTTCGGTGCGCGTCGTGCACGGCTCGGCGGCGGCTCTGCCTATGCTGTCGGTCACGATGGTCGAGTACGAGTTCCGCGAGATGAGCTTCCCCCGCGGCACCAGCCGGTCGGCGGTGCGGCAGGCGCTCACGGAGGCCGCGGAGTACGGCCACTGGGAGCTGTCGAGGGTGACGGTCTTCTGGGGCGGGGTGCGGCGCGTCACGCTCAAGCGCAAGATCATCCGGGTCCGCCGGACCGCCTGACTCCGGCCGTCGCCCGCCGAGCCTCCTAGCAGTCTGCGACGAGCCGCCCGAGCACGCGCGTGCCGAACCGGATCGCGTCCACGGGGACCCGCTCGTCGACGCCGTGGAACATCCCGGTGAAGTCCAGGTCGTCGGGCAGCTGCAGCGGGGCGAAGCCGTAGCCGGTGATGCCCAGGCGGGACAGGTGCTTGTTGTCCGTGCCCCCGGAGAGGCAGTAGGGCAGCACGTGCGCGCCGGGGTCCTCCTTGAGCAGGGCCTTCTTCATCGACTCCACGAGCTCGCCGGAGGAGGGCGCCTCCAGCGCGATGTCCCGGTGGACCACCTCCACGTCGACGTGCTCGCCGGCCAGCTCGCGGATGGTCGACATCAGCTCCTCCTCGTGGCCCGGCAGGAAGCGGCAGTCCAGCGACGCCGTGGCCGACTGCGGGACGACGTTGTGCTTGTAGCCGGAGTCCAGCATGGAGAAGTTGGAGGTGTCCTGGAGGGTGCCCTCGACGAAGCGCCGTGCGCCGCCGAGCCGGCCGAGCATGTCCTCGATGCGCTCCTCCGACCAGGTGGTGCCGACGATCTGCGCGACGCCGTCGAAGAGCTCGCGCACCGAGGCGATGTAGGTGCGCGGCCACCGGTGGGCGTCGATCCGGGCGATCGCCTCGGCCAGGCGCACGATGGCGTTCTCGTCGTTGGGCACCGACCCGTGGCCCGCCCGGCCCCTGGCGCGCAGCCGCAGCCAGGCGATGCCCTTCTCCGCGGTCTGCAGCAGGTAGGCGCGGGTCGGCGCACCGGTGGCGGCGTCCGGCAGGGTGATCGAGAAGCCGCCCACCTCGCTGATCGCCTCGGTGCACCCCTCGAACCACTCCGGGTGCTTCTCGACGACGTGGCCGGCGCCCTTGTCGCCGCCGGCCTCCTCGTCGGCGAAGAAGGCCCACACGATGTCGCGCGGCGGCTTCTCGCCCGAGCGCGCCAGCTGGCGCAGGGTGGCGATGAGCATCGCGTCCATGTCCTTCATGTCGACCGCGCCCCGGCCCCAGATCAGGCCGTCCTTCTCCTCGGCCGCGAACGGGTCGACCGACCAGTCGGCGGCCTCGGCGGGCACCACGTCGAGGTGGCCGTGCAGGACGAGACCGCCCCGTGAGCTGTCGCGGCCCTCGGTCCGCACGACGACGCTGGCCCGCCCCGGGTCGGACTCGGTCAGCTGCGGGTCGAGGCCCACCTCCTGGAGCAGGCCCATGACGTACTCCGCGGCCTCCCGCTCCCCCGGACCGCTGCCATCCCCGTAGTTGGAGGTGTCGATCCGGATCAGCTCCTTGCAGATCCGGACGGCCTCGTCCTCGGCGGTGGTGGTGGTCTCGGGGCGCTCGGTGGGGGTCGTCATGACGCCACTCTAGGACGAGTCCTCACCCGGTCGTCTCCGCGAACAGCTCCAGGTGGTTGCACTCGCGGCAGCGGAAGGCGCGCACGAGCAGGCGCTCGTTGCCCATCGTGGAGAACCCGCCGAAGACGCCGGTGTCCCGGGCGCCGCGGACCCAGCGCACGTAGCCCTTGGCGCCCTGGCCGGTGTCCTCCAGGTAGCCCTCGTCGAGCAGGCCCTCCGCGCCGCACGTGGTGCAGCGCGACCGGGCCCGCTCCCAGCCGGGGCCCGCCCCGCCGAGCGGGACCTCACCCACCGGCGGGGCCGGTCAGCTTGGACTCCACGCAACTGACGAACTGCCCGAGCAGCTTGTCCGAGACGGTCTGCATGACGCCGCGGCCGAACTGCGCCGGCTTGCCGGTGATCGACAGCTCGGTGATGACGTCCGCCCGGGTGCCGCTGCCCTCGGGCGCCAGCTGCATCGTCACCGTCGCCCCGGCGTTGCCGAGCCCGCGCAGGCCCTTGCCGGTGCCCTCGATGACGGCGCGGTGGGCCGCGTCGTCGCGCTCGAGGAACCGGCCCTCGCCCTGGTAGGTCACCGCGATCGGCCCCAGCCGGACCTTGACGTTGCCCTTGAAGGTCTCCTCGTCGGCCTCGGTGACGGTGGCGCCGGGGAAGCAGCCGCCGACCGACTCCAGGTCGGTCAGCAGCGCCCAGGTCGCCTCCGGCGAGGCGTCGACGGTGAAGGAGTGCTCCAGCTGCATACCCATCGGCTCAGCCTCCCGCCGCCGCGAGCACGGCGCGCCGGGTGAGCACCCCGGCCAGGTGCCGCCGGTAGTCGGCCTGTCCGTTGAGGTCCGACGGCGGGTCGGTGCCCTCGCCGGCGAGCGAGCAGGCCTCGGCCAGCGCCTCCTCGGTCGCGGCCAGCCCGACGAGCGCCTCCTCGACCGCTCTGGCGCGCAGCGGGACCGAGCCCATGTTGGTCAGCCCGACCTTGGCCTCGGCGATGGTGCCGCCCTCGGCCCGGACCGCGGCCGCGACGCCGATGATCGCCCACTGGTGGGAGACGCGCACGAACTTCTCGTAGTGGCTGCCCCAGCCGGTGTGCTTGGGGATCACCACCGAGGTGAGCAGCTCGCCCTCGCCGACGGCCGTCTCGAAGAGGTCGACGAAGAACTCCGACGCCGGCACCTCCCGCTCGCCGCCCGGTCCCTGGACCACCATCCGGCCGTCGAGCGCGAGCACCGGGGCGCCCACGTCGCCCGCCGGGTCGGCGTGGACGAGCGCGCCGCACACGGTCCCGCGGTGGCGGATCTGCGGGTCGGCGACCTCGGCCACGGCCTTGTGCAGCAGGCCGAGGTGCTCCTGCACCAGCGGGGAGGCGAGGACCTCGTGGTATGTCGTGCCCGCACCGATGCGGACCGCGTCGCCCTCGTCGGTGATGCCCTTGAGGGACTCGATCCCGGAGATGTCGACGACGAGGCCGGGCGCGTTGAGGCGCATCCGCAGCACCGGCAGCAGGGACTGCCCCCCGGCGAGGACCTTGGCCTCGTCGCCGTGCTCGGCGAGGAGCGCGAGCGCCTCGTCGACGGTGGACGGGGCGGCGTAGTCGAACTGGGCGGGGATCACTGCTGGCTCCCGTCGGTCGTGGTGGAGGGGTCGTCCTGGTTGGGCGCGTCCTGCTCGAAGTGCGGCTGCGCCTCGTCGTCGGTCGGGGCCGTCCCTGCGCCCTCCTGGATCGCCCGCCAGACCCGCTCCGGGGTCATCGGCATCCGGACGTCCTCGACGCCGAGGTGGCGGACCGCGTCGAGGACGGCGTTGACCACGGCCGGCGTGGAGGCGATGGTGCCCGCCTCGCCGACGCCCTTGGCGCCCAGGTCGTTGGTGGTCGACGGGGTGACCGTGCGGTCGGTGACGAAGCTGATCGTGTCGGCCGAGGTCGGCAGGGTGTAGTCGACGAACGACCCGGTCACCAGGGTGCCCTGCTCGTCGTGGACCGCCTCCTCCCACAGCGCCTGCGCGATGCCCTGGACCAGCCCGCCGTGGACCTGGCCGTCGACGAGCAGCGGGTTGACCACGTTGCCGACGTCGTCGACGCAGACGTAGGAGCGCATCCGCGTCTCGCCCGTCTCGGTGTCGACCTCCATCGCGCACAGGTGCGTGCCGTGCGGGAAGGAGAAGTTGACCGGGTCGTAGGTCGCGTCGGCGTCCAGGCTCGGCTCCATGCCGTCCGGCAGGTCGTGCGCGGCGAAGACCGCGAGGGCCAGGTCGGTCAGGCCGACGCCCTCCTGCCCCTCGCCGGCGCCGCGGACGGTGAAGCGGCCCTGGTCGTAGTCGAGGTCGTCGACGTTGGCCTCGAGCACGTGCGCGGCCAGGGGCCGGGCCTTCTCGACCACCTTGCGCGCCGCCTTGACGACGGCCTGGCCGCCGACGACCAGCGAGCGCGAGCCGTAGGTGTCCAGGCCTTTGTGGCTGATCTGCGTGTCGCCGTGCAGCACCTCGACGTCGTCGAAGGGCACGCCCAGCTCGTCGGCGACGATCTGGCTCCACGCGGTGACGTGGCCCTGGCCGTGCGGCGAGGAGCCGGTGATGACCTCGACCTTGCCCGAGGGCAGCATCCGCACCGACGCGTGCTCCCAGCCGCCGG
>CAZONQ010000058.1:0-2422 GCA_964581125.1 uncultured Ornithinimicrobium sp.
CTCGACGAGCCGACCAACGACCTCGACGTCGAGACCCTCGGCTCGCTGGAGAACGCCCTGGAGTCCTTCCCCGGCTGCGCCGTCGTCATCAGCCACGACCGGTGGTTCCTCGACCGCGTCGCCACCCACATCCTGGCGTGGGAGGGCACCGACGAGGACCCGGCCCGCTGGCACTGGTTCGAGGGCAACTTCGGCGCCTACGAGGAGAACAAGGTCGAGCGGCTCGGCGCGGAGGCGGCCCGTCCGCACCGCGTCACCTACCGCCGCCTCACCCGCGACTAGACAGTGCCCCGTCGCAGGCCCCGGCCGCCGCTCCCTCCCCGGGACGGGCTGGGGCCTGCGCGCGTCCGGATGCCGTCCGGGGCGGGCGGTTCCGCGGAGCACCCCTTCGCCACCGTCGTCGACTTCCTCGTCGCGGTCACCGGGGACGAGGACGGGGTATGGCGTCGCGTCCGGGCCGGCGAGGTCGTCCTGGGGGACGGGTCCACCGTGGGGGCGACGACGCCCTACCTGCCCGGCGGGTCCGCCTACCTCTACCGCGACCTGCCCGAGGAGACCGAGGTGCCGGGCGAGCTCACCGTGCTGCTGCACGACGAGGCGACCGGGCTGCTGGCGGTCGACAAGCCGCCCTTCCTGGCGACGATGCCGCGCGGGCGGCACGTCGCGCAGACGGCGGTGGTCCGGCTGCGTCGCGCGCTCGACCTGCCCGAGGTCTCGCCCGTGCACCGGCTCGACCGGCTGACCAGCGGCGTGCTGCTGCTCACCACGCGGCGCGAGGTGCGCAGCGCCTACCAGCGGATGGTGCAGGACGGCGGGCTGGCCAAGACCTACGAGGCGCTGGCGCCGCTGCCCGAGGGCCTGGACCTGCCGGTGCTGGTCCGCAACCGGCTGGAGAAGAGGCGGGGCGAGCTGCAGGCCCGCGCGGTCCCGGGCGAGCCCAACGCGCAGACCCTCGTCGAGCTGGCCGAGGTCGTCGACGAGGGCGTGGGCCGCTACCGGCTCACGCCGACGACCGGGCAGACCCACCAGCTGCGCGTCCACCTGGCCGGGCTGGGCGTGCCGGTCCTGGGGGACCCGCTCTACCCGCGGGTGCGCGAGGTGGCGCCGGACGACTTCTCCGAGCCGCTGCAGCTGCTGGCCGCGGAGGTCTCCTTCACCGACCCGGTGAGCGGCGCGCGGCGGCGCATCGCCTCGCGCCGCCACCTGCCGCTGCGCTAGCCGAGGGAGTGCCGGCGCAGCAGGTCGGTGCTCACCCGCGTCGCGGCGTAGGCCACGGCGAGCAGGCTGACCGCGACCGCCCCCACGAACACGGCCGCCAGGCCCCAGAGCTCGGCCGCCGCACCACCGAGCAGGGCGCCCAGGGGCATCAGGCCGTAGCCGACCGTCCCGGCCGCACCACCGACCTTGCCGAGGAGCTCGGCCGGCACCAGCCGCTGCCGCATGGTGCGGCCCACGACGTTGCCGCACATGTTGGTGAAGCCCACGAGCACGAACGCCGCGGCGATCGCCCAGGGCCGCGGCGCCAGCACCGGCACGAGCAGCAGCGCGGAGTTGACCGCCCAGCCGCCGACGAGCAGCGGCACCTCGGGCACCCGGCGGACCAGGTGCTCGGCGGCGAGGGCGCCGAGCACCGCGCCGACGGCGAGGGCGGCCAGGAGCAGCGGGTAGTGCTGCGGCTCCAGCCCGACCCTGGACCCCGGGCCGACCATCCACAGCACGAGGACGGCGAAGTAGGCGGTGCTGGCGAAGTTGAGCGTCGAGCCGGTCAGGATCAGCGGCCGCAGGACCGGGTGGGACAGCTGGAAGCGGAAGCCCTCGAGCAGCTCGTGCAGCCTGCTGCCCGCCGGCTCCGGCGAGCGCCCCGCGCGGTAGTCCCCGCGCAGCCCCAGCCCGACCACCAGCAGGAACGCCAGGCCCAGCGCGACCGGCACCCCGAGGAGCCAGCCGCTGCCCAGCACCACGAGCAGCCCGCCCACCGGTGCGCCGACGAAGCTGTGGCAGACCGTCTCCACGCCCATCACGCGGCCGTTGGCTGCGGGGAGCCGGGACCGGGGCGCCAGCTGGGGCACGATCGAGGAGCCGGCGAGGTCGACGAAGACCTGCGTCACCCCATACGCCCCCACCGCCCCGACGAGCAGCGGCATCGTGAGCCGGTCCGCGAGGGCGAGCGCCGTCATGCCGGCCAGGAGCACCACCCTCACGGCGGCGCCGAGGAGCTGCACGTGCCGTCGGTCGAGCCGGTCGACCACGACGCCGGCGACGACGCCGAGCAGCAGCCACGGCAGCCAGAGGGCGGCCTGCAGCAGCGCCACCTCCGCGGGGGAGCGGGTGAGGGTGATCGCCACCAGCGGCAGCCCGCCGGCGACGATGCCGTCGGCGAGGTTGGCCAGCGCCACCCCGGACAGGTGGACCCCGAAGGGCC
>CAZONQ010000058.1:2522-14605 GCA_964581125.1 uncultured Ornithinimicrobium sp.
GGCCCGAGCCCTCGAGGTCCGTCGACGCGACGGCGATGAAGGCGTTCGCCCACCCGCTGCGGATGGCGATGTACGACTACCTCAACGACCACGGCTCGGCGACGGCCACGATGCTGGCCCGGCACACGGGGGAGAGCACGGGGCAGACGAGCTACCACCTGCGCCAGCTCGAGCGGCACGGCTTCGTCACCGAGGACCTCGGGCGCGGCACGGGCCGGGAGCGGTGGTGGCGGTCGGTCGGGTTCAGGATGCGCGGCATCGAGCTGGCGCGGGACTCCGCGACCCGACCGGCGGTCGCCTCCATGCTCCGCAACCAGGTGAACCACCAGGCCGCGACGCTCGCCGACTGGTTCGCCCGGTCGGAGCAGGAGGAGCCGCGGTGGGCCGAGACCTCGACCAACAACCGCTACACCCTGCTGCTCACGCCGCAGGAGGCGGCCGAGATGGGGCAGCGCCTGGTCGAGGTCCTGGAGCGCTACGTCGAGGTCTCCCGCGGGCGTGAGGACGACGGGACCCCGGACCCGGAGGAGGTCCGTCGGATCCGGGTCTACCTGGACGTGATCCCGCTCCCGGTCGTCGAGGACTGAGCGCCGGCACTAGTGTGGCCGGCATGCCGACGACCCTGACCGACTGGCGCCTGTGCGCCACCTGCGGCGTGGAGAACGACACCGACGAGGGCGTCTGCGCGATCTGCGACGACGACCGGCAGTACCTCCCGCCCGGCGGGCAGCGCTGGACCTCGCTCGCCGGGCGCGCGGAGGAGGGCTGCCGCATCGAGGTCACCGAGCGCGAGCCCGACCTCTTCGCGCTGCACGCCGTGCCCAGGGCCGACATCGGGCAGAGCGCCCTGCTCGTGCGGACGCCCGGCGGCAACCTGCTCTGGGAGGTGCCCGGCTACGTCGACGACGCGGCGGTCGAGGCGGTGCGCGCCCTCGGCGGCGTCGCGGCCGTCATGGCCAGCCACCCGCACATGTACGGCTGCCAGCTGGAGTGGGCACGGGCGTTCGACGCGCCCGTCTACGTGGCGGAGAAGGACGAGGCGTGGGTGCGCCGGCGCGGGCCGGAGGTCGTCACCTGGTCCGAGCCGTTCGAGGTCCTGCCCGGGGTCACCGCCCTGCAGACCGGCGGGCACTTCCCGGGCAGCACGGTCGCCTGCTGGTCGGCCGGGGCCGGGGGCCGGGGCGTGCTGCTCTCCGGCGACACGGTCAAGGCCGTCCCGTCCGCCGGGTGGGTGACGTTCATGCGGTCCTACCCCAACGACATACCCCTGTCGCCGGCGGTCGTCTCCCGGATCGCCGCCGCGGTCGGCGGCCTGGCCTTCGACCGGCTCTACGACAACTTCGGGCTCACGGTCGCCCAGGACGCCCGGGCCGCGGTCGCGCGGTCCGCGGAGCGCTACGTCGCGTGGGTCCGCGGCGACCACGACGACCTCACGTGACGGAGGAGGACCGGATGGACCCCGAGCGCGAGCTCCTCGCCGCCCAGCTGTGCGCGGCGCGCCACCACGTCCGCGCCACCTGCGAGGGGCTGACCGAGGAGGACCTCGTCCGCAGCGTCGTGCCGTCCGGGTGGTCGATGGCGTCGATGGTCAACCACCTCACCTTCGACGACGAGATCTTCTGGGGCTGCGCGGTCCTCGGCGGCGACGAGGAGGCGGTCTCGCTCGTCCAGGACGGCTGGGCCGTGCCGGTGGAGAGCGGCGCCCGCAGCCTGGAGCGCTACGGGCGGTGGGCGGACCGCACCGACGAGGTGCTGCGGACGGTCGACCTCGACGCCCCGCCCCGGTGGTGGCCGCCGGAGGAGGTCTTCCCCTTCCCGGCCTTCCCGCACGCCCGGCTCGTCGTCGCCCGGCTGCTCGTCGAGACCACGACCCACGCCGGTCACCTCGACGTCGCGCGCGAGCTGCTGGACGGCCACCAGCACCTCGTCGTGGGCTGAGCGGGCCGCTGACCTGCGTACCGACCGCCCACGGTGACACGATGGGGCGATGGAGCAGGACCTGAGACCGGACACCACCCCCATCGGCGACTACGCCGTGCTCGGCGACCAGCGCACCGCCGCGCTGGTCTCGCCGGACGGCAGCGTGGACTGGCTCTGCCTCCCCCGGTTCGACTCGCCGTCGGTGTTCAGCGCGCTGCTGGGCACCCGCGACCACGGCCGCTGGAAGGTGGGTGTGGTGGACGGGCAGATCGAGGAGCGCGGCTACGTCGGCGACAGCTTCGTCCTCCGCACCTCGTGGCGGGCTCCGCAGGGGCGCGCGGAGTCGCTGGACTTCATGCCCGTCGACGGGGAGCGCTCCGACGTGGTGCGCCGGGTGCGGTGCACCGAGGGCACCGTCGAGGTCGACCACGAGCTGTGCATCCGCTTCTCCTACGGCGAGATCGTGCCGTGGGTGCACCGGGTGCCGGTGACCCGCGAGGACGGCACCGAGGAGCAGGTCCTCTACGCCGTCGGCGGCCCGGCGGCGCTGGCGCTGCACGGGCCGCTGCCGCAGGCGGTGCCCGGAGAACGACGGCACGCCGCACGTCATACCCGGAAGGAGGGGGAGGAGCTCACGTGGGTGATGACGGGCCAGGACTCCTGGCGGGACGTGCCCACGTCCATCGACGTGGACGCGCACCTGGAGGAGACGCTCGCCGACTGGCGCGACTGGGCGCGGCCGATCGAGGTGCGCGGGCCGTGGGCGGAGCAGGTGCGGCGCTCGCTGCTGGTGCTGCGGGCGCTGACCCACACCGACACCGGCGGCATCGTCGCGGCGGCGACCACGTCGCTGCCCGAGGAGCTGGGCGGCAGCCGCAACTGGGACTACCGCTACACCTGGCTGCGCGACTCGGCGCTGACGCTCGAGGCGATGATGGCGCACGGCTTCGACGGCGGCGCCGCGGCGTGGCGCACCTGGCTGCTGCGCGCGGTCGCCGGCGACCCGCAGGACCTGCTCATCATGTACGGCCTCGGCGGCGAGCGGGACCTCGCCGAGCGCGAGCTGGCGCACCTGCCCGGCTACGCCGGCTCCCGGCCCGTGCGGGTGGGCAACGGTGCGGTGGGGCAGTACCAGGCCGACGTGGTCGGCGAGGTGCTCATCGCGCTCGGGCAGCTGCGGGACAGCGGCGAGAAGGAGGACCGCTACTCCTGGGGGCTGCAGCTGGCGATGCTCGACCTGCAGGTGCGGCGCTTCGACGAGCCCGACCACGGCATCTGGGAGATGCGCGGCGAGCCGCACTTCTTCACCCACGGCCGGGTGATGATGTGGGCCGGCTTCGACCAGGCGGTCCGGGCGGTCGAGGAGCACGACCTGCCCGGTGACGTCGACGCGTGGAAGGAGCTGCGCGACCGGCTCCGGCGCGAGATCGACGAGCGGGGCGTCGGTCCCGACGGGGCGTTCCGGCAGACCTACGACAACGACCACGTCGACGCCTCGCTGCTGCAGATCCCGCAGACCGGCTTCTGCGCCTACGACGACGCGCGGATGCTGGCCACCGTCGCGCGGATCGAGAAGGAGCTCGTCGACGAGGCGGGGATGGTCCACCGCTACCGCACCAGCCACGGCGTCGACGGGCTGCCTGGCGGCGAGGCGTCCTTCCTCATCTGCAGCTTCTGGCTCGTGGAGCAGTATGCCCACACCGGCCGGCTCGACGACGCCGAGGCGCTCATGGAGCGCCTCGTGGGTGCCGCCGGGGGGCTCGGGCTGCTGGCCGAGGAGCTGGACACCTCGACCGGTCAGATGCTCGGCAACTACCCCCAGGCGTTCAGCCACCTGGGGCTCATCCGCGCCTCCGACGCGATCGAGGTGTGCCGCGGCCGCGTCGACGCCGAGCGGCACGGCGGTCGCTACGGCACCGCGGCCAGGACCCGCCTGACCCAGAGGGACTGAGCCTCAGGCCTTGATGCGGACCATGCCCTCCTGGGCCACGGTCGCCAGCAGCCGCCCGTCGGCGGCGAACATGTGGCCCAGGCCGAGGCCCCGCCCGGACCGGGCCGACGGGGAGGACTGGGTGTAGAGCAGCCACTGGTCCGCGCGGGCGGGCCGGTGGAACCACATCGCGTGGTCGAGGCTGGCCGGCCGCAGGCGGGGGTCGCCCCAGCCCACGCCGTGGCGGCGCAGGATCGGCTCGAGCAGCACGTAGTCGGAGATGTAGGCCAGGACCGCCGCGTGCAGCAGGTCGTCGTCGGGCAGCTGCTGCTGGATCTTCATCCACACCGACTGCTCCGCCGGGCCGGGCTCGTCGGGGCCGAGCAGCAGCCGCTCGACGTGCCGGACGTCGACGGCCTGCCGGTGGGCGCGGTGCTGCGCGACGGGGTGGTCGATCTTGCCCAGGATCTCGCGGTCCGAGCGCAGGGTCTCCGGGTCGGGCGCGGCCGGCATCGGCAGGTCGTGCTCGAGGCCGTCGGCAGCCTCCTGGAAGGAGGCGGTCATCGACAGCAGGATGCGGCCCTCCTGGAGGGCGTGCACCCGGCGGGCGGAGAAGCTGCGCCCGTCGCGCATCCGCTCGACGACGAACTCGATCGACTGCCGGTCGTCGCCCGGCCGCAGGAAGTAGGCGTGCATCGAGTGGATCGCCCGGGGACCGTCCCCGTCCTCGACCCCGGCGACGGTGCGGCCGGCCGCGACCACGGCCTGCGCCAGCACCTGCCCGCCGAAGACACGGCCGTGCGGCTGCGGCTGGCTGCGCCCGCGGAAGACGTCGCCCGCGACCGAGCCCAGGTCCACCGACAGCCCCTCGGGGGCGGCCGCGCGGATCGTCGTCTCGCCCTCCCAGGACAGGTCGAGCACGTCGAGGAGGTCGTCGATGGGGTCGAGGTCGGGTCCGTCGGTCACGCGGACGAGCCTAGTGCGCGGGTCGGCGCCGGGCCTCCCGGCCCCTGCCGCCGGCCCGCCCGCGCCCGGTGGGGACAATGTGCCCATGAGCCAGCTGCCCGACGTCCCCGAGCTCGCCAGCGTCTACCCGATCACCCTGCGGTGGTCGGACATGGACGCCTACCAGCACGTCAACAACGTCCAGTACCTCCGCCTCCTCGAGGAGGCCCGCGTCTACGCGTTCAAGGACTGGTTCGGCCGGGACCGCGACCTCATCGACGAGGGCCTGCTCGTCGTCTCCCAGGCGATCGACTACCTGGTGCCCATGGAGTTCGCCTACGCGCCCGCGCGCGTCGCCGTCTGGTGCAGCGGCGTCGGCGCCGCCTCCTTCGACCTGGGGTATGCGGTCTCCGGCCCCGAGGGGGACGACACCGTCTACGCGCGGGGCCGGGTCACGCTCGTGGCCTACGACCTGGCGGGGCAGCGGCCCCGGCGCCTGGGCCCGCAGGAGCGCGAGGCGCTGGCCGCGGCCTCGGGCGAGGCGCCCGTGCTCCGCGGGGACCGGTCCGCGCCCGGACGCGGGACCGGGCGGTGAGCCAGCAGGGGCGGCACGCGCTGCTCACCTTCACCGACGCGGAGTCGCTGCTCGACCTGTCCACCTACGTGAGCCGGGCGCGGGCCTTCGACGCCACCGGCGCCATCCGGCTGCAGGCGGTCGGCAGGGTGCTCGCGGCCTGGGTGAGCGTGCTGCCCGGCACCGACCTGGTCGGGTCCGGGTCCGTGCTCGGCCTGCGCACGATGCCGCTCGCGCACGACCACGACCTGGACGTGACGGTGCTGCTGGCCGGGCTCACGGACCGGTTCGCCCGCCGCGCCGTCACCCACGACACGAGCACCGCCCTCGCGGTGCCGCCGTCGACCGTCAACCCGCCCTGGGGCGGCGTGACCCCGCCGCGGGGCGGCTGGGCCCCGGTCGGCCGCCTCTCCTCGCAGACCCTGCTGGCCGCGGCGCGCGCCGGGGTCGCCGAGGTGGCCGAGGGGACGCCGGAGGCCGCCGGGGCGCCGGCGGTCGCGGCGCTGCGGGCGGGGGTCTGGGGGCGTCGGCTGGAGCACGACGTGCCGGCGGGGGCCGGGCTGGCCGTCCTCGCGCTCGGCTTCGCCGCCGAGGAGCGGCCGCAGGAGGCGACCGTGCACCGCAGCGGCCCCTGGACGCGGGTCAGCCTGCCCGCCGGCCACGTCGTCTGCCGCTGAGCCGGGCGGCGGCGGGCGTCAGTCCTCGTCGACGACCCAGGCGTGGTCGGTCGCGCCCTGGGCGCAGCGCTCGGGCAGGCCGTCGAGGTCCGCGGTGCGGACCTGCGTGGCCTCGACCGACAGGCGCTGGCCGACCTTGACCTCACTGCCCTCGAGGGTGACGCGCGGCGGCTCCTCGGCGAACGTCGTGTCCGGGTCGAAGACGAGCAGCTCCGGCTTGCCCTGGAGCTTGACCGCGAGGCAGCCGCCGGGGCCGGACACCAGCTTGCCGTCCAGCTTCTCCTCGGTGCCGTCCACGTCGGCGTCGTCGGCGAGCCGCACGATGAGCACGCCCTGGCCCTCGCTCGTCACGGGGAGGGCGCCGGCCGTCGCGTCGTCGGAGGCGGACGCGTCGTCGGAGGCGCTCGTGTCGTCGGTGTCCGTGGCGGCGGGGGCCTCGGCCGACGTCGTCGTGGTCGCGTCGTCGTCCCCGGCGTCGGCGCAGGCCGTCAGGCCGAGGCCGAGGACGAGGGCCCCCACGAGGGCGGCGGAGCCAGGTGTCGAGGCGAGGTGAGATGTCATACCTCTCAGATCACCACATCACGCAGCGTTGTTCCAATCGGGCCGGTCAGGGCGGTGGCGGTGTCAGCGCCCTGATGCCCGCCGGCTGGTGTCGGGGTGCAGCGCGACGAAGAGCGACCACGGCTCGGCGGCCGGGTCGCGCGGGCGGTCGTGGAACTCGTTGATGAGGTCGTAGAGCCGCGTCCTGAACTCCTTCAGGTCCTCGGGCGAGAGGCGCAGCCCGAGGCGCGTCATGTCGTGCTGTGCAGGCGGCAGCTGACGGTACTCGGCGAGGAAGGCGTCGAGCATCGCGGTCGTGCCGACCGGGGTGTAGGTGTACCAGGACTTCCCGGTCGCCCGGTAGGGGATCTCGCGGGCGCCGCGCCGGCCCCGGCGCGGCTCGAGGGCCTCGAGGAAGCCGGTGTCGACGAGCGTGCGCACGTGGTGCAGGCAGGTCGCCGGGTTGAGGTCGAGCGCGTCCGCGATCTCCCGGTTGGTGAGCGGCTCGTCCAGCGTGACCCGCAGGATACGCAGCCGCACCCCCGAGGCCAGCGCCTTGGCCTCGGCGTCCGTCGCGGCGCGGCGCTCGTGACCCCTGACGTGCCGCGGCAGCTGCTCCCCGGCCCCGCTCACCGCGGCACCGCCCCGGAGCGACGGAAGAGCTCGGCGAGCAGAGCGGCATACCCCCGGGCGTCGTCGATCGCGCGGTGGCTGTGCGGGACGTCGCCGAACCACTCGCCGGGCAGCGTGTGCGGCGAGATCTCGCCGACGGGCCGCCCGGTGACCGCGGCGGCGTAGCTGCGCAGGCAGACCGCCCCGTGGTCGAAGAGCGGGTCCTGCTCGTGGGGGCCCTGGACCACGCCGTAGCGGGTGAACCGCCGTAGGTAGTAGTCCATCCAGGTGCCGTCGAAGATGATCGGCGAGGCCGCGAAGGCGCGGGGGCGGGGCAGGGAGCGGATCCACCCCACATACCTGTCCAGGACTCGCGGGACCGGCTCCGGGTCGGTGGTGGCGGCGGCCCACGCCTCGGGGTGCGTCTGGAACCAGGCGTGGGTGTCGGGGTCGGGCGCGGCCCCGGGCAGCGGCTCGAGGACCGCCTCGAACTCGTCGTGCACCGCGCCGTCCGCGCGCACCGCGACCGAGGCGAAGGACCGCATCGAGCTGGGCCCCGGCCAGGGCCCGTCGGTCTCGATGTCGGTGACCACGTAGAGCCAGGGGTCGGTCGTGCTCATGCGGCCCACCGTAGCAGTGATTGACAAACGTCAACCGGTGCATGACGATAGTGGACCGACATCGATCGACAAAGACCAATCACTTCGAGCAAGGACGAGCCGTGAGCAGCGCTGCACCCAGCCCGACGCCGGCGGCCCCGCGCCGCAGCCTCTTCGGGCACCACGACTTCCGGCAGCTGTGGATGGGCGACACCGTCTCGGTCTTCGGCGTGCAGTTCGTCGGCTTCGCGATGCCGCTGCTCGCCGTCCAGCTGCTCCACGCCGACGCCTTCGAGATGGGCCTGCTGTCGATGCTCGAGTCGCTGGCCTTCCTCCTCATCAGCCTGCCGGCCGGCGCCTGGGTCGACCGCTGGCGCAAGAAGCGGGTCATCGTCGCCGGCGACCTGCTGCGCGCGGCGCTGCTCGTGACGATCCCGGCGGCGTGGATGCTCGACGTGCTGACGATGGAGCAGCTTTTCGTCGTGGCCTTCGCGGTCGGCTGCATCACGGTCTTCTTCGACGTCGCCAACCAGTCCTACCTGCCCGAGATCGTCCACGGGGAGCAGATCAGCGAGGGCAACGGCAAGCTGCAGGCCAGCCAGCAGACCGCGCACGTCGCCGGGCCCGCGGCGGCCGCCGCGCTGGTGCGCCTGGTCGGCTCCCCGCTGACGATCCTCGCCACGGCCGTCTGCATGGCGCTCTCCTCGCTCTTCGTCAGCCGGATCCGGCACCGCGAGGAGCGGCCCGACCCCACGGCCCGCCGGCCCCTGGTGGAGGAGATCAGGGAGGGCATGTCGTTCGTCCTGCGCCACCCGCTGCTGCGCCGGATCGTGACCTGCACCGGCACCTCCAACCTGGCCTCGTCGGCCGTCTTCGCGCTCTTCGTCCTCTACGTCGTCCGCACCCTCGGCCTGTCCGAGACCACGCTCGGCCTCGTCCTGTCGGTCGGGGCGGTCGGCGGCCTGCTCGGGGCGGTGAGCTCGGAGCGGTTCGCCCGGCTCGTCGGCGAGGGCCGCTCGATCCCCGCGGGAGCCGTGCTCGGCGGGCTGACCATGCTCGCGGTCCCGCTCGCCTCGGTCCTGCCCCCTGTCCCCACGCTCATGGTCGGCAACTTCCTGCTGTCCTGGTCGGTCGTGGTCTACAACATCGCCCAGGTCAGCTTCCGGCAGCGGCTGTGCCCCAGGCCGCTCCTCGGCCGGATGAACGCCTCCATCCGCTTCCTCGTCTGGGGCCCGATGCCGGTCGGCGCCTTCCTCGGCGGCGTCCTGGGCCGCGAGCTCGGCATCGTGCCCACGCTGTGGACCTTCTCCGCGCTCTCGGTGGCCGCCGCGCTGCCGGTGCTCCTGTCGCCGCTGAGCCGCATGCGCGACCTGCCCCGCTCGCTGGACGCGCTCGCCGGCGAGGCCGAGCCGGAGGCGCGGCGCACCGACTGACCGGCGCCACCCCATACGCTGCGGGGTATGGACGCCACCCTGCTGACGAACGTCGCGCTGGTCCTGCTCTTCGTGCTCGTCGGGGGAGTGTTCGCCGCGACCGAGATGGCCATCGTCTCGCTGCGGCCCAGCCAGGTCGACGACATCGAGCGGTCGGGGGAGCGCGGGCGGCGCATCGCGCGGCTCGTGCGCGACCCCAACACCTTCCTGTCGGCCGTGCAGGTCGGCGTGACCGTCGCGGGCTTCTTCTCCTCGGCCTTCGGCGGCGCCACGATCGCGCCCTACGTGTCGCGGTGGCTGCAGTCGCTGGGCGTGGGCGCCGGAGCGGCCGACCCCGTCGCGCTGGTGCTCATGACCCTCGTCATCGCCTACCTGTCCCTCGTGCTGGGCGAGCTCACGCCCAAGCGGCTGGCGATGCAGCGCTCGGCCGGCTTCACCCGGGTGCTGGCCCCGCCCCTGGGCTTCTTCGCGACCGCGCTCAAGCCGGTGATCTGGCTGCTGTCGGTCTCCACCAACCTCGTCGTGCGCCTCCTCGGCGGCGACCCGCGGGCCACGGGCGAGGAGATGACGATCGAGGAGCTGCGGCGGGTCGTCGAGGACAACCGCGACCTGCGGCCCTACAGCCGGGAGATCCTCAGCGACGTCTTCCGCGCCTCCGAGCGGACCCTCGGCGACGTGCTGCGGCCGCGGCCGGACGTGGAGTTCCTGCACGCCGACCAGACCGTCGAGGACGTCGAGGAGATGGTCGCCGGCTCCAGCCACAGCCGCTACCCGGTCGTCGGCGAGACGGTCGACGACGTCGTCGGCTTCGTCCACATCCGCGACCTGCTGACCATCGACGACGACAGGCGCGCGGGCGTGCGGATCGGCGACCTCGCCCGCGAGATCGTCGCGCTGCCGGTCACCAAGCCGGTCCTGCCCACGCTGCACCGGCTGCGTGCCGAGCAGCAGCACCTCGCCCTGGTCGTCGACGAGCACGGCGGCACCGAGGGCATCGTCACGATCGAGGACCTCGTCGAGGAGCTGGTCGGCGAGATCTACGACGAGTACGACACCGACCCCGACCCCGAGGACTCGCTGGTCCAGGAGGGCGGCAGCGCCCGCGTCTCCGGCGGGCTCATCGTCGAGGAGCTCGAGGACGCCCTCGACCTGACGCTGCCGCACGGGTCCTACGAGACGGTCGCCGGCCTCGTCCTCGCCCTGCTCGGACGCGTCGCCGAGGAGGGCGACGAGGTCGAGGTCGAGGGCGTGCGCCTGCGGGTCACCGCGATGGAGGGCATGCGGATCCGCGAGGTCGAGGTCACGCGCGAGGCCCCGTCGGCGGAGGGCGCCTGACGGCTCCGACGGGGCGGTCGGCTCAGGCCAGCCAGACGGTGCAGTCGCGGGGCAGCAGGCCCTCCTCGAGCCGGCCGCTGGCGAGGACGACCTCCATCCCCTCGGGCAGCGCGACCGGGTCGGCGCCGAGGTTGGTCAGCACCGTCAGCGTCCGGCCGTCGGGGCGGGTGCTGCGGAAGGCGACCACCGACGGGTCGTAGCCCTCGAGCCACTCCAGCTCGCCGACGCCGAGGTCCTCCTCGCGGCGGATCCGCAGCATCGTGCGGTAGAGCTCGAGCGTCGAGCCGGCCACGCCCTGCTGCCGGTCGACGGCCAGCGGGCCGTAGACGAGGGGCTGCGGCAGCCAGCTGTGCTCCTGCGGGGAGAAGCCGTAGGCCGGCTCGCCCGCGACCCACGGCAGCGGCACGCGGCAGCCGTCGCGGCCGGTCTCCTCGCCGCGCGTGCGGCGGAAGGCCGGGTCCTGGCGGACGTGGTCGGGCAGCGCGGTGTGGTCGGGCAGGCCGAGCTCCTCGCCGTTGTAGAGGTAGGCGCTGCCGGGCAGGGCGAGCATCAGGGCCGTGGCCGCCCGGGCCCGCCGCAGGCCGAGCACCGCGTTGGGCTGCGGGTCGCCGGTGCCGATGCCGTTGGGCCGGTGCGTGCCCACCGGCAGCCCGAGCCGCGAGGCGTGCCGGACGACGTCGTGGTTGGACAGCACCCACGTCGTCGGGGCGCCGACGACGGCGGCCTCGGCCAGCGACTCCTCGACCACCTCGCGCAGGTCCTCGGCGCGCCACGCGGTCTCCAGGAAGTGGAAGTTGAAGGCCTGGTGCATCTCGTCCTCGCGGACGAAGCGCATGGTGCGGCGCTGGTGCGGCAGCCAGGCCTCGGCGACGAGGACGCGGTCGCCCAGGCCGGGCGCGCTCTCCTCGTAGGAGTCGAGGATCTCGCGCCACCCGCGGTAGATGTCGTGGACCTCGTCCTGGTCCCACATCGGGCCGAGGTTGGCGTGCGCGGCGTCCTCGTCGGCGGCCCCGGCCATGACGGCCCGCTCGTTCCAGTCCGGCAGGCCGTGCGCCTTGATGAGCGAGTGCGCCACGTCGACGCGGAAGCCGTCGACGCCGCGGTCCAGCCAGAAGCGCAGGATCGAGTGGAACTCCTCCACGACCTCCGGGTTGCGCCAGTCCAGGTCGGGCTGCTTGTCGTCGAAGAGGTGGAGGTACCACTGCCCGGGCGTCCCGTCCGGCTCGGTCACGCGGGTCCACGCGATGCCGCCGAAGACCGACTTCCAGTTGTTCGGCGGCTGCCCGCCGTCCGCGCCCCTGCCGTCGCGGAAGACGTAGCGGGCCCGCTCGGGGGAGCCGGGCGCGGCCTGCAGCGCCTCCTTGAACCAGGCGTGCTCGTCGCTGGTGTGGTTGGGCACCAGGTCGACGATCACCCGCACGCCCAGCTCGTGCGCCCGCGCGAGCAGCGCGTCGGCGTCGGCCAGCGACCCGAAGAGGGGGTCGACGTCGCGGTAGTCGGCCACGTCATACCCCGCGT
>CAZONQ010000059.1:0-14423 GCA_964581125.1 uncultured Ornithinimicrobium sp.
ACCTCAACTTCGGCTGCCCGGTGCCCAAGGTCACCCGCAAGGGCGGGGGAGCGGCCCTGCCGTGGAAGACCGACCTCTTCCGCGGCGTCGTCCGCGCCGCCGTGCGCGAGGCCTCCGGGGGAGGCCTGCCCGTCACGGTGAAGATGCGCGTGGGCGTCGACGCCGACCACGAGACCTTCCTCGACGCCGGGCGGATCGCCGAGGACGAGGGCGTGGCCGCCGTGGCGCTGCACGCCCGCACCGCCGCCCAGGCCTACTCGGGCCAGGCCGACTGGAGCCGGATCGCCGAGCTCAAGGCGGCCGTCACCTCGATCCCGGTCCTGGGCAACGGCGACATCTGGTCCGCGGACGACGCGGTGCGCATGGTCGAGGAGACCGGCTGCGACGGCGTCGTCGTCGGGCGGGGCTGCCTGGGGCGGCCCTGGCTCTTCACCGACCTGGCCGCGGCCTTCGCCGGCTCCCGGGTCCGCGTCGAGCCGACGCTGGGGGAGGTGTGCCGGGTGCTGCGCCGGCACGCCGAGCTGCTCGTGGAGTTCCACGGGGACGAGGCCAAGGGCTGCCGCGACATCCGCAAGCACATCGCGTGGTACACCAAGGGCTTCCCGGTCGGCGGTCAGGTCCGCCAGCAGCTCGGCCTCGTGCACACCCTCGCCGACCTCGACCGGCTCATCGCCGGCCTCGACCACGACCAGCCGTGGCCGAGCGAGGGTGCCGACGGGCAGCGCGGCAGGGCCGGCTCCGCCCGCATCGTGGCCCTGCCCGAGCGGTGGCTGGAGTCCAGGGACCTCGACGACGCCCAGCGCGCCGCGGTGGCCCGGGCGGAGACCGACGTGACCGACGGCGGCTGACGCTGCACCGCCCCGCGTCGCTCCGGGGGCCGAGGCTCAGGCGGGGCCGGTCGCTGCCGGGCGCGACGGGTCGCTGACCCAGTCGCTCCAGCTGCCGACGTAGACCGCGGGGGAGTCGTCGAGGCCGTGCGCCTCGAGCGCGAGCGCCACGTGCGCGGCCTGCACCCCCGAGCCGCAGTAGACCGCCGACCGCCGACCGGGGTCGGCCCCGCCCTCGGCCATCCGGGCGGCGACCGCGTCGGCGGGGAGGAAGGCGCCGTCCTCGTCGAGCAGCTCCAGCGCCGGGACGCTGCGCGCGCCGGGGACGTGCCCGGCGACCGGGTCGATGACCTCGTTCTCCCCGCGGAAGCGGTCGGCCGGCCGGGCGTCCACGACCTGGCCGCCCTCGTCGAGCCACCGCTGCACCCCGTCGGCGTCGAGCAGCTCGCGGCCACCGGGCCTCAGCTCGACGTCGCCCTCGGCCACCGCGACCTCGCCCGTCTCGACCGGCAGGCCGGCGCGCTCCCACGCGGCGAGGCCGCCGTCGAGCACGGCCGCGTCCACGCCGTAGTAGCTGGCCACCCACCACGCCCGCGCCGCGGACAGCGAGGTGCGGGCGTCGTAGAACACGACCCGGCGACCCTGCCTCACGCCCGCCGCGCGCAGGCCGTCGCGCACCCGCGCCAGGTCGGGCATCGGGTGCCGGCCGCCCTCCCGGGACTCCGCGACGGGTCCGGACAGCACGGTCTCCAGGTCGAGGAAGGTCGCCCCGGGCAGGTGCCCCTCGAGGTATGCCGTGCGGCTCGCCTCCGCGGTCCCGCCCAGCGACCAGCGCACGTCGACGAGGGTGGGCGGGTCGGCGGACCCGAGCTGCGCGGCGAGCTCGTCGGCGCGGACGAGCGGGCCGTGGGTGCGGTGCGACGACATGCCTCCGACACTAGCCGGGCCGCCGTGGCAGAGTGAGCAGCATGTGCCGCAACATCCGCCCGCTCAACAACTTCGCGCCGCCCGCCACGACCGACGAGGTCCGCTCGGCCGCCCTGCAGTACGTCCGCAAGGTCGGCGGCGCCACCAAGCCGGCGAAGGTCAACGAGGAGGCCTACGCGCGGGCCGTCGACCGCATCGCCGCGGCGACCCAGGACCTGCTCGACTCCCTCGTCACCTCCGCCCCGCCGAAGGACCGCGAGGTGGAGGCCGCCAAGGCCCGCGCCCGGGCGCAGGCGCGGTACGCCTAGTGGCCGGGACCACGCCCGCGAGCCTGGCGCCGGACGCGCTGCCCGTCAGCAGGCGGACGAGGGTCCGCCACGTCCTCAACTGGGTCAACCTGTCCACCCCGCTCGGGCTGGGGATCGCCCGCGTGGGCGGCTGCCGCGTCCGCCGGGGGCCGGAGCTGAGCTTCCTCGCCGACCACTACCGCTGGAGGTTCCCGGCCGCGGGCGCGTTCACGGTCGGCGACGTCGTCATCAGCCGCCACGACCTCGACGTGCTCGCGGCCCGGAGGCCCACCCTCGTGCGCCACGAGCTCGCGCACAGCCGCCAGTGGGCCTACTGCCTGGGGCTGCCGTTCCTGCCGCTCTACGTCGCCTCGATGGGCTGGTCGTGGCTGCGCACCGGCGACCGGGCGGCGCGCAGCTTCTTCGAGCGCGAGGCCGGGCTGCACCTCGGCGGCTACGAGGACGTCGAGCCCCGCCCGCTCGGCCCCGTCCTGCGCGACGGAGCCCGCCGCCTGCGCGAGCTCGTGGCCGGACGCCGCGGGCTCGACGCCGGCACCGACCTGGGATCCGGAGGGGCGTGAGCACCCCGTCCGCCGAGGTGGTCGGCTACACCGCCGCCGACCGCGAGCGGTGGGTCGCCGAGGACCCGGCGCAGAAGCGGGCCGACCGGCACGACTTCGCGCGCGACCGTGCCCGCGTGCTGCACTCGGCCGCGCTGCGCCGGCTGGCGGCGACGACCCAGGTCGTGCAGCCGACGAGCGACGACTTCGTCCGCAACCGGCTCACCCACTCCCTCGAGGTCGCGCAGATCGGCCGCGAGTTCGGAGCCGCCCTGGGCTGCGACGCCGACGTCGTCGACACCGCGTGCCTCGCGCACGACATCGGGCACCCGCCCTTCGGGCACAACGGCGAGGCGGTGCTCGACGAGCTGGCGGCGGGGATCGGCGGCTTCGAGGGCAACGCCCAGACGCTGCGCGTGCTCACCCGGCTCGAGGCCAAGCGGGCCCACCCGGGAGGCCGCTCCGCCGGCCTCAACCTCACCCGTGCCAGCCTCGACGCCGCCACGAAGTATCCCTGGGCCCGCGGACAGGGCCCGAGCCCCTCCAGCCCGAAGTTCGGCGTCTACGCCGACGACCTCGACGTCTTCGCGTGGGTGCGCGCCGGCTCGCCCCCGGACCAGCCGCGGCGGCGCTGCCTCGAGGCGCAGGTCATGGACTGGTCCGACGACGTGGCCTACTGCGTGCACGACGTCGAGGACGCGATCGCCTCCGGCCGGGTCGATCCCGCGGCGCTCCGCTCGCCGTCCGTCCAGGAGGACGTCGCCCGGCTGGCCCGGGAGTGGTACGCCCCCGGCACCGACGCAGGGGCCCTCCGCGCCGCGCTCCAGGAGGTCCTCGCCACAGGGTGGGTCCCGGAGCGCCACGACGGCTCGCGCGCCGCCCTCGCCGCGCTCAAGGACATGACCTCCCGGCTCATCGGCCACTTCGTCCGCACCGTCGAGGAGGCCACCCGCGCCCGCTACGGCGACGGGGTGCTCAGCCGCTACTCCGCCGACCTCGTCGTGCCCGAGGGCGTGCAGGCCCAGGCCGCCGTGCTCAAGGCCGTCGCCGCCCACTTCGTCATGCTCAGCGAGGAGCGGCGCACCGTCATGGACGCCGAGCGGGGCGTCATCGAGGCACTCGTCGAGCACTACCGCACCGACCCCTCCGCCCTCGACCCGGTCCACCGGGAGGCCTACGCCGCGGCGGCGGACGAGGCCGCCGCCCTGCGGGCGGTGGTCGACCAGGTGGCCAGCCTCAGCGACGCCCGCGCCCTCGCCGTCCACCGCCGTCTCCCTGGAGGTATGCAGTGACCGTCCTCTCCTCCCTCGGGCTGCCCGTCGTGGGGGCCCCGATGGCCGGCGGGGTGAGCAGCCCGCTGCTCGTCGCCGCCGTCAGCGACGCCGGGGGGCTGGGCATGCTGCCCGCCGGCTACCGCACCCCCGAGCAGCTGGCCGCCGACCTCGTCCACGTCCGCGACCTCACCGACCGGCCCTTCGGCGTCAACCTCTTCGTGCCCGGCCCACCCGACCGGGAGGAGCACGAGGAGGCGGTCGCGGCCTACCGCGACGCGCTGCTGCCGCGGGCCGCCGCCCTCGGCGTCGAGCCCGGCACGCCCTCGTGGGGCGACACCGACCACTGGGCCGACAAGGTGCTGCTCGTCGAGACCTTCGCCCCGGCCGTGGTGTCGTGCACCTTCGGCGTGCCCGACGCCGACGCCGTGGCGCGCTGGCGCGCGGCGGGCAGCGAGGTGCACGTCACCGTCACCTCCGCGGCCGAGGCACGGACCGCCCACGAGGCGGGCGCTGACGTGCTCGTCCTGCAGGGCCAGGAGGCCGGCGGGCACCGGGGCACCCACGACCCGACGGCCGAGCCGGAGGTCGTCGACCACCTGGGTCTGCTCGAGGTGGTCGGCGCGGAGCCCGCGGGCACCCTGCCGCTCGTCGCCGCGGGCGGCATCACGACCCCGGGCGACGTGCGCCGGGCGCTCGCCGCGGGTGCGACGGCCGTCCAGGTCGGCACCGCGCTCCTGCTGGCCACCGAGTCGGGCGCGTCGCCGACCTACCGCCGGGCCCTGCGCGACCCGTCGCTGACCGGGCGCGTCACCACCAGGGCGTTCACCGGTCGGGTCGCCGGCGCCGTCCGCAACGCCTGGGTCGAGGAGCTGGAGGACATGGCCCCGCCCGCCTTCCCCGTCGTCGGGCACGTGAGCATCCCGGTCCGCCGGGCCGCTGCCGCCGCCGGCGACGTGCACGGGACCCACGTCTGGGCGGGCAGCGGCTGGCGCGCGTGCCAGGACCGGCCCGCCGGCGAGATCGTGCGGGAGCTCGCGGGGTGAGCGCGCCGCCGGGCGTGCGGCTGCCCGCCGGCGTCGTGCTCGGCGAGGGCGCCGACCTCGGCGGCTCGGTCCGCTCCCGGGTGCACCGCCACCAGGTCCTCCAGGGCCCGCCGGAGTGGGGCCCGACGGTCGTCGTCAAGCGGTTCGTCCCGCAGCCCGAGGGGTCGCGCGCGGCCATGGGCTACGGCCGTGAGCTCGTCGGTCTCGCCCACCTGCCGGGCACCCCCAGGCTGCTCCACCACGACGACGACAGCCGCACGCTCGTCATGGAGGACGTGGGCACCCACCCGACCCTCGCCGACGCCCTGCTGGGCCGTGACCCCGACGGTGCGCGACTCCATACCCTCCGGTGGGCGGGCGCGCTGGGCGGCACCCTCCGGGCCGGACCCGAGGTGCTGTCCGCGGCGCGACGGCAGCTGGGCGGCGCCGTCGCCGAGGACCGGGAGGCACGCCGCGGCTTCCCGCGCCGCGGCCTCATGCGCCTCGACGAGGTGGGCGCGACCCGGCACGCCTCCGCCGCGACGGCCGAGATCCTCGACGTCGTCGACTGGCTCGAGCGCGACGAGCGCCGGCACGTGCTCGGCCCCGGCGACACCTGCCCGGACAACGCGGTCCTCGCCCCGGAGGGCGTGCGCTTCCTGGACCTCGAAGGCACCGGCGTGCGGCACGCCGCCTACGAGGCGGCCTACGCGGCCGAGCCGTTCAGCACCTGCTGGTGCGTCTTCACCCCGCCGCCCGGCCTGACCGACCGGATGCTCGCCGCCTTCACCCGTGCCGCCTCGGTCCAGCTGCCCGGCCTGCAGGACGACCCCGGCTGGCCGCGCCAGGTCCGCGCCGCCGTGGCGGTCTGGGTGCTCAGCGGCACCCTGTGGCTCCTCGACGGAGCGCTCGCCGACCGCACGCTCATGGCGACGGACGACACGCCCCTCGGACCGCGGTTCCGCGCGCTGCTCGTCTCCCGCTGGCGCTGGGTCGTGCGCGAGTGCCGCGAGGAGCTGCCCGACGTCGCCGCCGCCTGCGACGAGGCGGTGACGTGGGCGCTGCGCGCCTGGGCGGACGGTGCGTCGCTGGCCCTTCCGCCCTACCCCGCGTGGGTGCAGACTGAACCATCCGGGCCGCCCGTGCGACAGGGAGGGTGAAGGGCCCGGCCAGGCGAGGTGGCCCGAGGAGGCGACATGGTGACGACCGACCCGGCGTACACCGACTTCGTCCTGGCCAGGCAGGCGCAGCTGCGTCGCGCGGCATACCTGATGTGCGGCGACGCGACCACCGCCGAGGACCTCCTCCAGGAGGCGCTCGTCGCCCTGGCCGCGCGCTGGGAGTCGGTCGACCACCCCGACGCGTTCGTGCGGCGGGTGATCTACCGCCAACGCGTGTCGCTGTGGCGGCGCACGCGACGGGAGGTGGTCTCCGGCGCCCTCCCGGAGCGGTCCGTGACCGACGGGGCCGAGGAGCGGGCGAGGGACCAGGAGGTGCACGACGCGCTCCGGACCCTGCCCCCGCGGCAGCGGGCGGCGCTCGTGCTGCGCTACTTCGAGGACATGACGGAGAAGCAGACCGCGGAGGTGATGGGCGTGCGGGTCGGGACGGTCAAGAGCCTGTCGCACCAGGCCGTGGCGCGGATGCGCGAGGAGCTGCTGGCCCGCCGCGCCGAGCAGCGCGAGAAGGAAGGCACACGATGAGCGAGCTGCGGGAGCGGGAGCTGCGCGACCTGCTGGAGCGCGCATCCGACATCGACGGCGAGGTCGACCCGGACCGCGAGTGGGCGGTGGGTCGTCGTCGGCGTGCCCGCCGGGGGACGGGTATGGCGCTCGCGGCCGGCGTCGCCGCGGTCGCCGTCGTCGGTGGTCTGGTGCAGACGGGCGTGCTCGGCGGGACAGGACCCACGCCCACCGGACCGGCCGCGGTGCCGGACGGCTACACCACCTTCGTCTTCGCCGCGCCCGGCGCGACCGGCGGGCAGGTGCCCGGCGCGGGCTCGCTGGACGTCTCCGTCCCGGCGGCCGACGACCTGGAGGGCACGTCGTGGGTGCTCGCCGACGAGCTGTGGCACACCGACGTCCCGGCGGCGCAGGTGGTCGGGGCCGACCCGGGGACCACGACGCTCGAGTTCGGCGGGGCCGCGGGCCGGGGCTGGGGCTTCGTCGCCGACGCGTGCGGGGGCGGGTGGTTCCAGGAGGACCTGACGCTGACGGCCGACGGGCGCTTCCCGGCGGGCGGCCTGGGCAGCGACGACCAGGGCTGCCCACCGGACGCGCAGGCGGCGGAGGACTTCTGGATCCAGGCGCTCTCGGGCGGAGGCTACCTGCGCGAGCTCGGCGACGACTGGCTGCTGCTGTCCGTCGTGGTCCCGACCTCGACGGAGACCGAGGCGCCCACGAGCCCGGGTCCCTCGGAGACCTCGGGCACGACCTCGCCGACCTCGCCCACGTCGCCGACGTCGGGGACGGAGACGGCGACGTCGGAGACCGGGGGGACGCAGGCGCCCACCGGCGACGGGTCGCCGCAGCTCACCACAGGCGGCACGGCCGGCCCGACGGCGACCGGCGAGGGCGAGGACGAGGCCGGTGGCCCGGCCTGGGTCGACCCGGGCCAGGAGACCGTCGACCAGCCGTGGCCGGCGGCCGGTGGCGACCTGCTCGCCCCGACCGTGCGGGCCGGCCGGCACGACGGCTTCGACCGCGTGGTCGTGGACCTCGAGGGCGACCCCGGCGCCGACCCGGGCTGGCGCGCGGCCTACACCGACGACCCGCGTCTCGACGGGTCCGGGGCCCCGGCCGGTGTCGCGGGCGACAGCGTCCTGGAGGTCGTCCTCTCGGGCACGGGCTACCCGGACCCGGGCTCCGACGTCTACGCCGAGGGCACCTACGTCCTCGACACGCACTCGCTCGCCGCGGTGGTCGAGGTGCAGCGCACCGCGCCGTTCGAGGGGATGCTCCAGCTCTTCGTCGGCGTGCAGGGCGAGCCGCGGCCCTACCGCGTCTTCCTCCTGCAGGACCCGATGCGGCTCGTCGTCGACGTGCAGACGTCCTGAGCGTGCCTCAGGCGCCGTCCGGCTCCGGGACCGGCTCGGCGCCCTCGGCCTCGTCGCGGGCCGCCCACTCCAGCAGCGGCGCGATGTCGAAGACCGCGTCGTCGATGCCGGCGTGCAGGTCGCCCAGCTCGGCGTAGCGCGCGGGCATCGTGCGCACCGTGAAGTCCCCGGGCTCGCAGTCGGGCACCTCGTCCCAGCGCAGCGGCGCCGACACGCGGGCGTCGGGCGACGCGCGGACCGAGTAGGCGGCGGCGATCGTGTGGTCGCGGGCGTTCTGGTTGAAGTCGACGAAGACCTTGCGCGGGTCGCGGTCCTTGCGCCACCACGTCGTGGTCGCCTCGTCGGTGCGCCGCTCCACCTCGCGGGCGAAGGCCAGCGCCGCCCGGCGCACGTCGCCGAACCCGTGCTCCGGCGGGATCCGCACGTAGACGTGGATGCCCTTGCTCCCGGTGGTCTTGGGCCAGCCCACCGCCCCCAGCTCGTCGAGGACCTCGCGGGCGACACCGCAGACCCGACGGACGGTGGCGAAGTCGCAGTCGTCGCCGGGATCGAGGTCGATCCGCCACTCGTCGGGCTGCTCGACGTTGCCGCGGCGGCTGTTCCACGGGTGGAACTCCACGCACGACATCTGCACCGACCACACCACCTGGGCCAGCTCGGTGACGCACAGCTCGTCGGCCGTGCGGTTCCACCGCGGGAAGGTGACGTGCACGGTCTCCACCCAGTCGGGCGCGCCGCGCGGCAGCCGCTTCTGGTGGACCCGCTCGCCGGTGATGCCGTCGGGGAACCGGTGCATCATGCACGGCCGCTCCCGCAGCGCGTTGACCACGCCGTCGCCGACCGACACGTAGTAGTCGACGAGGTCCAGCTTGGTCAGGCCCAGGTCGGGGAAGTAGACGCGGTCGGGGTTGCTCACCCGGACCGTGCGTCCGCCGACCTCGACCTCGGTCGCCGGGCTCGTGGAGGAGGCCATGCCTCACCCTAGCGGGGCAGGGGTATGCCGTCCGCCTCCTCCGCGGGCTCCGGCGCCAGGTCCTCGGGATCCTCCGGACCACCGGAGGCCGCGGTGGGGCCGCTGCGCACGAACGTCGCCGTGACGAGCACGCCGACCGCGAGCAGGACGCCCATCACCAGCGCGGCCCGGACACCCCCGTCGAGGGCGTCGACCGGGCCGGTGCCGCCGTCGAGGAGCGCGGCCTGGCGCCAGGAGAGCACCGCGATCGACAGGGCCGTGCCGGTGGCGGCGGCCACCTGCTGGACGGTGCCGATGAGCGCGCTGCCGAAGGGGTAGAGGTGGCTCGGGAGCGAGCCCAGCCCACCGGTGAACGCCGGGGTGAACATGAGCGCCAGCCCGACGCTCGCGGCGACGTGGCCCAGCAGGAAGGTCCACCAGGGGCCGTAGAGCGTCGCCGCCGCCATGCCGGCCAGGGCGGCGAGCAGCACGAGGGCGCCGGGCAGCACGAGCGGGCGTCCGCCCACCCGGTCGAACCAGCGGCCGACCTGCGGACCCATGAGGCCCATCACCAGCCCGCCCGGCATGAGGAGCAGGCCGGTCTGGAGGACGGACAGGCCGCGCACCTCCTGCAGGTAGAGGGGCAGCAGGATCATCACGCCCATGAGCGCCATGAAGGCGACGGAGGACAGGACGACCGCGACGGTGAACTGCCCGTGGCGCAGCACGCGCAGGTCGAGCAGCGGCGAGCCCGAGCGCTGGAGCGCGATCTGCCGCCACACGAAGAGCGCCAGACCGAGCGCGCCGACGACGAGTGCGGCGGGGGCGGGCACCAGCGGTGCCGGGCCCTCTCCGGCACCGCCCGCCTCGGCCAGGCCGTAGACGAGGGAGCCGAAGCCGACGGCGGTGAGCGCGACGCTCAGCGGGTCCAGGCCCGGCCGGGGGCCGTCCGGGTCGGGCACGTCGGCTACGCGGAGCGCGCGCAGGCCGAGCACGGCCACGACGACGGCGATCGGCAGCACCAGACCGAAGAGCCAGCGCCAGCTGAGCCACTGCAGGACGAGGCCGGAGACGGCGGGCCCCATGGCGGGCGCGACCGAGATGGCGAGGGTCACGTTGCCCATGACCCGACCACGGGCGTGCGGGGGCACGAGGTTCATGAGCGTGGTCATCAGCAGCGGCATCATGATCGCGGTGCCGCTGGCCTGGACGACGCGGGCGACGAGCAAGAGCGAGAAGGTCGGCGCCAGGGTGGCCGCCACCGTGCCGACGACGAACAGCCCCATGGCCAGCCGGAAGGCCGAGCGCACGCCGAGCCGCTGGAGCAGCCAGCCGGTCGTGGGGATGACGACGGCGAGGGTGAGCATGAAGCCGGTGGAGAGCCACTGGGCGGCGCGCTCGTCGACGTCCAGCGACGCCATGAGCTGCGGGAGGGCGTTGACGAGCACCGTCTCGTTGAGGATGACCACGAAGGCGGCGACCACGAGGGTGCGCAGCACGGTGGTGGTGCTCGCGGGCAGGCGTTCTGACATGGTGGGGTGGACCTCTGCTGTCGGCGGGGCTCATCGGTGACGACGCGACTCGACGCTGAGGCGCAGGCTGTGGGTGATCTGAGAAGGCCTAACGCTAGCCGACCTAGACTCCTTCCCACAGCCGGTTTTTTTCTCGTCCGTCGCGCATGAGGAGGTGTCTGCGGGTGGCCCGTCGGATCAGGCCCGAGGACGTCCAGACGGTCAAGGAGCGTGCCTCGATCGAGGAGGTCGTGCGCGAGCACGTCACCCTGCGCGGCGGGGGAGTGGGCACCCTCAAGGGGCTGTGCCCCTTCCACGACGAGAAGACGCCGTCCTTCACGGTGCGACCCGCGGTGGGCTACTTCCACTGCTTCGGCTGCGGGGAGGGCGGGGACGTGCTCGACTTCGTCCAGAAGATCGACCACCTGACCTTCGCCGAGTCGGTCGAGCGTCTCGCGGACCGGCTCGGCGTCACGCTGCGCTACGACGAGACGGGCCCCGGCGGGCGGGGCGGGGACCGGGGCCCGTCCGTCCCCACCGGGCAGCGCACGCGGCTCATGGAGGCCCACCGGGTCGCCGAGGAGTTCTACCACCGCCAGCTCGTCGACAGCCCCGAGGGCCGCTCCGCGCGGTCGTTCCTGCGCGACAAGGGGTTCGACGGCGAGCACGCCCGGCAGTTCATGGTGGGCTACTCGCCCAACACCGGCGAGGCGCTCGTCCGCCACCTGCGCGAGAAGGGCTTCTCCGAGGAGGAGATGGTGGTCGGAGGCCTGGCGGGCCGTGGCTCCCGCGGGCTCTACGACCGCTTCCGCGGCCGGGTGATGTGGCCGATCCGCTCGATCGCCGGGGACACGGTCGGGTTCGGCGCCCGCCGCCTCTACGACGACGACCGCATCGCGGCGAAGTACCTCAACACCGCAGAGACCCCCATCTACAAGAAGACCGGCGTGCTCTACGGGCTGGACCTGGCCAAGAAGGCCATCGCCACCGAGCGGCGGGCCGTCGTGGTGGAGGGCTACACCGACGTGATGGCCGCGCACCTGTCCGGCGTCGGGACGGCCGTCGCCACCTGCGGCACCGCCTTCGCCGCCGACCACATCACGATGCTCCGTCGCATCCTGCGGGACGAGGCCGGCCGGGCGCCGGCCCGCGTGATCTTCACCTTCGACGGCGACGCCGCCGGCCAGAAGGCCGCGATGAAGGCGTTCGAGCAGGACCAGCGCTGGGCGGCGCAGTCGTTCGTCGCCGTGGCCGACGCCGGTCAGGACCCCAACGACCTCTGGCTGACCGGGGGGCCCGAGGCCGTCCGGTCCCTCGTCGACGGCGCGGTGCCGATGTTCGAGTTCGCCGTCCGCACCACGCTCGCGCCCTACGACCTCGGCCTGGCCCAGGAGCGGGTCCAGGCCATGCGCGCGGTCGCCCCCATCCTCGCCGGGGTCAAGGACGCGACGCTGCGCCCGGAGCACGTCCGCGACGTGGCCGGGTGGATGGGCGTCGACCCGGACGCGCTGGCCCACGAGGTCCAGCGCAGCGGGAGCCGCAGGGACGAGCGCGGGCAGCGACCGGCACGGGGGGCCGAGGCGCAGCCCTCGCAGCAGCCGGGCGCGCCCGCGCCGCCTCCGGTGCCGGCACCGGACCTCTCCGACCCCGTGCAGATGGCCGAGCGCAACCTGCTCCAGGTCGCGCTGCAGTATCCTCTGGCGATCTACGCCGAGGACATGGACGAGCTGCCCGCCGGGCAGCTGCGCGCCCCGATGCACCAGGCGGTCTGGCACGCCCTCCAGCAGGCGGGCGGTGTCTGGGCGGCCGACGGCCTGAGCGCGACGGCGTGGAACCAGGCCGTCCTCGCGCAGACGCCACCGCTGGTGCAGCCGCTCGTGCACGAGCTGGCCGTCGCCCCGCTGCCGACCCGGCTGGACCGGGAGACCGGCATGCCGCCCACGGTCTACGTCGACTCGCTCGTGCTGCGGGTGCGACTCGCCGGGCTCGAGCAGCGGATCGCGGCGACGATGGGCCGGGCGCAGCGCGAGCCCGAGGGCTCGCCGGAGGCGCGCCGGCTGGTGGAGGAACTCATGGGACTGCAGCGCGAGCGCGCTGCCCTCAAGGACAGGATGGGCTGATGGCGTGGCGCGAGCTGTTCCGCAGGAGGAGCGTCGACGGCACGGCCGGGCGGCCGGAGGGACGGCCCGACGACGTCCCCCGGGCGGTGCTGGCCGGGCTGGGGCGCGGCGAGCAGGTGCACGCCACCGCGCGCGAGGACGCCGGAGGGCACTGGCTCGTGCTCACCACCTGGCGCCTCCTCGAGCGGACCCCCGACGGGCGGACCGTGCTCGAGCGGCCCTGGCACGAGGTCGACACCGGCAGCTGGGACCCCGACCTGTGGACCCTCTCGGTGCTCTTCGTGGACGGCCGCGACTCGAGGCAGTGGCGGATGCAGACGCTCACCGGGCCGGGGCAGGTCCCCGAGACGTTCCGCGACCGCACGACCGCCAGCGTCGTCCTCACCCGGGCCGTCGACCTCGGCCGGCGGCGCACGGCACGGGTGAGCATCCGCAAGGTGCTGCAGACGCGCGACCTGCGCGAGCAGGTGGTCCTGGGCCGTGGCGCGAGCGACCAGGACGCCGACCTCGCCGCACGGGTGCTCGCGACCCGTCAGGAGCTGCGCGAGCAGACCGGCCTGCCGCCGCTGCCGCCACCGTCCTGACCCTCGCCCGCGGGGACCGGCGGATTTCGGCGACCACCGGGGCGGCTGCTACAGTCTGTCCTCGCTGCACCATTCCCCTGTAGCTCAATTGGCAGAGCAGCCGGCTGTTAACCGGCAGGTTGTTGGTTCGAGTCCAACCGGGGGAGCGTCGTGAAAAGGCCTCTGAACTGCGGAAACGCAAGTTCAGGGGCCTTTCTCCTTTCGCGTGCAGCGACTATGCATCGTTTGCAGCTAGAGGACTCCCGACCGAGAGGAGGATCCATGACCCTTCTCGGTCCCTCCTGGCACGCATATGACCCCTCAGCCGGTGCGGCGCCAGCCCCCGACTGGCCGGGCGTCGATGAACCTCTCGATCGAGTCGAGCTTGATCCGCAGCGTCCTGCGCCCGAGCCGGACAGCGTCGAGGTGCCCGTCGGCGATGTAGCGGCGAACGGTCTTCGTCGAGACCGCGAGGACGTCGGCCGCCTCGGCCAGCGACACGAGCTTGCGGGTGAGGGCGGCAGCCATGGTCGTCTCCTGGGTCAGGGGCGGCCCGTGTGACCGCACTCGTCCCCCAAGGCCGCCGAGCAGTCGCGAGTGGCCACCTGCGTCTGCCGCACGCCGAGCAATCGAGGCGCAGCGGCGCACGGGCCGCCCGAGGGTCAGATACCAGAGTGATACCATCAGTGGATGGCGATGACTCTGCGACTGTCTCCGGAGGACGAGCGAGCCTTGGCGGCGCTGGCCGAGGCCGAGGGTGTGAGCAAGCAGGAGGCGACGGTGCGGGCGATCCGTGAAGCGGCCGCGCGGCGCGGGCACGAGGAGCGTGTGCGCGAGCTGTCCGCACGTGGGCGAGAGCGGTACGCCGACCTGCTCGAGCGTCTCGGGCGCTGACCCTTGGAGTACCTGACTACGGAGGACCTGCTCGCCCTGGCATCGGACCTGCGCGTCGGCCCGATCCAAGACCTTGGCCTCTTGGACTCCGCCGCCCACCGTCCCCGCGCCCGCGTCTTCGGACGTGACGCCTACCCCGACATCGACGCCAAGGCGGGTGCGCTGCTGGAGTCCATCGTCGTCAACCACCCGCTGGTTGATGGCAACAAACGGCTGGGGTGGCTCGCGGTAGTTGTGTTCTACGGCATCAACGGCGTCGATCTTGAGGCGCCTGACGACGACGCGTACGACCTGGTCATCGCTGTCGCCAGCGGCACGGCCGACCACCAGGTGGCAGCCCGGCACCTGACCCAGTGGCACTAGCTCAAGCTACGACTCGCGGCAATACCGGATGTCTCGCATCCCTGGTTTCTTGGTGCCCGTGGTCTCTC
>CAZONQ010000060.1:0-14003 GCA_964581125.1 uncultured Ornithinimicrobium sp.
CGGTCGTGGACGAGGACCGCTTCCTGGAGATCTGGAACCTCGTCTTCATGCAGGAGGAGCTCTCCGAGGTCCGCGCCAAGACCGACTTCGACGTGGCGGGGGAGCTGCCCCGCAAGAACATCGACACCGGGATGGGCCTGGAGCGGGTCGCCTACCTGCTCCAGGGGGTGGACAACCTCTACGAGATCGACGAGGTCTACCCCGTCATCGCGCGGGCCGAGGAGCTGTCGGGCCGCTCCTACGGCGCCGACCACGAGGACGACGTGCGCTTCCGCGTCGTGGCCGACCACGTCCGCTCCGGCCTCATGCTCATGGGCGACGGCGTGACGCCCGGCAACGAGGGCCGCGGCTACGTCCTGCGCCGGCTGCTGCGCCGCGCCGTGCGCTCCATGCGGCTGCTCGGGGTCGACAGCGGCACGGCCGCGCTGCAGGAGCTGCTGCCCGTCAGCAAGGACGTCATGAGGAGCTCCTACCCCGAGCTCGAGCGCGACTGGCCCCGGATCAGCGAGACCGCCTACGCCGAGGAGGAGGCCTTCCGGCGCACGCTCGCCAGCGGCACCACGATCCTGGACACCGCGGTGGCGCGCGCCAAGGAGGCCGGGTCCTCGACCCTGCCCGGCGCCGAGGCCTTCCAGCTGCACGACACCTACGGCTTCCCGATCGACCTCACCCTCGAGATGGCCTCCGAGCAGGGGCTCGCCGTCGACGAGGAGGGCTTCCGCACGCTCATGACCGAGCAGCGCCAGCGGGCCAAGGCGGACGCGCGGGCCAAGAAGCACGGCCACGGCGGCGCCACGGCCTACCGGGCGATCGCGGACCGGCTCGGCCGGGCCGTGGAGTTCACCGGCTACAGCGAGATGGTCGGCGAGGGCACCGTCGTCGGCCTGCTCGCCGACGGCCACGAGGTCGACCGGCTCGCGCTGGCGCCCGAGCACGCCGAGGGGGGCGCCGAGGTCGAGCTCGTGCTCGGCAGCACCCCCTTCTACGCCGAGGCCGGCGGCCAGCTCGCGGACCACGGCGTCATCCGGCTCGACTCCGGGGCGCTCGTCGAGGTCACCGACGTGCAGCGCCCCATCCCCGGCCTGGTCGTCCACCGCGGCCGGCTGGTCGAGGGCGAGCTGGCCGTCGGGGCGACCGCCAGCACCGAGATCGACACGCTGCGCCGGGCCTCGGTCTCGCGGGCCCACACCGCGACCCACATCGTGCACAAGGTGCTGCGGGAGACGCTCGGGGACACCGCCACGCAGGCGGGCTCGGAGAACGCCCCCGGCCGGCTCCGCTTCGACTTCCGCTCCACGCGCGGGCTGTCGGCCGAGGAGATGGTGGCCGTCGAGGCGAGGATCAACCAGCGGCTCATGGACGACCTGCAGGTCACCGCCGCCGAGATGCCGCTGTCCGAGGCCCGGGAGATGGGCGCCATGGCGCTGTTCGGCGAGCGCTACCCCGACGTCGTCCGGGTCGTCTCCGTCGGCGGGCCGTGGTCGCTCGAGCTCTGCGGCGGCACCCACGTGCTCAACTCCGCCCAGCTCTCCCTGGTCAAGCTGGTCGGCGAGGCGTCGATCGGCTCCGGCGTCCGGCGCGTCGAGGCGCTCGTCGGCGCCGACGCCTACCAGCACCTCGCCCGCGAGAACGTCATCGTCAACCAGCTGACCGACACGCTCAAGGTGCGGCCGGACGAGCTCCCGGACCGGGTCGCCCAGCTCGTCGGGCGGCTCAAGGACGCCGAGCGGGAGATCGCCCGCGCCAAGGCCCAGCAGGTGCTCGCGGCGGCGGGCAGCCTGACCGAGCAGGCCCGGGACGTCGCCGGGGTCACCCTCCTGGCGCACGACATGGGGGAGGGCGCCTCCGGGGACGACCTCCGTCGCCTGGTCGCCGACCTGCGCGGGCGCCTCGGCACCGACCGTCCCGTGGTCGTGGCGCTCACCGGCGTGTCCGGGGGCCGTCCCCAGGTGGTCGTGGCCACCAACGAGGCGGCGCGCGAGCGTGGCGTCAGGGCCGGCGCGCTCGTCCGCGTCGCCGCGCAGACGCTCGGTGGCGGTGGCGGCGGCAAGGACGACCTGGCCCAGGGCGGCGGCCAGGACCCGACCCGGACGGGGGACGCGCTGCGCGCGGTCGAGGACGAGCTCAGGGCGTGAACGACGCACCGGCACCTCCCGCCGACCGTCCCGGCGTCCTCGTCGGCGTCGACGTCGGCGAGGTGCGCGTGGGCGTGGCGGCGAGCGACCCCACCGGTCTGCTCGCGCACCCGGTCACCACGCTCGCGCGCGACGCGGAGGGCGGTCAGGACCAGCTCGCGCTCGCCGACCTGGTGCGGGAGAGGGAGGCCGTCGGCGTCGTCGTCGGCCTCCCGCGGTCCCTGTCGGGGGAGGAGGGGTTGGCCGCGCGTCGCGCCCGCGACTACGCTGGCTCCCTGCAGCGGCGCCTGGAGGTGCCGGTGCGGCTGTGGGACGAACGGCTCACGACGGTCGACGCACACCGGAACCTGCACCGCAGCGGGGTCCGGGGTCGCGACCACCGTGCCGTCGTCGACCAGGCCGCAGCGGTCCTCATCCTCCAGGCTGCGCTCGACGCCCGACGTGCCGGTCGCCCCGCCGGCGCACCCCTGCGGGCGCGCAAGCCCCGGGCCCGACGGTCCGGACCGACGTAAAGGACTTCGATGAGCCATCCTCCGGACGAGGACTGGGACGCGCACGACGTGCGCCGTCCTGCGTCGCGCTCCCGCTTCGACGACGACGTGCTCGGACTGCGCGGCGTCAAGGAGCACGACGAGTCGCTGGCCGACGACGTCCTGGACCCCGAGCCGGAGGTCCCGATGTTCCGGCCGCGGCGGCGACGCCGCCGCAACCCGGTCGCGACCGTCGTCGCGCTCGTGCTCGCCGCGGCCGTCGTGCTCGGCGGCTCCGTCTACGTCTTCGGCTGGCTCGGCGACCTGGTGCCGGACTTCTCGACCGGCTCCACCGAGGTGCAGGACTACGAGGGTGCCGGGACCGGCGAGGTCCTCGTCGAGATCCCCCAGGGCGCAGGCGGCGGCCAGATCGCCGAGATCCTGGCCAAGGAGGACGTCGTGGCCTCCGCCGGGGCGTTCACGGCGGCGCTGCAGGCCGACCCGCGGTCGAGCTCCATCCAGCCCGGCACCTACCGGATGGCCAACCAGATGAGCTCCCAGGCCGCCCTCGCCCGGCTCCTCGACGGGAGCTTCCGCGAGATCAACGGCGTCACGATCCGCGAGGGTCTGTGGGTCTCGGAGACCTTCGAGCTGCTGGCCGAGGCGACGGGCCACGACGTCGCCGACTACGAGGCCGTGGATCCCGCGACCCTCGGCCTGCCCGACGCGGCCGAGGGCGAGCTCGAGGGCTTCCTCTTCCCCAGCACCTACGAGTTCGCCCCCGACGCGACGCCGGAGGACCAGCTCAGGGCCATGGTGGAGCTCGGCAAGCGCACCTACGCCGAGATCGGGGTGCCCGAGGACGAGCTGCGCGAGGTCATCATCAAGGCCAGCATCGTGCAGGGCGAGGGCATGTTCGCCGAGGACCTGCCCAAGATCGCCCGGGTCATCGAGAACCGTCTGCAGGACTCCTCCGAGACCGACGGACGGCTGCAGATGGACTCGACGATCCACTTCATCTTCCAGGAGCGCGGCAGGGCCGGCACGACCGACGAGCAGCGCCAGGTGGACGACCCCTACAACACCTACGTCAACCAGGGTCTGCCGCCGGGGCCGATCAACAGCCCGGGCGAGGCCGCCATCCGTGCGGCGCTCGACCCCGAGCCCGGCGAGTGGCTCTACTTCGTCACCGTCGACCCCAGCACCGGCGAGACCAAGTTCGCCGACACCTTCGAGGAGCACCAGCAGAACCAGCAGGAGTTCCTGGAGTGGTGCTCGGACCACCCGGACCAGTGCTGAGGGGAGCCCCGGCCGGCCGGCGCCGCGCCGGGGTGGTGGGCTCGCCCGTCGCCCACAGCCTGTCGCCCCGGCTGTACCGGGCCGCCTACGCGGCTCTCGGGCTCGACGCGTGGACCTTCGACGCCGTGCAGGTCCCGCCCGGGGGCCTCGCCGCGCACCTGTCCGGGCTCGGCGAGGAGTGGGTCGGCCTCGCGGTCACCATGCCGCTCAAGCAGGAGGCGCTCGTGCTGCCGGGCCTGGTCACCGTCGGCGAGGACGCCGTGCTGGCCGGGGGCGCCAACACGCTCGTGCGGCGCGGCGACGGCTGGGCCGCCGACAACACGGACGTGGCCGGCCTCGGGGCCGCGCTCGACGACGCCGGGGCCCACCGGCCCCGCCGTGCCCTGGTGCTGGGGGCCGGCGCCACCGGCCGCTCGGCCCTCGTGACCCTGGCCCGGGCGGGCGTGCGCGAGGTGCTCCTGGCGGTGCGCGACGGGCTCCGTCCGGGCACGCACGAGCTCGTCGACCGGCTCGGCCTGCGGGCGGAGGTGCGCCGGCTCGGCGAGCAGGACCTCCTGCTCGACCGCGGCACCGCCGACGTGGTCGTCAGCACGCTCCCGGCGCAGGCGCAGGTGCCCAGGATCCGCGCGGGTGCCCCGGACGCGCTGCCGGTCGTGGTGGACGTGGCCTACGCCCCCTGGCCGAGCGGCTTCGCCCGCGCCGTGGCCGACGCCTCCGGCGGTCGGCTGCGGGTCGTGCGGGGCACCGAGATGCTGCTCCACCAGGCGGTGCGCCAGGTGCGTCTGATGACCGGGCATGATGGGCCGGTGGAGGCGATGCGCGCGGCGCTGCAGGGGCCGCACCGGTGACCGGCCTCGTCGTGGCGGGGGCGGTCGGTGTCGCGGCCGCGGTGCTGGGCATCCCGGTGGGCCGGTGGCTGGAGGCCACCACCTACCGCAAGCCGGACGAGGACGACGTGCCCCACCCGGGCCGCCGGTGGTGGGTGCCGCTCGTGCTGGGGACCGTCACCGCCCTCGTCGTGCACCGGATCTGGTTCGTCGACGACGACGCCGTCCCCGGCTGGCCCGTGGCCGTGGCGCTCACCCTCACCGGGCTCCTCGTCATCCTCTCGTGCGTCTGCCTGGCGGCGATGGACCTCGACGTCCACCGCCTGCCCGACCGGATCATGTGGCCGACCATGGGCTTCACGGCCGCCGGCATCACGCTCGCCGCGCTGGTCGGGGGCGGCCTCGAGCCCTGGCTGCGCTCGCTGCTGGCCGCCCTGGCCAGCGGCGGCTTCTACCTGCTGCTCGTCCTGCTCTCGCTGGCCCGGGGGTCCCTCGCGCTCGGGCTGGGCGACGTGAAGCTCGCCGTGGTGCTCGGCGGCGCGCTCGGCTGGTACGGCTGGCCCGAGGCCCTGGTCGGCGTCTACGCCGGCTTCCTCGTGGGCGGTCTCGTCGCCGTCGGGCTGCTCCTCGCGCGGCGGGTCGGGCGGCGGGACCACTTCGCCTACGGGCCGCCGATGATGGTGGGAGCCCTCCTTGGCTTCCTCCTCGTGCCGCACGTGTCGGGCCTCCTCGTCTGAGGGAGACCGCCTCCTGCCGAGGGGCCACCGGGACCGCGTGGGAGAATCTGTGCCCATGCTGCGCTGGTTGACCGCCGGAGAGTCTCACGGCCCCGCCCTGACCGCCGTCCTCGAGGGGCTCCCCGCCGGGGTGGTCGTCGAGCGGGCCGCCGTCGAGGGCGCCCTCGCACGCCGCCGCCTCGGCTACGGGCGCGGGGCCAGGATGAAGTTCGAGGCCGACCAGCTGTCCTTCCTCGGCGGCCTCCGTCACGGGGTCACCCTGGGGTCGCCGGTCGCGATGCAGATCGGCAACACCGAGTGGGCCAAGTGGGAGGCGGTCATGAGCCCCGAGCCGGTGGACCCCGCCGACGTCGCGCGTGCGGACGACGTCGGGGCGCCGCAGGAGCTCGCGCGCAACCGTCCGCTCACCCGCCCCCGCCCCGGCCACGCCGACCTCGTCGGCATGACCAAGTACGGCTTCGAGGAGGCCAGGCCCGTCCTGGAGCGCGCCTCCGCCCGGGAGACCGCCGCCCGCGTGGCCCTGGGCGCGCTGGCCGCCGCCTTCCTCGAGCAGGCCGTCGGGGTGCGGCTGGTGTCGCACACGGTGGCCGTCGGCCGGGTCGGCGTGCCCGACCTCGACGCCGACGCCCCCACCGCCGACCAGCTCCCGGGGCCCGACGACGTGGCCGCCGTGGACGCCGACCCGGTCCGCACGCTCGACCCGGAGCTGTCCGCCGCGATGGTCGCCGAGGTCGACGCCGCCCGCAAGGACGGTGACACCCTCGGCGGCGTCGTCGAGGTCCTCGCCTACGGCCTGCCGCCCGGCCTGGGCTCCTACGTCCACTGGGACCGCCGCCTCGACGCGCGGCTGGCCGGCGCGCTCATGGGGATCCAGGCGATCAAGGGCGTCGAGGTGGGGGAGGGCTTCCGCACCGCGGCCCGGCGCGGCAGCCGGGCGCACGACGAGATGGTCGCCGACGCGCAGGGCCTGGTGCGCCGCACCAGCCTGCGCAGCGGCGGCACCGAGGGAGGGATGAGCACCGGCGAGGTGCTGCGCGTGCGCGCGGCGATGAAGCCGATCAGCACCGTCCCCCGCGCCCTGCGGACCGTGGACACGACGACCGGCGAGGCCGCCACCGCGATCCACCAGCGCTCCGACGTGTGCGCGGTCCCCGCCGCCGGGGTCGTCGCCGAGGCCATGGTCGCGCTCGTGCTCGCCGACGCCGTCCTGGAGAAGTTCGGCGGGGACTCGGTGGCCGAGGTGGCCCGCAACCACGCGGCATACCTGGCCGCCGTCCCCGAGCACCTGCGCACGCCGGCCACCGCGGGGACGACCCCGTGAGCGGGCCGGTCGCGGTCCTCGTGGGCCCGCCCGGCGCCGGGAAGACGACGGTGGGCCGCGTCCTCGCCGAGCGGCTCGGCGTGGCGCTCCACGACAGCGACGTCGCGGTCGAGGCGCGGGCCGGGCGCTCGGTCGCCGACATCTTCGTCCAGGACGGCGAGGCGGCGTTCCGCGCCCTGGAGCGCGAGGAGGTGCTGCGCGCGCTGCGCGAGGAGACCGGGGTGCTCGCGCTCGGCGGCGGCGCCCCCATGCAGGCCGAGATCGCCGCGGAGCTGCGCGACGGGGGGCACCGCGTCGTCTTCCTCGACGTGACGATCGCGGACGCGTCCGCCCGGGTCGGCTTCGACGTCTCCCGGCCGCTGCTGCTGGTCAACCCGCGCGCGGCCTGGACGCGGCTGATGAACGCGCGCCGCCCCACCTACGAGGACCTCGCCGTCGTCCACGTCCAGACCGGCGGCCGGACCCCGGAGGAGGTCGCCGCCGACGTCCTCGACCAGCTGGGGGGCTAGCGGATGGGCACCGACGTGCGGACCGTCCAGGTCGCGGGCTCCCCGGGGTATGCCGTGCACGTGGGACCGGGCGCCGAGCGCCACCTCGCCGACCACGCGCGCCCGGGGCGGCGGGTGCTCCTCGTCGTGCAGCCCGGGCGACCGGGTCCGGCGGCGGCGGCCACCGAGGTGCTGGAGGGCGGCGGCGCCCGGGTCGTGCGCGTCGAGGTGCCGGACGCCGAGGCCGCCAAGACGGCGGAGGTGCTCGTCTCGCTGTGGGCGCGGCTCGGCCAGGAGGGCTTCACCCGCGACGACCTCGTCGTGGGCGTCGGCGGGGGAGCGACCACCGACCTGGCCGGCTTCGTGGCCGCGACCTGGCTGCGCGGGGTCGAGTCGGTGCTGCTGCCCACCTCGCTGCTCGGGGTGGTCGACGCGGCGGTCGGCGGCAAGACCGGCATCAACACCGCCGAGGGCAAGAACCTCGTCGGCGCCTTCCACCCGCCGCGGGCGGTGCTGTGCGACCCGGCCTGGCTGGCGTCGATGCCGCGGGCCGACTACGTCTCCGGGCTGGCCGAGGTCGTCAAGTGCGGCTTCGTCGCCGATCCGGTGATCCTCGACCTCCTCGAGACCGACCCGGCCAGGGCGTCGGACCCGGTCGCCGACCCGGCCCTCGCGGTGGAGCTGGTCGCCCGGGCGGTGCAGGTCAAGGCCGACGTCGTCGCGACCGACCTGCGGGAGGCCTCGCTGCGGGAGATCCTCAACTACGGGCACACCTTCGCGCACGCGGTCGAGCTCGTCGAGGACTACCGGTGGCGGCACGGCGACGCGGTCGCGGTCGGCCTGGTCTTCGTCGCCGAGGTGGCCCACCGCGCGGGGCTGGTCGACGCCGCCCTGCTGGAGCGGCACCGCAGGGTGCTGGCCTCGCTCGGGCTCCCCACGTCATACCCCGGGGGCGCGGAGCGCTGGGACGACCTGCGGGCGGCGATGGCGCGCGACAAGAAGGCGCGGGGCAGCACCCTGCGGCTGGTCGTCCTCGAGGGACTGGCGCGCCCGACCCGTCTCGAGGGCCCGGACGAGGGCCTGCTCCGGGCGGCGCACGCCGCCGTGTCCTGAGGGGGCTCAGCGCCGCGCGGTCGACGAGGGCGGGGCCGAGCCGCCGCGGGGCGCCCCCGCCATCAGCGCCTGCAGCTCGCGCTGCTGCGCCTCGGACGGGAGGCCCCAGCCCGGCTCGTAGCCGCACACCTGCCACAGCGGGGTGGCCCGGCGGTTCCCCAGCAGGATCTCGACGTGCTCGGTCGACAGCAGCGCCGGGTGGACCACGCCGCAGGCCTCGGCGAGCTTGAGCATCTCCCGGCGCCAGGACCGCAGGTAGTTCGCGGCGCGCACGGACTTCAGGCCGGGGTCGAGGCCACGGACGAGCCAGGGGTTCTGCGTGGCCACGCCCGTCGGGCAGCGGTCGTCGTGGCAGTGCTGGGCCTGGATGCAGCCGATCGAGAGCATCGCCTCCCGGGCGACGTAGACGAGGTCGACGCCCAGCGCGAAGGCGACCGCGGCGTTGTCGGGCAGGCCGAGCTTGCCCGCGCCCATGAAGACGACGTCGTCGGTGAGGCCACGGCGCGCGAAGGCGGCGTAGACACGTGGGAAGGCCAGGCGGAAGGGGAGCGCGACGGAGTCGGAGAAGGTGAGCGGCGCCGCACCCGTGCCGCCCTCCCCGCCGTCCACCGCGACGTGGTCGACGCCCCGCCCCGTGGTGGCCATGAGCTCGGCCAGCTCCTCCCAGACGTCCTGGTCCCCCACGGCCGACTTGATGCCCACGGGCAGGCCGGTCTCCTCGGCGATCATCTCGACGAAGTCGAGCATCGAGTCGACGTCGGTGAACTCGGCGTGCCGGCTGGGGGAGTGGCAGTCGCGGTCCCGGCGGATCCCGCGGATCTGCGCGATCTCCTCGGTGATCTTCTCCTTGGGCAGCAGTCCGCCGAGGCCGGGCTTGGCGCCCTGGGAGAGCTTGATCTCGATCGCCCGCACGGGCGCCGACGCGACGAGGTCCTTGAGCCTGGCCAGGTCGAAACGGCCCTCCTCGTCGCGGCAGCCGAAGTAGGCGGTGCCGATCTGGAAGACGAGGTCGGCGCCGTGCCGGTGGTGGACCGAGAGCCCGCCCTCACCGGTGTTGTGCAGGGCGCCGGCCGCCGCCGCCCCACGGTCGAGCGCCTCGACCGCCGGTCCGGAGAGGGAGCCGTAGCTCATCGCCGAGACGTTGACCAGGCTCGCCGGGCGGAACGCGTGACGGCGGCCCCGGGCGCCGCCGAGCACCTTGGCGCACGGCATCGCGACGTTCTCCCCGGCGTGCGGCAGCACCGTCGGCGCCACCTCGGCGAAGGTCGCGTGCTTGAGGACGGGATAGCCCTCGGCGCGCTCGACGTCGTTGTCGGTGCCGAAGCCGAAGTAGGGGTTCTCCTGCTTGGCCGAGGCGTAGACCCACCGGCGCTGGTCGCGGCTGAAGGGCCGCTCCTCGTCGTTGGCCGCCACGATGTACTGCCGCAGCTCGGGCCCGAGGTCCTCGAGCAGGTAGCGCAACCGGCCGACGAGCGGGAAGTTGCGGCGGACGGCGTGCTGCCGCTGCGTGACGTCGCGCAGCGCTGCGGCTGCGAGGGCCGCGACGGGCACGGACGCGGCGAGGACCTTGCTCCACCTCATGGGCCCCACTGTGCCCCACCGACGCGTCCGTCCGACGGACCCGGCACCGTTAGACTTGTCCGGGTGTGGGTCGCGCGCCGAGCGCCGGGACCCGGGCCCGACGGCATACCCCCAAGGAGAGCGGCGAGCAGTGGCAACGACGAACGACCTGAAGAACGGCATGATCCTGCGCATGGACAACGGCCTGTGGCAGGTGCTGGAGTTCCAGCACGTCAAGCCCGGCAAGGGCCCGGCGTTCGTGCGCACCAAGCTCAAGAACGTCACGACCGGCAAGATCGTCGACAAGACGTTCAACGCCGGCACCAAGGTCGAGACCGCCACCGTGGACCGCTCGGACTTCCAGTACCTCTACAACGACGGCACCGACTACATCTTCATGGACGAGAAGACCTACGAGCAGGTCCCCGTCTCGGCCGAGGTCATGGGTGACGCCGCCGACTTCCTGCTCGAGAACGGCCGGGCGATGATCGCCCAGCACGAGGGCCAGGTCCTCTACATCGAGCTGCCCCCGTCGGTGGTCCTCGAGATCACGCACACCGAGCCCGGCCTGCAGGGCGACCGCTCCACCGGCGGCACCAAGCCCGCGACGCTGGAGACGGGCGCCGAGATCCAGGTGCCCCTCTTCCTCGAGACCGGAACCAAGGTCAAGGTCGACACCCGAGACGGGTCCTACCTCGGCCGCGTGAACTGACGTGGCGGCCCGCACCAAGGCGCGCAAGCGGGCCCTGGAGCTGCTCTACGAGGCCGAGCAGCGTGGCGTGAACGTCGGCACCCTGCTCGAGGAGAGGGTGGCCGCGCCGACCACCCAGCACCCGCTGCCGGACTACGCCGTGCAGCTGGTGCGCGGCGTCCTCGAGCGCTGGGCGCAGATCGACGAGGTGCTGACCACCTACTCCCAGGGCTGGTCCCTGGACCGGATGGCTGCCGTGGACCGGGCGGCGCTGCGCCTGGGCACCTGGGAGGTCGTCTGGAACGACGAGGTGCCCGACGCCGTCGCCATCGCCGAGGCCGTCAGCCTCGTCGAGGCGCTGTCGACCGACGACTCCCCGAAGTTCGTCAACGGGCTGCTGGCCCGTGTCGCGGAGGTCAAGCCGACCCTCGTCTGAGGCCGGTGGGAGACTGGTCCCGTGGCCACGACGACCGGCACGGCCGGGCTCAGCTCGCAGGAGGCCCGGCGCCGGCTGGAGCAGGACGGCCCCAACGTCCTGCGCGGGGCGCCCCCCGTCCCGCGCTGGCGCGCCTTCCTCGCGCAGTTCCGCGACCCGCTCGTCCACCTGCTGCTCGCCGCCGTCGTCGTCGCGACGCTCGCCTGGTGGGCCGAGGGAGCGCGCGGCTGGCCCGTCGACCCCCTCGTCATCACCGTCGTCGTCCTGCTCAACGCCGTCCTCGGCTACAGCCAGGAGACCCGGGCGGAGCAGGCGGTCGCGGCGCTGCAGCGCATGACCGAGGTGCACGCCACGGTGGTCCGCGACGGCCGCACGGTGCGGGTGCCCGCCGCGGAGGTCGTGCGGGGCGACCTGCTCCTCCTCGCCGAGGGCGACAGCGTGGCGGCCGACGCCCGGCTCGTCGCGGCCAGCGCGCTGCAGGTGGCCGAGGCGGCGCTCACCGGCGAGTCCACGGCCGTCGCCAAGGAGCCCGGCGACCTGCCCGAGGGGCTCGCGCTGGGCGACCGCACCGACACCGTCTTCCGCGGCACCGCGGTCACCCGCGGCACCGGCCGTGCCGTGGTCACGGCGACCGGCATGGACACCGAGACGGGCCGGATCGCCGAGCTGCTCGAGTCCACGGTGCGCGGAGCCACCCCGCTGGAGCGGGAGATCGCGTTCGTCGGCCGCTTCCTCGGGGTGGCCGTGGTGGTCGTCGCGGTCGTGGTGATGGCGACCGTCTGGCTCGTCAGCGGGGTGGACAGCCTCGAGGACGCCGTCACCGTGCTCCTCCTCGGCGTCTCGCTCGCGGTGGCCGCGGTGCCGGAGGGGCTCCCTGCGGTGCTCTCGGTGGTCCTCGCGGTCGGCGTCCAGCAGATGGCGCGCCGCGACGCCGTCGTCAAGAGGCTCAGCTCGGTCGAGACGCTCGGCTCGGCCTCGGTGATCTGCACCGACAAGACCGGCACCCTGACCACCAACGAGATGACGGTCCAGCGCCTCGTCACCGCGTCCGGGACGGCCGAGGTGAGCGGCGTCGGCTACCGCCCGGACGGCGAGGTGCGGGCCGACGGCGCCGTGCTGGGCGTCACCGCCGACGAGGAGCACGAGGCGCAGCGCGCGGAGGGCACCGTGGTGCTCGCGGGCGGCTCGCTCTCCTCCGACGCCGAGCTGCAGGAGGACGAGGGGCGCTGGTCCGTGCTGGGCGACCCCACGGAGGCCGCCCTCCTCGTCGCCGAGCGCAAGATGGGCCTCACCCCGCGGCGCGAGCGGCGCTTCAGCCGGGTCGGGGAGGCGCCCTTCGCCTCGGTGCGCAAGCGGATGTCCACCCTCCACCTCGACCACGAGCACGGCGACGCGCCGGTGCTCGTCACCAAGGGCGCCCCGGACGTCGTCCTCGGCCTGTGCACCCGCTACCGCAGGGGTATGGAGACGCTCCCGCTCGACGAGGCGTCCCGGGCCGCGGTGCTCGCCTCCGTCGAGGAGCTCTCCGGTGACGCCCTCCGCACGCTCGGCGTGGCCTACCGACCCCTGGCCGCGGACGTGGTGACCACCGGGGACGGGCCCGTGCCCGCGGAGGTCGTGGAGGCCCTCGAGGAGGACCTGGTCTGGGCCGGCACGGTCGGGATGCTCGACCCGCCGCGCGCCGAGGCCGCGGCGGCCGTGCGCGAGGCGCAGCGGGCCGGCGTGCGGGTGGTCATGATCACCGGCGACCACCCCGCCACCGCCCGCCGGATCGCCGCCGACCTGGGCATCGTGCGCGAGGACGGTCGGGTGCTGACCGGCCCGGAGCTCGACGACCTCGGCGAGGAGGGGCTGGCGCGGGCGGTGCCGGAGGTCGACGTCTACGCCCGGGTGGCTCCCGAGCACAAGCTGCGGATCGTCGACGCCCTGCAGGCCCAGGGCGAGGTGGTGGCGATGACCGGCGACGGCGTCAACGACGCGCCGGCGCTCCGGGCCGCGGACATCGGGGTGGCGATGGGGATCACCGGGACGGAGGTGACCAAGGAGGCCGGGTCGATGATCCTGGCCGACGACGACTTCAGCACCATCGTCGCGGCGGTGCGCCAGGGCCGGGTCATCTTCGACAACATCCGCAAGTTCCTGCGCTACCTGCTCTCCTCCAACATGGGGGAGGTCCTGACCGTCTTCCTCGGGGTCGTGCTGGCCTCGGTCATCGGCCTGACGGACGCCAGCGGGGCGGGCGTGGTGGTGCCGCTGCTGGCCACCCAGATCCTGTGGATCAACTTGGTCACGGACACCGGCCCGGCCCTGGCGCTGGGCGTGGACCCGCAGACCGACGACGTCATGGCGCGACCGCCGCGGCGGGCCGGCGAGCGCGTCATCGGCGCCCGCATGTGGGCCGGGGTGCTGGCCGTCGGCGCCGTGATGGCCGTCGTGACGCTCCTGACGATCGACGTCTTCCTCCCCGGCGGGCTGGTCGAGGGCGGCGACGACCTCGTGGTGGCGCGGACCGCCGGCTTCACCACGCTCGTGCTCGCCCAGCTCTTCAACGTCCTCAACTCCCGGTCGCAGACCCGCAGCGCGTTCGCGGGTCTCCTCACCAACGCGTGGCTGTGGGCGGCCGTCGCCTTCGGGGCGCTGGCCCAGGTCGCGGTGGTGCACGTGCCCGTCCTCCAGGACGCCTTCGGCACCGCTGCGCTGGACGGACGCCACTGGCTGGTCTGCGTGGCCATGGCCAGCGGCGTGCTCTGGTTCGACGAGGCGGTCAAGCTGGTGGCCCGTGGCCTCGACCGGCGACGCGCCGCCGCCCGGACGCGCCGTGGACCTGACGTCGGGACGCCGTCGGTGCAGTAGTACTGTTGTCCCGACCGAACGTCCTTTAACCACCGTCCAGAGAGGCGGGGAAGGAGACGGGCTGTGAGTGCTG
>CAZONQ010000061.1:0-10398 GCA_964581125.1 uncultured Ornithinimicrobium sp.
CGCTCAGGAGGGCTCGGGCACCTCGGCGGGGAGGGGCTCCACGGACATCTCGGCCGCGGGGGCCTCGACGAGCTCCGGCTGCTCGTCGGCCTTGACCGCCACGACGCCGGCGACGATGAGCGCGCCGCCGAGCAGCTGGACGACGGCCGGCATCTCGCCGAGCAGCAGCCAGGCCCAGAGCACCGCGAAGAGCACCTCGCTCAGGCCGACGAAGGACGCGAGCTTGGCCCCCAGCGCGCGGCTGGCGACCAGGCCGGTGCCGTAGGCGACCGCCGCAGCCACCAGCCCCAGCCACAGGACCGGCACCCACCAGGGCAGGACGAGCCCGGTGACGGTGACGTCGGCGGTGCTGAAGGCGAACGGCACGAGGCCGACCAGCCCGGTGAGGCCCAGCGCCACGCCTCCCACCACCATGCCGAGGGCCGCGAACGCGACCGGCGGCAGGCCGGTCGACTCGTCCGCGCCGAGCAGGAAGTAGCAGGCCAGCCCGACCGCGGCGAGCAGCCCCCACATCACGCCCACCATGCTCACCCGGGCGTCGCCGAGGACGTCGAGCACGAGGAGCAGCCCGACGACCGCCAGGGCCGTGCCGACCAGCGTGAGCCGGCGCGGACGGTGCCCGTGGACGAGCCACAGCCAGAGCACGACGAGGATCGGGCCGAGATACTCCAGCATCAGGGCCACGCCGACCGACAGCTCGGTCACGGCGAAGAAGTAGAACAGCTGGCAGCCGGCCACGGCCAGCAGGCCGAAGAGGCCGAGGCTCACCCACGTCCCGCCGCGGCGCAGCAGGTGCCAGCGCCCGCGCATCGACCACGCCGCCGGGCCGGCCAGGGCCAGCGCGCCCACGAGGATGCGGACGGTGACCGCCGAGGCCGGGGTCCACCCCGCGTTGAGGATGCCCTTGCCGACGGCGCCGGAGCTGCCGAAGGTCACGGCCGAGAGCAGCGCGGCGACGAGCCCGAGCACGAGCAGCGCGCGGGGCGAGCGGGTCGGTGCAGGGCGCTCCGAGGTCATGGTCATGAGGGGGCCTCCTCCCGAGGGTCGGGGCCACCTCGTCGGGGCCGGGTAGAGTCATGGGTGTCGAGCGTCGACACCCATGACGATAGACGACGGTGACGTCAGGAGTCAACATGTTCTTTGCCCATGACACAGAGGTGGCGCTCCAGGAGGCGGCCGACCTCGTCAACACGCTCGGCGGCGACGGCGAGGACAGCCTGACCAGCCAGGAGCAGCTCGACGACTACGTCGCCCGCTGGGAGTGGACCGGCACGATGCGCCGCGACGACGACGAGCTGGAGAGCGTGCGCGCCCTGCGACCGCGGTTCCGCAGCCTGTGGGAGGGCGACGAGCTCGCCGTCGTCGAGACCGTCAACCAGATGCTCCACGACGGGCGCGCCCTCCCGCGGCTCGTCCGGCACGACGACTGGGACTGGCACCTGCACGCCACGCCGGACGACGCGCCGCTGGCCCGGCGGATGACGGTCGAGGTCGCGATGGCGATGGTGGACCTCGTGCGCGCCGGCGAGCTCGGCCGGCTCGGCACCTGCGAGGCCCAGGACTGCGACCAGGTGCTGGTCGACCTCACCCGCAACCGCTCGCGCCGCTTCTGCAGCACGACGTGCGGCAACCGGGTCGCCGCGGCGGCCTACCGCGAGCGGCGCGCCGCCGCGGACCGCGCCGACTGAGCCCTGCCCCCGGGCCCCGTCGGGCGCTCCACCGGGCCCTCGTCAGACGGTGGCCTGCTCCTCGGAGCCGAAGCGGCCCTCCTCGAGCACCCGCTCCATGGCGGAGAACTCGGCCTCCACCTCGGGCTGCGGTCGGGCCGTCATCCGGGAGACGACCACGGCGACGAGGACGTTGGCGAGGAAGCCGGGGACGATCTCGTACATCTGGCTGGACAGCGCCTCGATGTTGCCCCAGACGAAGACGACGACGGCGCCGGTGATCATGCCGGCCAGCGCGCCCGTCGCGGTGAGCCTGCGCCAGTAGAGGCTGAGCAGCACGATCGGTCCGAAGGCACCGCCGAAGCCGGCCCAGGCGAAGGCCACGAGCTCCAGGATCGAGGAGTCCGGGTCGAGCGCCAGCAGGAAGGCGACGACCGCCACGATGAGCACGCCGGTGCGGCCGAGCATCACGTCACGCCGGGCCGAGGACTCGCGCCCCAGGATGTTGTAGAGGTCCTCGACGAGCGCCGAGGAGCAGACGACGAGCTGGGAGGACATCGTCGACATGATGGCCGCGAGCACCGCCGCCAGCACCAGCCCGGCGATGAGCGGGTGGAAGAAGATCTGGCTCAGCACGAGGAAGACCGTCTCCGGGTCGTCGAGCGGCAGCGCCGGGTCGTCGGCGAAGTAGCCGATGCCGATGAGCGCGGTCCCGATGGCGCCGAGGCAGGTCAGCACCATCCACCCGATGCCGATCCGCCGCCCGGCCTTGGCGTCCGCCGGGCTGCGCAGCGCCATGAACCGGATGATGATGTGCGGCTGGCCGAAGTAGCCCAGCCCCCACGCCGCCGTGGAGATCACCGCCAGGATCCAGAGCACCGAGCTGCCCTCGTCGATCCCGGCGAAGAGGTTGAGCGCGTCGGGGTTGACGTCGGTGATGCGCCCCAGCGTGGCCCCGACGTCGCCGCTGCGCAGGATCGCCACGATCGGCACGGCGATGAGCGCGGCGAACATGAGCAGGCCCTGCGCCACGTCGGTCAGCGTGGCGCCGAGGAAGCCCCCGAACATCGTGTAGACCAGCGTGATCGCGGCCACGAGCAGCAGGCCGTTGAGATAGCCCCAGCCGAAGGAGGACTGGAAGAACTTGCCGGCGGCGACCATGCCGGAGGAGACGTAGAAGGTGAAGAACACCAGGACGATGAGGCTGGCGAAGATCCGCAGCAGGTGCGAGCGGTCCTTGAGGCGCTTCTCGAAGAAGCTGGGGATCGTGATCGCGTTGTCCGCGACCTCGGTGTAGGCGCGCAGCCGCGGGGCCACGAACTTCCAGTTCAGCCAGGCGCCGATGGTCAGACCGATCGCGATCCAGGCCTCGAACAGGCCGGAGGCGTAGATCGCCCCGGGCAGGCCCATGAGCAGCCATCCGGACATGTCCGAGGCGCCCGCCGAGAGCGCGGCCACCGCCGGCGGCAGGCCGCGGCCGGCGAGCATGTAGTCGTCGAGGTCCGACGTTCTCCGATAGGCGAAGTACCCGATCGCGAGCATTCCCGCGAAGTAGATGCCGATGGCGATGAGCTGGTAGGTGTGGTCCGACATGGCCGGTCCGTCCTCGGTCGGGGATGGGATTTTTTGCGTATGGCACCGTTGGGCCCATGGTGTCTGCGTTTCACCGGAGCCTCTCTCCGGCGACCCAGCTGGTCTCTCTCGGCCGCCCCGCCCGGGTCCCCGGCGCCCCCGTCAACGCGCCGGTCCACCACACCTCGACCTACGTCGCCGGCGGCGACGTCGGCTACGCCCGCGTCTCCAACCCCACGTGGGAGGCGCTGGAGGAGGTCCTCGCCGCCCTCGAGCGGACGGGGGAGGGTATGGCGCTCACGTTCGCCTCGGGCCTCGGGGCCGTCGCCGCCGTCGTGGCCCAGGTGCCGGTCGGGGGCGTGGTGGTCGCGCCGCGCCACGCCTACAACGGGACGACCGCGCTGCTCGCCGAGCGCGAGGCCGCCGGGGCGCTGACGGTGCGCCGCGTGGAGGCGGAGGACGTGGAGGGCATCGTCGCCGCGGGCGAGGGGGCCGACCTGCTCCTGCTGGAGTCGCCCACCAACCCGATGATGGAGGTGACCGACGTCGCCGCGGTCGTGCGGGGGCTCCGGGAGCGCTACGGCGAGGAGCGTCCGCTCGTCGCCTGCGACAACACCTTCGCCACCCCGCTGGTCCAGCAGCCGCTGGCCTGGGGCGTCGACGTGGTCGTGCACTCCGCGACGAAGTATCTCGCCGGGCACTCCGACGTGCTCCTCGGGGCCGTCGCCGTCGCGGAGGACCGCCCGGACCTGCTCGAGCGGCTGCGGACGCACCGTACCCTGCACGGCGCCGTCCCGGGGCCCGCCGAGGCGTGGCTCGTGCTCCGCGGCGTCCGCACCCTCCACGTCCGGCTCGAGCGCGCCACGGCGACCGCGCGCCTGCTCGTCGGCCGGCTCGCCGAGCACCCGGCGGTGACGCGCGTGCGCTACCCGGGCGTCGGCGCGATGGTCTCGGTCGAGGTCGCCGGCGGGGGCGCCGAGGCCGAGGCGGTCTGCGCCGAGGTGCGGCTGTGGACCCACTCGACCAGCCTGGGCGGCGTCGAGTCGCAGCTCGAGCGTCGGCGCCGCCACGCGTTGGAGGTCGAGAGCGTGCCGGAGAACCTGCTGCGGCTCTCGGTGGGTGTCGAGGACGCGGAGGACCTGTGGGCGGACCTCGCCCGCGCGCTCGACGTCGCCTACATCTCCGACAGGGCGTAGCTGTAGAGGTCGGGCTGGCGCTCGGTGACCCGCACCGGCTCGCCGCCGTCGGGGTCGGCGAGGCGCAGCGTGCGGCCGAGCTGCTCCTCGTGCACCTCGACGCGGACGCCGGCGGCGGCCAGCCCGGCGCGCAGGACCTCGGCCGAGGCCTCCACCTCGAAGGCGAGCTCGGCGCCCACGTCGGCCAGCGGCCGCACCCCGTGGCGACCGCCGCCGCGCGCGGTGAGGTCGGCCCAGGAGCCGTCCTCGTGCGTGTCCCGGCGGCGCAGCCCGAGCCCGTCGAGGACCCCGAGGGCGACCCGGGCGTCCGGCGTGCGCCAGACCGGCATGACCGCGACCCGCGGCTCGCCCGGCCGGAGGTCCTGCGTGCCGGGCGTGGCCGCCTCGAGGGTGAGGACGGTGCCGTCCGCCGCCCGCACCACCCCGGCGGGCCCGCGCTCGGTGTCGGAGAGGTCGATCGTCACGCCCTCGGCGGCCGCGGCGGCGACCGCCTCGGCCAGCGGCACGGTCGTCTCCAGGGCGAGCTCGGTCGTGCCGGCCGGCTTCGCCGGCGACGCGGCGGCGAGGCCCACCCGGCCCGCGCCCAGCTGGTAGAGCAGCCGTCCGGGGTGCTCATCGACCACCACCCCGCCCATCGCCTCGAGGATGCGCCGCCACCCGGGGACGTCGTCGGTGAAGCGGGTCGGGCGGACGGTCAGGGCGTCGCGGGGGCTCATCGGGCAGCTCCTCGGTCGTCGGGACGGGACCAAGGTAGCCCCCTCCGGCGGTGGCGGGCCACGCGCCCGTGCGCGCGCGCCCCTACGATCGGTCCATGAGCCTGTTCGCCGTCCACTACACCTACTCCGACGACACCGCGGCCCGCGACGAGCACCGCCCGGCCCACCGGGAGTTCCTGGCCGGTCTCGCGCACGACGGGGTCCTCCTCATCTCCGGCCCCTACGCGGACGTCGCCGAGGCGCCGGACGCGGCGCTGCTGATCCTGCGCGGGGACAGCGCGGCCGAGCTCGTCGAGCTGCTCCGCGAGGACCCCTTCCAGCAGCAGGGGCTCGTCGAGCAGGTCGCGGTCCGCGAGTGGACCCCGGTCCTCGGCGCCTGGTTCGAGGGCCCGCTGGCGGACGAGGTATGACGTAGCCTGCCGGGGTGACGAGGCAGGCTCCGGCGCCGGCGCAGGGGCCGCCGGTCCCCGCGGGCGGGTCGGTCCCCAGGACGACGTTCCGGCCCGAGCTGCACGGTGTCCGCGGGCTCGCGATCGCGCTCGTCGTCCTCTTCCACGTCTTCGGGCGCGGCCGGGTGTCCGGGGGCATCGACGCCTTCCTGGCGATCTCCGGCTTCCTCATGACCCTGTCCGTCGCCCGGCGGGCCGAGGACCGCACGCTGCGGCTCTCCTCCTACCTCGCCCGGCTGCTGCGACGCCTGCTGCCGCCGGTGCTCCTCGTCCTGGCGGCGGTCGCCGCCGCCGGCTACCTGCTCGGGCCCAGCGGCCAGCACGCCCAGCTGGTGCGCGAGCTGCGCGCCACGCTGCTCTACGCCGAGAACTGGGAGCTCATCGCCTCCCAGCTGGACTACGCGGCGGCCGGTCCCGGCACCTCGCCGCTCCAGCACTTCTGGTCGCTGTCGGTGCAGGGCCAGTTCTACCTGCTCTGGTTCTTCCTCGTCGCGGGGGCGGCCTGGCTGGGGCGCCGGCTGGGGCGGTCGGTGTGGGCCTCGACGCTCGTCGCCGTGGGCGCGGTCACCGTCGTGTCCTTCCTGTGGCAGGTCCTCGTGCTCTCGCACGACCAGCAGGTCGCCTACCTGCACACCGGGGGCCGGCTCTGGGAGCTCGGCCTCGGCGGGCTCGTCGGGCTGCTGCTGCCCAGCCTGTCGCTGCGGCACCGGGCCCGGGTCGTCCTCGGGTGGGTCGGGGTGGCCCTCCTCGTCAGCTGCGGCTTCGTCCTCGACGGACGGGCGCTCTTCCCGGGGCCGTGGGCGCTGTGGCCGGTCGTCGGCGTGCTGCTCGTCCTCGTCGCCGGCACGACGCACGCCCGCGGCTCGGCCGACCGCCTGCTCGGCCTGGCCCCGGTGCGCTTCCTCGGCGACATCTCCTACGCCTGGTACCTCTGGCACTGGCCGCTCCTCATCTACCTGCTGCACGTGACGGGCCGGGAGAGCGCCGACGTGCCCCTGGCGACCCTCGTGCTCGTCGTCTCGGTCCTCCTCGCGTGGCTCACGACCCGGTTCGTGGAGGCGCCGGCGCACCACGCCCTCGGCGGGCGGGAGAGGCTCACGCTCGTCGCCACCGCCTGCGTCCTCGCCCTCTCGGCGGTGACCGCCGGCGCCGCGCTGAGCCACCTCGAGACGCGCGAGCGGGCGCACCTGGCGGCCGCGGCCCGGCCCTCGGCCGACCATCCCGGGGCGGCGGTGCTCGGGCCGGACTGGGAGGGCGGGCTGCCCGAGGCCGCGCCGGTGCCCGACCTGTCCGTCGTGCCGCAGGACCTGCCCGAGGTCTACGACCTCGAGGGCTGCGTGCAGACGCACCGGGACACCCCCGAGTCGGTGCGACCGGGTCTGTGCGACCTGGGCCCGGAGGGCGCCGACCGGACCGTCCTGGTGACCGGCGGGTCGCACGTCGCGCAGTGGATGCCGGCGCTGCGGCTGGTCGCCGAGCAGGAGGGCTGGCGCCTCGTCTTCACCGAGAAGGGCGGCTGCCAGTTCCTCCCGCGCCCGGAGCCCGGCTCGCAGGACCCGCCGCAGACGGACAGCTGCTACGGCTACACCGAGAACCTCTGGCCGATGATCGAGGAGCTGGACCCCGACTACCTGTTCACGATCGGCACGACGTCCCGGCCCGTGACGGGGGAGGCGACCCCCGAGGGGTTCCTCACGCAGTGGCGGCGGCTGGACGAGCTCGGCGTCACGGTGCTGGCCGTGCGCGACACCACCCGCCTGCAGGAGAACGCCGCCGAGTGCCTCGAGCGCACCGGCCTGGACGCGGTGGCCTGCGGCCAGCCGCGCACCGAACGGCTCCGGGCCACCTCACCCCTGGACGCCGTCGAGGACCTGCCCGGCAACGTGCGGCCGGTCGACCTGACGGACCGCATCTGCCGGCCCGACTGGTGCCGCGCGGTGGAGGGCAACGTCGTGGTCTACCGGGACACCAGCCACGTGACGGCCACCTACATGCGCACGCTCGCCCCCTTCCTCCGGGACGCCCTGAAGGAGGTCGCGCCCGAGCTCTTCTGAGGACGCACCGACGGGCCCGGGTCCGACCGTTGCGCCGGCGACCGGGAGTTGCCTAAGGTTAGGCTTGCCTAATCCGACGCAGGAGGACCTCGCCCGTGACCGCACACCGCCCCGCCCTCTCCACGGCGCTGCGCAGCGCCACCGCCGACGCGCACGCCAGCGCCGAGGGCGCGCAGTTCATCACCGACCTCATGGGCGGGCGCGCCTGCCGCGCGGCCTTCACCGCACTGATGACCCAGCAGCTCGTCATCTACCGCGCCCTCGAGGACGTCCTGCGCGAGCACTACGCCGACCACCCGTTCCTCGCCGCCGTGGACGACCGGCGGCTCGACCGCGTCGCCGCCCTCGAGCACGACCTGCGCGTCCTCGTCGGCGAGGACGCCGACGTCCGGCTCGCCGACGGTCGTCTGCCCGTCTGTCCCGCGACCGTCGCCTACGCGCACGTGCTGCGCGAACGTCATACACCCGAGGTCGTCCTCGCCAACCACTACGTCCGCTACCTGGGCGACCTGTCCGGAGGGCAGGCGATCGCCAGCCTGGTGCGGCGGCACTACGGCGTCGAGGACGAGGCGCTGACCTTCTACGCGTTCGAGGGGATCGGGCGGCTCAAGCCCTACAAGGACGGCTACCGCGCGGCGCTCGACACCGTCGCGATGACCGACGAGCAGCACCGGCGGACCCTCGAGGCCGCCGTGGCCAGCTTCCGGCTCAACCAGGCCGTCTTCAGCGACCTCGGCCAGGCCCGGCGGCCCATCCACGACGCCGCCGGCGTCGCGGCCTGACCATGGACGCCTGGCAGTCCTTCCCGTTCGGGCTGGCCCTCGCCTTCCTCTGGGCGGTCGCGATGCTGCGCGGGCAGGCCACCTACTGGCTGGCCCGCACCGTCACCGAGCAGACCCTGCGCCGCACGCGTCCGGGGCAGGGGTGGCGCGCGGCCGTGCACCGCTGGCTGTCCGGCGACGCGATGGACCGCGGTCGCGGGACCGTGCAGCGCTACGGGGTCGCGGCCGTGCCGGTGTGCTACCTCACCGTCGGCGTGCAGACCGTCGTGCTGGCCTCCGCGGGCGTCGTGCGCATGCCCTGGCCGCGCTTCACCCTCGCCCAGGCGGTCGGGGCGCTGGCGTGGGCGACCATCTACGCCACCGTGGGCTTCGCGGTCTGGGCGGCGTTCTTCGAGGCGGCGCTGCGCGGCGGGCCGGGGCTCGTCCTGCTCCTGCTGGCGGTCGCTGCCGTGGTCGGGGCCGCCACGGTCGGCGCGCACCGGCGGCGTCGACGACGCCGGTCGGCCACCATGGAGGCATGCGTGCCTTCGTCGCCGTCGCCCCTCCCCGGGAGGTCCTCGTCGCGCTCGAGGACTTCCTCGCCCCTCGCCGCGACGCCCTCGCCCCGCGCGGCGAGTGGCGCTGGACCCGCGCCGAGCACCTCCACCTGACGCTCGCCTTCGTCCCCGAGCTGGAGGAGTGGCGCGAGGAGGAGCTCCTCGAGGAGGGCCGGGCCTTCGCCGCCCGGCACCGGCCGGTCGACCTCCGCCTCTCGGGGGCCGGCGCCTTCCCCCACCCCGGCGCCGCGCGCGTGCTCTGGGCCGGTGTGGGCGAGAGCGAGCCGGGCACCCTCGCGACCTGGGCCAAGGGCCTGCGCGCGCTCGCCAGCCGCGCCGGCGCCCGCGTCTCCGGCACGCGCTTCACCCCGCACGTGACCCTCGCCCGCGCGTCGGGCGGACCCCGTCCGGCCGGTCACCTCGTCCAGTCGCTCGACACCCTCGCCGGCCCGGTATGGCGTGCCGACCGCCTCCACCTCGTCGCCTCCTACCTCGGTCAGGGTCCGGGAGGCACCCCGCGCCACGAGGTGCGCGGCACCTGGGAGCTCGGCGGGGGAGCCTGACCGGCCTGTCCCTGCGGGGGCCGGGTGTGCGAGGGTGAGCGCGTGACCGCGCCCGCCCAGCCCCCGCCACCGCCTGCTGCCGACGACAGCAGGGCCGCCTCGATCGCGTGGGCGGTCGCGGTGATCGTCGTGGCTCTCGTCGTCGGCCTCATCGCGTGGCTCGCGCTCGGCCCGCAGGGCGGGGAGACCGCAGCCGGCCCGCAGACGCCCCCGGCCGCGACGGCGCCGGCCACCGAGGCGCCCGCGGGGCAGGCGACGCCCGAGCAGGAGACCGCCGAGCAGCCCAGCGCGCAGGAGCCGTCCCCCGAGGTCGCCGAGATGATGCTCTCGCTGCAGCGGCGCGACGCCGACGACCCGCTGGCGGTCGGTGACGTCGACGCGCCGGTGGTCATCATCGAGTACGCCGACTACCGCTGCCCCTACTGCGCGCGCTTCACGCTCGAGACGCGGCCGGGGCTGCAGGGGCTCGTCGACGACGGGACGCTGCGCATCGAGTTCCGCGACTTCGTCATCTTCGACGAGCAGTCGCACGCCGCCGCCGTCGCCGCGCGCGCCGCGGCGGAGCAGGGCGTCTTCGAGGACTACGCGTCGGCCGTCTTCGCGCGCTCGACGCAGGGCCACGCGGAGCTGGCGCGGCAGGACCTGCTCGACATCGCCGAGGAGGTCGGCGTGCCCGACCTCGAGGCCTTCGAGGGGCGGCTCGACGCGCCCGAGCTGGCCAGCGCGGTGGACGCCGACACGGCCGAGGCCAGGGCGCTGGGGCTGAGCTCGACGCCGACCTTCCTGGTCAACACCACGCTGGTGCGCGGCGCGCAGCCGCTGGACTACTTCGAGCAGGTCATCGCCCAGGAGAAGGAGCGCGC
>CAZONQ010000061.1:10498-13955 GCA_964581125.1 uncultured Ornithinimicrobium sp.
CGCTCAGCGGCCCGGCGCGGTCGTGACCGCCACGTCCTCCTCGCGCGCCGGCGGGCGCGTGTGCGTGGGGGTCCGGCTCGGTGCGGGCACGGTGACCGTCTGGGTGGCGTCGTCCGTCGTCGCCGCCCGGTCCCCGGGGGCGGCGGGCACGAGCGGGTGGGTGACCACGCCCAGGTCCGGGCCGCAGGTGCGGTCCTCCGGCGGGTCGGGCTGGATGGTGCGCCCGTTGATCATGCTGATGTCGTCGTACTGCGGCCGTCCCGACACCAGGTTGCGGTAGCTGTAGCGCGTCAGGCTCACCACCGAGCAGTCCTCGCCCATCGCCAGGATGTCGAAGCTGTAGGGGTGCCCCTGCAGCTCGCCGGCGGTCTCCGGGTCCTCCTCGGCCGCCTCCTGCGCCTCCTCGGTCAGCGGCGGCAGACGGAACTGGTTGACCAGCCCCCCGCCGGTGAACGACCCGACCTGCACGTGCCCGCGCGAGAGGCCCGCCGCGTGCATGTGCCCGTTGATCGTCGTCGCGGTGGCTGTCACCCGGTCGGCGGCGTAGGGCTCGTGGGTCACGACCAGGTCGGTCGGGGTCAGCCCCTCGGTGGCGTCCTCGAAGACCTCGACGGCCGCGACCTGCTCGGCCCCGAAGTCCACGCCGGTCTGGTTGTAGTAGCGCACGTCGTTGAACCCGCTGACCGTGACGCCGTTGACGTCGACCTCGACGAACTCGCCGTCGGTCGGCTCGAGCAGGACGACGTTGGGGATTCTCGCCAGCCTCCGCAGGACGGCCTCGTCGGTCTCCGAGACCGCGTCGTGGTTGCCGCGCACGAAGATGTAGGGGACGCCGAGGCTCTCGATGCCCTCGTAGATGTCGGTCAGCACGCCCTCGCGCGGCTGGCCGAAGTTGAGCAGGTCGCCGGCGTCGATGACGGCGTCGATGCCCTCGGTGGCGACGATCTGCCGCATGAGCGGATACTGGTTCATCCCGTGGATGTCGCTGACCAGCAGGAACTTCGCGGCGGCCGGCGCCTGCGTCGTCCCGGGGGTGAACTCCTCGCGCAGCGCGTCCGACAGCGCCAGCAGGTTGGTCACGTAGACCGCGCCCTGGTCGGCCTTGCTGCTCAGCTCGGTGAGGATCGAGGAGTTGGTCTGCACCAGGGAGAGCAGCGAGGTCGCGCGGAACTCGGCCACGTTGTCGGTGCGGTAGGTCAGGTAGGCGGACACGCCCGGCCCCACCATCGCGACCAGCGTCGCGGTCGTCGCCGCGGCGACGACGCGACCGAGGTGGTGCGGGCGCGCGACGGCATACGTGATGAGCACGAGCAGGGAGGTGACGAGCGCGCCGGTGGCGAACTTCCACGCCACCTCCCGGACGCCGTCGTCGATGGCCGAGCGGAGCTCCTCCTGGGTCGGCTCGAGCGTCGCGGTGCTGAGGCGGCCGCTGCGCAGCAGGTCGGTGATCTCCTCGCGCACCGAGACCTGGGCCCGCAGCCCCGGTGCCGGCAGGGGGCCGTCGAAGGTCATGACGACGTCGCCGACGACCATCGGCAGGTGCACGGTCGAGTCGAGGGTGGGGGCCACGGCGACGTCCGCCGCGAAGTACTGCGTCTGCGTGTGCACCGGCCACAGCTGCGTCGTCGCGACGCCGCCGAGGAAGGCGACGAGGGTGAGCAGGGACAGCGCGACGCCGCGCCGCAGGCCGGTCAGCATGACGGGCGGCGGGACGTACCAGCGTCGGCTGTCACGGGAGGCCATCGCGCGCCAGCGTAGTCGGCGGCGCTGGGACCGCGACCCGGTCGGTGGGGGGCGCTACCCTCGCGGCATGGACGCTGACGTCATCGTGGTCGGGGCCGGGCTGGCCGGGCTGGTCGCCACCGCCGAGCTGGTCGCGGCGGGCCGGCGCGTGGTGCTCGTCGACCAGGAGTCGACGCGCCACCTGGGCGGGCAGGCGTGGTGGAGCTTCGGCGGTCTCTTCCTCGTCGGCACCCCCGAGCAGCGCCGGATGGGGATCCGGGACAGCTTCGACCTGGCCTGGCAGGACTGGCGGGGCACCGCAGGCTTCGACCGGCTCGACGGCGACGCACCCGAGGACCGGTGGGGGATGGAGTGGGCCCGCGCCTACGTCGCGTGGGCCGCGGGGGAGAAGCGTGCGTGGCTGCGGGAGAAGGGGATCGGCCTCTTCCCGGTCGTGGGCTGGGCCGAGCGCGGCGACGGGTCGGCGACGGGGCACGGCAACTCGGTGCCGCGCTTCCACATCACGTGGGGGACGGGGCCGGGCGTCGTCGAGCCCTTCGAGCAGGTGGTGCGTGCCGGCGTCGAGGCGGGCCTGGTCGAGCTGCGCGGCCGGCACCGGGTCACAGGGCTCGTCGTCTCGGGCGGGGCGGTGACCGGGGTGCGCGGGCAGGTGCTGGCCGAGGACGGGGCCGAGCGGGGCGCGCCGTCGACGCGGGAGGCGGTGGGCGACTTCGAGCTCGCTGCCCAGGCGGTCGTCGTGACCAGCGGCGGCATCGGCGCGGACACCGACCTGGTGCGCAGGTGGTGGCCGGAGCGGCTCGGCACGCCGCCCCGGGACATCGTCACCGGCGTGCCCGCCTACGTCGACGGGTCGATGCTCGACCCCGTCGAGGCGGCCGGCGCGCGGCTGGTCAACCGGGACCGGATGTGGCACTACGTCGAGGGGCTGCCCAACCACACGCCGGTCTGGCCGGGGCACGGCATCCGCATCCTCCCCGGACCCAGCTCGCTGTGGCTCGACGCGCTGGGGCGGCGGCTGCCCTTCCCCTGCCTGCCCGGCTTCGACACGCTCGGGACGCTCGCGCACCTGCGCACCGCGGCGCCCGAGCACGACCACTCGTGGTTCGTCGCGACGACGACGATCCTGGGCAAGGAGTACGCCCTCTCCGGCTCCGAGCAGAACCCCGACCTCACCGGCCGCTCCGTCCGCCAGGTCCTCGGCCGGGTGACGACCGACGTGCCCGCGCCGGTGCAGGCGTTCGTCGACCACGGCGCCGACGTCGTGCGCGCCGGCACCGTCGAGGAGCTCGTCGCCGGCATGAACGCGATGGTCGGCCAGGACCTCGTCGACGCCGCGTCCGTCCGCGAGCTCGTCGAGGCGCGGGACCGGGAGCTCGACAACGACTACGGCAAGGACGTGCAGACCGCGCTCGTGCGCGCGGCCCGGCGCTCGCGCGGCGACAAGCTGGTGCGCACGGCCCGCCCGCACCGCTTCCTCGACCCGAAGCACGGCCCGCTCGTGGCCGTGCGCCTGCGCGTCCTCACCCGCAAGACCCTCGGCGGCGTCCAGACCGATCTCGACGCCCGGGCCCTCGGCCCCGACGGCCGGCCGGTCCCGGGCCTCTACGCCGCGGGCGAGGTGGCCGGCTTCGGCGGCGGTGGCATGCACGGCTACCGCTCGCTCGAGGGCACCTTCCTCGGCGGCTGCCTCTTCAGCGGCCGCACCGCCGGCCGC
>CAZONQ010000062.1:0-13876 GCA_964581125.1 uncultured Ornithinimicrobium sp.
CCTCGGCGCTCGCCGTCGGCGCCACGCTGGGCGCCGTCGAGGCGGTCTGGTCCGGGCAGGCGCGCCACGCGGTCAACATCGCCGGCGGCCTGCACCACGCGATGCCCGCCTCGGCCAGCGGCTTCTGCGTCTACAACGACATCGCGGTCGGCATCCAGCGGCTCCTCGACCTCGGCGCCCGCAAGGTGCTCTACGTCGACCTGGACGTGCACCACGGCGACGGCGTCGAGCGCGCCTTCTGGAACGACGACCGCGTCATGACGGTCTCCCTGCACGAGACCGGGCGGGCGCTCTTCCCCGGCACCGGCTTCCCGGGCGACACCGGCGGCCCCCGCGCGATGGACACGGCCGTCAACGTCGCCCTGCCTCCCGGCACCGGCGACGAGGGCTGGCTGCGCGCCTACCGCGCCGTCGTCCCGACGATCGCCCGCGCCTTCGGCCCGGACGTCGTGGTGAGCCAGCACGGCTGCGACTGCCACTACTCCGACCCCCTCGCGCACCTCACCGTCTCGATGGACGCCATGGCGACCGCCTACGGCTGGGTCCGCGACCTCGTCGAGGACGTCGCCGACGGGCGCTGGGTCGCGCTCGGCGGTGGGGGCTACGAGCTCGTCGAGGTCGTGCCCCGCGCCTGGACCCACCTCATCGGCGTCGCCACCGGCCGGCCGGTCGACCTGGCGACCGAGGTCCCGCAGGACTGGCGCGACCACGTCGAGGAGCACTACGGCCGGGACGCCCCGCGCCTCATGGGCGACCGCGACGGGCGGCCGATCCGCTACGGCTCCTGGGAGGACGGCTACCAGCCCGAGGACCCGGTCGACTCGGCGATCATGGCCACCCGCCGGGCCGTCTTCCCGGGGTGGGGCCTCGACCCGTACCTCGACTGAGGAGCCGGCGGGACGCCATACCAGCACCGCCCGGCACACCAGTCACTTGCGCCCAGGTGGCCCCCGCCCGCGTGTCGGGCTGGACAAATCTCGCGTCACGACTTTCGCAACCACCACATCTGCCCCTATGGTGGGGCGCGACAGCACAGTGAGGACGGGCCGGAGGGGAAGCCGCGACCGTCTGCACGACACATATCGAACAGATGGGATTCGTCCGATGGCAGAAGAGCGTCAGCTCGGCGAGATGACGTTCATGACCGTGGCCGAGGTGGCCGCGGTGATGCGCGTGTCCAAGATGACCGTGTACCGCCTGGTGCACTCCGGCGAGCTCCCCGCCGTCCGGGTCGGTCGCTCCTTCCGGGTCCCGGAGAAGGCGGTGCACGACTACCTCGAGGAGTCCTACCACGGCACGGCCTGAGCCCCGCCGCGGCCGCCGCACCGTCGCGGTGGCACCGGCGCCCGGTTTGGGCGGCGCCCGCGCCCGCGCTAGTCTGGGTCGGTCCGTCGTGCGGGTAGGGCGTGGCAGCGATGCCGCGAGGAGCGCCGCTCCCGCCACCTGTGCAGGCGATCCGTCGCCGTCACGAGGTTCGCACGACGTCCTGGCATGACCCAGACCATCGAGACGAAGGACAGCCCATGGGCTCAGTGATCAAGAAGCGCCGCAAGCGGATGGCGAAGAAGAAGCACCGCAAGCTGCTGCGCAAGACGCGTCACCAGCGTCGCAACAAGAAGTGACCGGCTGACGCCGCACGACACGGACGGCGCCGCCCCCTCGCGTGGGGCGGCGCCGTCGTCGTCTCCCGAGGAGGACCAGTGGGTATGAGGTGGCTCGCCCGGGCGCGCCGCGACCGTCGCGCGCCGGCGGAGGTGGTCGTGCTCACCCGGCGCGGGTGCCACCTGTGCGTGGAGATGGAGCAGGTGGTGGCCGCGGCGGTGCCCGCGGCGCAGGTGGAGCTGGTGGACCTCGACGAGGCGGGCCGCGAGGACCCGGCGCTGCTGGAGCGCTACGACGCGGCGGTGCCCGTGCTGCTCGTCGACGGGGTGGAGGCGGCCCGGTGGCGGGTGGACGAGGCCACGGTGCGCGCCGCGGTGGGGCGTCGGCGGGCGCGCCGGCGCTGATCGGACCGGCCCCGGCCTCACGTTTTGGTCGAACCGTGGGGCGACGCCTAGAGTGTGGGGGTCCGCGACGAGCGCCTGAGCGGGTCTGATATAAGGCCGGCCGCCTCGCCGCGTGAGCCCCAGAGAGGAGCCGGTCCAGGCATGATGGCCGAGTCAGCCCGACGCGGTGTGCCGGAGGCGACCGTCGGACGGCTCCCCGGATACCTGCGGGCCTTGACGGACCTCGCGGAGGAGGGCCGGGTCTCGGTCGCCAGCGAGGACCTGGCCCAGCTGCTCGGGATCCGCTCGGCGCAGGTGCGCAAGGACCTCTCCGCCCTCGGCTCCTACGGCGTGCGTGGCGTCGGCTACGACGTCGCGCGGCTCTCCGACCAGATCGCCGCCGAGCTCGGTCTGGCCCGGCAGCGGGCCGTCGTCATCGTCGGCCTGGGCAACCTGGGCCGGGCGCTGGCCGCCTACGGCGGGCTCGCGCCCCGCGGCTTCGAGGTCGTGGCCCTCGTCGACAGCGACCCGGCGCTCGTCGGCACCGAGATCGAGGGCCTCACCGTGCGCCGCCTCTCCGACCTCGACCCGGAGCGCACCCTGCTCGACGTGGGCGTCATCACGACGCCGGCGGAGGCGGCCCAGGAGGTGGCCGACGTGCTCGTCGGCCTGGGCGTGCGCTCGATCCTCAACTTCGCCCCCGTGGTGCTGCGCGTGCCCGAGGGCGTGCACGTCCGCGCGGTCGACCTGTCCACCGAGCTGCAGATCCTGGCGTTCCACGAGCACCAGCGGCTGCTCGCCGACGCCCGCGGGGAGGAGGAGGCCGGGTGAGCGTGCTCGTCGTCGGCCTGTCCCACCGGACGGCCCCCATGGAGCTCCTCGAGCGCGGCGCGCTCGGCGCCGACGCGGCCCGTGACCTCGCGGCGCTCCTGCTCGAGGACGACCACGTCGAGGAGTCCCTCGTGCTGGCCACCTGCAACCGGCTCGAGGTCGTCGTCGAGGCCGGCACCTTCCACGGCGCCGTCGTCCGCGTCGGCGAGGTGCTCACGCAGACCCTCGGCGTCTCCCGCGAGGAGCTCACCCCGCACCTCTACGTCCACTACGACGAGCGCGCGGTGGCCCACCTCTTCGAGCTGGCCTGCGGCCTGGACTCGATGGCCGTGGGGGAGAGCCAGATCCTCGGCCAGCTGCGCGACGCGCTCCGCGAGGGCCAGCGCGACGAGCGGGTCGGGCCGGCGCTCAACCCCCTCCTGCAGCAGGCGCTGCGCGTCGGCAAGCGCGCGCACGCCGAGACCGACATCGACCGCGTCTCCCGCTCCCTCGTCGAGGTCGGTCTCGGTCTCGCCGGCGAGGTCCTGCCCGACCTCGCCGGCGCCCGTGTCGTCCTCGTCGGGGCCGGGGCCATGTCCGGCCTCGCCGCCGCCGAGCTGGCGCGCACCGGCGCCGGCAGCCTCACGGTCGTCAACCGCACCCGTGCCCGCGCCGACCGCCTGGCCGCCCTGCACGGTGCGACCGCGGCGGACTGGTCCGAGCTGCCCGTCCTGCTCGGCGCCGCCGACCTCGTCGTGACGTGCACCGGCGCCGTCGGCCACGTCGTGACCGCCGACGTCCTCGACGCGGCCCGCCGCGGCCAGGGCCGCGAGGGGGAGCCGCTCGTGCTCCTCGACCTGGCGCTGCCGCGCGACGTGCAGCCCGGGGTCGCCGCGCTCGACGGCGTCCACCTGTGGGGCCTGGCCGAGCTGCGCGACGTCCGACCCTCCGCCGCCCCGGGGGAGGAGGGCTCCGTCGAGGCCCGCGACGGCGCCGTCACCGCCGTGCGCGAGCTGGTCACCGCGGAGGTGGCCGGCTACCTGACCGAGCGGCGCACCGCCCGCCTCGCCCCCACGCTGGCCGCCCTGCGCGGCCGGGCCGCGCGCGTCGTCGACGCCGAGATGGCCCGGCTGGACAAGCGTGTCCCGCACCTTCCCGACGACGAGCGCCACGAGGTGCGCCGCGCCGTGCAGCGCGTCGTCGACAAGCTGCTCCACACCCCCACGGTCCGGGTCAAGCAGCTGTCGTCCGGGCCGGAGCCGGCCGACTACGGCCAGGCCCTGCGCGAGCTCTTCGACCTCGACCCGCACGAGGTGGCGGTGGTGTCCACGCCGGCCCTCGACCTCGACGGCACGGGGGGTGCGCCGTGACCGCCGGCATGCTCCGCCCCGACGCGGCGCCGGACCGGCTGGTCGGCGCCGGCGTCGGTCGTCCGCTGCGCCTGGGCACCCGCGCCAGCGAGCTGGCCACGAGCCAGTCGGAGCGGGTGGCCGACCGGCTGCGCGCCGCCGGCCACGAGGTGGAGCTCGTCCTCGTCCGCACCGAGGGTGACGTGTCGCGGGCCAGCCTCTCCGAGATCGGCGGCACCGGCGTCTTCGCCTCGGCGCTGCGCCAGGCGCTGCACGAGGGACGCATCGACCTCGCCGTCCACTCGCTCAAGGACCTGCCGACCAGCCCCGAGCCCGGGCTCGTGGTCGCCGCGGTGCCCGAGCGCGAGGACCCGCGCGACGCGCTCGTCGCCCGCGACGGTCTCACCCTGGACCGGCTGCCGGCCGGCTCCGTCGTCGGCACGGGCTCGCCGCGCCGCGCCGCGCAGCTCGCCGAGGTCCGCCCCGACCTCGTCGTGCGCGACATCCGCGGCAACGTCGGCACCCGCATCGCCATGGTCACCGACGGGGAGCTCGACGCGGTCGTGCTGGCCTGCGCCGGCCTGTCCCGCCTCGGCCGGCTCGACGAGGCGACCGACCGGCTCGGGCTCACCACCATGCTGCCCGCCCCCGGCCAGGGCGCGCTGGCGGTCGAGTGCCGCGACGGGGACGCCCCGCTGCCGGACTCGCACGCCACCGACGCCGACCTGCGCGACCTGCTCGAGGACGTCCTCGAGCACCCGCCGACCCGGGCCGCCGTCACGGCGGAGCGTGCCGTGCTGGCCCGCCTCCAGGCCGGCTGCACGGCACCGGTCGGCGCCCACGCGGCGCCGGCGGGGCCCACGATCCTCACCGACGGGGAGGCGACCGGCCGGCCGCTCACCCTCGTCGCGTTCGCGGCGCTGCAGCACCCGCAGCGGCGCGAGCTGACCGGGCCCGACCCGGTCGCCCTCGGCCACGCGGTGGCCGACGCCCTGTTGAACCGTCCCGACCCCACCGGACCCGTCGGCCGTCCCGACGACGGGCCAGGGGTCTCACACACCGGAGCGTGATCTCACGTGAGCATCCAGGCCGCGTCCTCCTCTCCCTCGCCCCTGCCCCAGCCCGACAGCGCCAGGGTGGCGTTCGTCGGCGCGGGGCCCGGTGATCCCGGGCTGCTCACCGTGCGGGCCCGCGACTACCTCGCGGCCGCCGACGTGGTGGTGCTCGACGCGCCGGACCACGTCGAGCAGCTGCGGGCCTGGACCCACGAGGACGTCGAGTTCGTCGTCACCAGCGAGCGCTCCGCGGGCGGCCGGACCCTCGGCGAGAAGGGCCGGGCCTCGCTCCTGGTGCGGACCGCGGGCCGCTACCCCGCCCCGTCGAACCTGGTCGTGCGGCTCATGGACGGCGACCCGAGCGCCTTCAGCGGGCTGGCCGTGGAGGCGCTCGCCTGCCGCGAGGCCGGCGTGCCCTTCGAGATCGTGCCGGGCGTGAGCACCGCCTGGTCCGTCCCCGCCTACGCCGGCGTGCCGCTCACCGCCCACGAGAAGAGCGGCTCCCTGCACATGGTCTCCGCCGACGACCCCCAGGTCGACTGGGCCCTGTCGGCCCGCGACGACATCACCGTCGTCGTCCTCGGCACCGGCAGGCCGCTGCTCGAGGCCCTGCGCGGCCTGGCGGCCGCGGGCCGCGACGCGCGGACGCCCGTCTCGCTCACCCAGCACGGCACGACCACGACGCAGCAGACCGAGGTGACCACCCTCGAGGAGGCGGTCGACGCCCTCGCCGGCGGCACCACCACCTGCCCCGAGGCCACGGTCGCCGTCGTCGGCCACCAGGTCGAGCTGCGCGAGGAGCTGTCCTGGTACGAGACCAAGCCGCTCTTCGGCTGGTCGATCCTCGTGCCCCGCACCCGCGAGCAGTCCCGGCCGATGACCGACCGGGTCGCCTCCTACGGCGCCACCGCCTCGGTCGTCCCGACGATCAGCGTCGAGCCGCCGCGCACCCCGCAGCAGATGGACCGGGCCATCGGCGGCATGGTGACCGGCCGCTACGAGTGGGTCGGCTTCACCTCGGTCAACGCGGTCCGCGCCGTCCGCGAGAAGTTCGAGGCCCTCGGCCTCGACGCCCGGGCCCTCTCCGGCCTCAAGCTCGCGGCCGTCGGCGGCGTCACGGCCGACGCGCTGCGCGACTGGGGGCTGGAGCCCGACCTCGTGCCCGAGGGCGAGCAGTCGGCCCGCGGGCTGCTGCAGGTCTGGCCGCAGTACGACGAGGTCCTCGACCCGATCAACCGGGTCTTCCTGCCGCGCGCCGACATCGCGACCGACACCCTCGTGGCCGGCCTCAAGGAGGGCGGCTGGGAGGTCGACGACGTCACCGCCTACCGCACCGTCCGCGCGGCCCCGCCGCCGGCGCCGGTCCGCGAGGCGATCAAGGGCGGCGAGTTCGACGCGGTCTGCTTCACCTCCTCGTCCACGGTGCGCAACCTCGTCGGCATCGCCGGCAAGCCGCACCCGACGACCGTCGTGGCGTGCATCGGCCCGGCCACCGCGAAGACGGCCGAGGAGCACGGGCTGCGCGTCGACGTCGTGGCGCCCACGGCCGACGGCGTCGCCCTCGTCGACGCTCTCGCCCAGCACGCCCGCACGGTGGCCGCCGCGACCCGCGCCGAGGGCCGGCCCGTGCTCCGCCCCAGCCAGCAGCGCACGACCGGCCGCCGCTCCAGGTCGCGTCGGTGACCGCGACGCCCCACGAGCGGCCACGGCGGCTGCGCACCACGCCGGCGGTCCGCCGGCTCGTCGCGCAGACGCGGCTGCACCCGGCCGACCTGGTGCTGCCGGTCTTCGTCCGCGACGGCATCGACGCGCCGCAGCCGGTCGGCTCGATGCCGGGCGTCCTGCAGCACACGCCCGACAGCCTGGTCGCGGCCGCCCACGAGGCGGTCGCGGCCGGCGTCGGCGGGCTCATGGTCTTCGGCGTGCCGCGCGAGGTGGACAAGGACGCCGCCGGCACCGCCGGCACCGACCCCGACGGCGTCCTCAACGCCGCGCTGCGCCGGCTGCGCGACGAGCTCGGCGACAGCACGGTGCTCATGAGCGACCTGTGCCTCGACGAGTTCACCGACCACGGCCACTGCGGCGTGCTCACCCCGGACGGCCGCGTCGACAACGACGCCACCCTCGAGCGGTATGCCGAGATGGCCGTCGTGCAGGCCGCCTCCGGTGCCCACGTGGTCGGCCCGAGCGGGATGATGGACGGCCAGGTGCGCGTCGTGCGGGAGGCCCTCGACGCCGCCGGCCACCAGGACGTCGCGGTCCTGGCCTACACGGCGAAGTACGCCTCCGCCTGCTACGGCCCCTTCCGCGAGGCGGTGGCCTCGACCCTCCGCGGCGACCGCACGACATACCAGCAGGACCCCGCGAACCGGACCGAGAGCCTGCGCGAGCTGCGGCTCGACCTGGCCGAGGGCGCGGACATGGTCATGGTCAAGCCGGCGCTGCCCTACCTCGACGTGCTCAGCGACGTCGCCGGGGTCGCCGACGTGCCCGTCGCCGCCTACCAGGTCAGCGGGGAGTACTCCATGATCGAGGCCGCCGCGGCCCAGGGCTGGGTCGACCGCGACCGCATGGTCCTCGAGACGCTCACCTCCGTCCGCCGGGCCGGGGCGCAGCTGGTGCTGACCTACTACGCCGTGCACGCGGCGCGGCTGCTCGCCGAGGGCCGCGCGTGACCGACCCCGGGGCCGGGCACGCGCGGCCCACGGAGCCGTGGCTCGACGAGGAGGAGCAGCGGGCCTGGCGCGCCATCCTGCGCTCCTCGCACGTGATGCGTCAGGTGATGGAGGACGCGCTCCAGGCGCACGAGGTCGGGCTGGGGGAGTACGAGCTGCTCTCGATGCTCTCCGAGGCGCCCGGCGCCCGGATGCGCATGTCGGAGCTGGCGGACCTCATCGTGCAGTCGCGCAGCCGCGTCAGCCACACCGCGACCCGCCTGGAGCGACGCGGGTGGGTGCGGCGCGACCGTGCGGTCCAGGACGGCCGCGGGGTGCTGCTCGTGCTCACCGACGAGGGGCGCCGCACGGTCCGCGAGCTGGCGCCCGTGCACGTGGCGAGCGTCCGGCGGGCCCTGCTGGACCACCTCAGCCGCGAGGAGCTGCTGGCCTACGGCGAGCTCATGGCCCGGGTCGTGCGCGCCACCCGCACCGGCGACCAGGCCACGGACGTCGTCTGACGCGCATGGCAGGCTGGACGCATGGTCCCTGACGTCACCGCCCCGCCCGAGCACACCCCATACCCCGACACCGCCCCCGCGTCCCAGGAGTGGCTGGCGAGGGCCCGCGCGGTGGTGCCCGGCGGGGTCAACTCCCCGGTGCGGGCCTACGGCTCGGTGGGCGGGACGCCGCGCTTCGTGGAGCGTGCCCAGGGCCCGTGGGTGTGGGACGCCGACGGGCGGCGCTACGTCGACCTCGTGTGCTCGTGGGGGCCGATGATCCTCGGGCACGCGCACCCGGACGTGCTCGCCGCCGTGCGCGAGGCGGCGGGGGAGGGCTTCTCCTTCGGCATGCCGACCGCCCGCGAGGTCCTGCTCGCCGAGGAGATCGTCGGTCGCGTCGGGCCGGTCGAGCAGGTGCGCCTGGTCAGCTCGGGCACCGAGGCGACGATGAGCGCGATCCGGCTGGCGCGCGGCTTCACCGGGCGCTCGGCGGTCGTGAAGTTCGCCGGGTGCTACCACGGGCACGTCGACGCGCTCCTGGCCTCGGCCGGGTCGGGGGTCGCCACCTTCGGGCTGCCGGACAGCCCGGGCGTGCCGGCCAGCGCGGCCGGCGAGACCGTCGTGCTGCCCTACAACGACCTGGCCGCCGTCGAGCGGGCGTTCGCCGAGCGCGGCCCCGAGATCGCCGCCGTCGTCACCGAGGCGGCGCCGGGCAACATGGGCGTGGTGCCGCCGGCCCCCGGCTTCACCGAGGGGCTGCGGAGGATCACCGCCGAGCACGGCGCGCTGCTCGTCAGCGACGAGGTGATGACCGGCTTCCGCGCCTCGTCGGCCGGGTGGCTCGGTCTCGAGGGGGTGCCGGCGTCGGGCGCCCCGGACCTGTTCACCTTCGGCAAGGTCATGGGCGGCGGCTTCCCCGCCGCGGCCTTCGGCGGGCGGGCCGACGTCATGGCGATGCTGGCGCCGGAGGGGCCGGTCTACCAGGCCGGGACGCTGTCGGGCAACCCGGTCGCCTCGGCGGCCGGCCTGGCGACGCTGCAGGCGTGCGCCCCGGAGGTCTACGCCCGGCTCGACCAGGTCGCCGACGCCCTGACCGCGGCGGTGACCGACGCGTTCGGCCGGCACGGCGTCCCCCACCGCGTCCAGCGGGTGGGCTCGATGTTCAGCGTGTTCTTCCGCGAGGGCGAGGTGCGCGACTACGACGACGCGCGCGACCAGGACACCGAGCGCTTCGCCCGGTTCTTCCACGCCATGCTGCGCCGCGGCGTGCACCTGCCGCCGAGCTGCTACGAGGTGTGGTTCGTCTCGGCCGCCCACGACGACGAGGCCGTCGAGGCGACCGTGCGCGCCATCGAGGCGAGCGCGGCCGAGATCGCCTGATGCGTGCAGAGCGTGCGTCCGGTCGGGTGGTGGGGGCGACCGAGCGCACGGTCTGCACGGTGGGGGTGTGCAGAGCGTGCGTCCGGTCGGGTGGTGGGGGCGACCGAGCGCACGGTCTGCACGGTGGGGGTGTGCAGAGCGTGCGTCCGGTCGGGTGGTGGGGGTGTGCAGAGCGTGCGTCCGGTCGGGGGGTCAGGGCCGTCCCAGGCTCGCGTGGGACAATCCGAGCCATGTCCGAGCCTGCCCGCGAGCCCCGCGCCCTGCCCGACGGGACCCCGGTGACCGTCGTGCACGTCGTGCGGCACGGCGAGGTCGACAACCCCGACGCTGTGCTCTACGGGCAGCTGCCCGGCTACCACCTGTCCGGGCGCGGCCGGCAGATGGCGCAGGCCACCGCCGACGCGCTCGCGGGGGAGGACGTCACCCACGTCGTCGCCTCGCCGCTGGAGCGGGCCCAGGAGACGGCCGTGCCGATCGCCGCCGCCCACGGGCTGGAGGTCGCCGTCGACGACCGGCTCATCGAGTCGGCCAACCACTTCGAGGGGCTCAAGGTCGGCACGGGCGACGGAGCCCTGTGGCGGCGCCGGCACTGGAAGGCCTACACCAACCCGTTCACCCCCTCCTGGGGCGAGCCCTACGCCGAGATCGCGGTGCGGATGACCGACGCGCTCGAGGCGGCCCGGGCCCGCGCCGAGGGCCACGAGGCCGTCATGGTCAGCCACCAGCTGCCGGTCTGGACGCTGCGCCGCTCCCTGGAGCGCAAGCGGCTCTGGCACCACCCGCGCCGCCGCGAGTGCAGCCTGGCGTCCGTCACGAGCGTGACCTTCCACGGCACGGACCCCGTCGACATCACCTACGCCGAGCCGGCCCGCCACCTGCTGGCCGGGGCGCTCGACGTGACCGGCACCTCCGGGCGGGTGATCCGGTGACCCGGGTGCACCGCATACCCCTCGCCGTCGCGGCGGCGACCGCCGTCCTGCTGGCCGGCTGCAGCGACGAGGGCTCGACGATCAACGAGCAGATGCGCCAGGGCGACCAGAAGGGCTACGTCGCCGGCGACGGCACCGTGCAGGCGCTCGCGCCGGACCAGCGGCAGACGCAGGTCACCCTCGAGGGGACCACCCTGGAGGAGGAGGACTGGACCTCGGCCGACCACCTCGGCGAGGTCGTGGTCATCAACGTCTGGGGCTCCTGGTGCGGCCCGTGCGTCGAGGAGACGCCCGACCTGGTCGAGGTGTCCGGCGCGCTGCAGGAGGCCGGTGAGCCGGTGCAGTTCATCGGCGTCAACAGCCGCGACTCGGTGCAGAACGCCCAGGCCTTCCACGACCGGTACGCCGTGCCCTACCCCTCCCTGCAGGACGACGGCGGACGCACGCGCGCCCAGCTCGGCAGCCTCGCGGTCGCCACGCCCTCCACGATCGTCCTCGACCCGCAGGGCCGGGTCGCCGCGCGCGTCAACGGCCCCGTCGACGCCTCCACGCTGCGCGGGCTCGTCGAGGACGTGCTCGCCGAGGGGTCGGCCCGGTGAGCGAGCTGGTCCTCTCCGGCCCGCTCGTGCTGGCCGTCGCGGTCGCCGCGCTGGCCGGCCTCGTCTCCTTCGCCAGCCCGTGCGTGCTGCCCCTGGTCCCGGGCTTCCTCGGCTACGTCGGGGGTATGGCGCCCGCGTCCGGCCGCGACGACGTCCGGTCCGGCCGGTGGCGGGTGGTCGCAGGGACGCTGCTGTTCGTGGCCGGGTTCTCGGCCGTCTTCATCGCGATGAGCGTGGTCATCTCCGGGCTCGGTCTGGCGCTGGCGGAGCACAAGGGCCTGCTGCTGCGGGTCGGTGGCGCGGTCGTCGTCGCGCTGGGCCTGGTCATGCTCCTGCAGCCCGCCGGCGGGGTGAGCGTGCGCTGGCGGCCCGCCGCCGGGCTGGGCGGCGCGCCGCTGCTCGGCGTCGTCTTCGGGCTGGGCTTCTCCGCGTGCACCGGGCCAGCGCTCGCGGCGATCCAGACCCTCGGCACCTCGATCCTGCCCGGCGACGGCGCCGTGGGGCGGGCGCTCGTGCTCGCGGTGGCCTACTGCGTGGGGCTGGGACTGCCGTTCGTGCTGGTGGCCGCCGGCATGGGGTGGGTGTCCCGCGGTTCGCGCTGGCTGCGCGACCACTACCTGACCGTGCAGCGGGTCGGCGGCGGCCTGCTCGTGCTCCTCGGGCTGCTGATGGTCCTCGGCGTCTGGGCCGAGGCGATGGCCTGGGTGCAGTCCCGGTTGACCAGCTCCTTCACGACGGTGATCTGACGTGGCCACCGAGACACCCGCCCGGATCGAGCCGGACTACCCCAAGGACCGCACCAAGCTCGGCGGCGGACGGGGCGGCGGCAGGAAGGGGTCCATCGGCGCGCTGGGCTGGGTCCGCTGGACCTGGCGCCAGCTGACCAGCATGCGCACCGCGCTGGCGCTGCTGCTCCTGCTCGCGGTCGCGGCCATCCCGGGCTCGATCTTCCCCCAGCGCGGCGTGGACCCCTCCCGGGTGCGGACCTACCTGGAGGAGCACCCCGACGCCGGGCCGTGGCTGGACCGGATCGGCATGTTCGACGTCTACGCCTCGCCGTGGTTCGCCTCGATCTACCTGCTGCTGATGATCAGCCTGGTCGGCTGCATCCTGCCGCGGATGCGCCAGCACGTGCAGGCGATGCGGGCGCAGCCGCCGCGGGTGCCCTCCCGGCTGAACCGGATGCCGGCCCGGGCCGAGACGGTGCTCGACGTTCCCGCGCAGGACGTGGTCGCCGCCGCCCGCGCCGAGCTGGCCGGACGTCGCTACCGGGTGCGCCCCGAGGAGGACGGGTCGCTGGTCGTCTCCGCCGAGAAGGGCTACCTGAAGGAGACCGGCAACCTGCTCTTCCACCTGGCGATCCTCGGCGTGATCGTCTCGGTCGCGGTCGGCCACCTCTTCGGCTGGCGCGGCGAGATCATCGTCAAGGAGGGGGAGACCTTCACGACCGGCGCCGCGAGCTTCGACACCCTCCAGCTCGGCCCGCTCGTCGACCCCGACCGGATCCCGGTCTTCTCCCTGCGCCTGGACGACCTGGACGTGCAGTTCGAGCACGAGGCGCAGGGCGCGCAGTTCGGCCAGCCGCGCGTCTTCGCCGGGGTCGCCACCACCCAGCGCGGCGACGACGAGCCGGTGACCAGGGACTTCGCGGTCAACAAGCCGCTCCACGTGGCCGGCACGTCGGTCTTCCTGCTCGGCAACGGCTACGCCCCCGTCGTCACCGTGCGGGACGCCGAGGGCGGGATCCTCTTCAGCGACGCGGTGACCTTCCTGCCCCAGGACAACACCTACTCCTCCCAGGGCGTCATCAAGGTGCCTGCGGCGTCGCCGGGGCTGGGCTTCGTCGGCGGCTTCCTGCCGACGCTGGAGTTCGTCGAGGGACTGGGCCCGACCTCCTCGTTCCCCGGGCTGGCGGCGCCCGCGCTGGTGCTCACGGCCTTCGAGGGCGACCTCTTCCCCGAGGGGCGGCCGCAGTCGGTCTTCTCGATCGAGACCGACTCGATGACCCAGCTGCAGCAGGACGACGGGGAGCCGCTGCGCCTGCTCCTCGAGCCGGGCGACGTCATCGAGCTGCCCGACGACCGCGGCACCATCGAGATGGAGACCGTCATCCGCTGGGGCGGGCTGCTCGTGCGGCACGACCCGGGCCGGATCCCCGCCCTGGTCTTCGCCGGCGTGGCCCTGCTCGGGCTCATGCTCATGCTCGGTGTCAGGCGCCGCCGCGTCTTCGTGCGCGTGACCCCGGCGACCCCCTCCCGGGGCGAGGACCCCGCGGAGGCGGGCACGCTGCATACTGGAGTGACCGTCGCCGGACTGCCCAAGGGCACCGACGCAGGCCTGGGCGAGCACGTCGACCAGGTCCTCGAGCGGATCGTGGCCGCCTCCGGCGGACGCGTGGTGACAGACAAGGACGACACCTGATGACCAACCAGACCTACGCCGCCGCCTCCGACTACCTCATCTGGGGCGCGATCGTCGTGCTCGCGCTGGCGATGCTGGCCTTCTCCCTGCACCTGGCGCTCACCGGCTCGGTGCGCGAGCGACGCGCCGACCGCAAGGTGCTCGTGGGTGCCGGCGGTGCCCCCGAGACGGTCGAGGCTCCGGCGCTGCCC
>CAZONQ010000063.1:0-13849 GCA_964581125.1 uncultured Ornithinimicrobium sp.
CGCCGGCGTCCTCGGCCATGTAGAGGGGGTTCTCGTAGCGCATGTCGATCACGCCGGTGCCGATCTCGATCCGGCTGGTCCGGGCGCCGACGGCCGCGAGCAGCGGGAAGGGCGAGGCGAGCTGCCGGGCGAAGTGGTGGACGCGGAAGTAGGCGCCGTCCGCGCCGACCTCCTCGGCCGCGACCGCCAGGTCGATCGACTGCAGCAGGGCGTCGGACGCGGACCGCGTCGCCGACCCCGGGTGCGGCGTCCAGTGGCCGAAGGAGAGAAAGCCGATGCGCTTCATACCGGGTGCAAGCGCGCCGGAGGGGACGGGCATTCCGGACGCGGGTGACGTCCGGGCGGCGCCCCGAAATACGGCGGGAGCCGGTCTGTGTTGTGCTGGGTGCAGGCACCTCGTCCCCGAGCACCCCAGGAGAGCACCATGGCCAGCGGACCGTCCGACACCGGCGAGATCACCCGCACCCCCGGGACCGAGACCGCCGTCCTCGCGGGCGGCTGCTTCTGGGGCATGGAGGACCTCATCCGCCACCAGCCCGGCGTGCTCAGCACGCGCGTGGGCTACACCGGCGGGCAGAACGACCACGCCACCTACCGCGACCACCCCGGCCACGCCGAGGCGGTCGAGATCGTCTTCGACCCGACCGTCACGTCATACCGCGACGTCCTGGCGTTCTTCTTCCAGATCCACGACCCGACGACGCTCGACCGGCAGGGCAACGACGTGGGCTCCAGCTATCGCTCGGCGATCTTCCCGCTGTCGCCCGAGCAGGAGCGGGTGGCCCGCGACACCATCGCCGACGTCGACGCGTCCGGCCTGTGGCCCGGCCGGGCGGTGACCACGATCGAGGCCGAGGGCCCGTTCTGGGAGGCCGAGCCCGAGCACCAGGACTACCTCGTGCGCTACCCCGGCGGCTACACCTGCCACTTCCCGCGGGCCGGATGGGTGCTGCCCCGGCGCGCGGACGAGAGCGCCTGAGCGGGCACCTCGGGGCAGCCTGACCGCTACGGTCGGGACATGAGCGAGACCACGACCACACCGCGGCCCGTCACCCTCACCTTCCTCGGTGCGTCCGGCACCGTCACCGGCTCCAAGTACCTCCTGACCGTCGGCGACCGGCGCGTCCTCGTCGACGCCGGCGTCTTCCAGGGGGAGAAGGAGTGGCGGCTGAAGAACTGGGAGGAGTTCCCGGTCGACCCGGCGACGATCAGCGACGTCGTGCTCACCCACGCCCACACCGACCACGTCGGCTACCTGCCGGCGCTCGTCGACCAGGGCTTCGACGGGCCGGTCTGGGCGACCGAGGGCACGCGGCGGCTGGCCGACATCGTGCTGCGCGACGCCGGGAGGCTCCAGGTGGAGGCCGCCCAGGAGGCCCGACGCGGAGGCTGGTCCAAGCACGAGGACCCGCAGCCGCTCTTCGACGAGGACGACGTCGAGCGCACGCTGCCGCTCTTCCGCCCGGTCGGGTTCGAGGAGGACGTCGACCTCGGCGACGGGCTCGTCGCCCGGTGGACCCGCGCGGGTCACATCCTCGGCTCGGCCAGCGTCCGTCTCGCGGTGGACGGCACCTCGGTGCTCTTCTCCGGCGACCTCGGGCGCCACGACCACCCGCTCCTCAAGGAGCGGGGGACCCCGCAGGGAGCGCGGTATGTGGTGTGCGAGTCCACCTACGGCGACCGGGAGCACCCGGAGCCCGGGCTCGAGCACGAGGCGATGGCACAGGCGATCTCCCGCACCGTCGAGCGGGGCGGCCTGGTGGTGGTCCCCGCCTTCGCGGTCGACCGCACCCAGTCGGTGATGAAGACGCTCGTCGACCTCATGCGGGCGGGCCGGATCCCCGAGGTGCCGGTCGCGGTGGACTCGCCGATGGCCCTCAAGGTCCTCGACGTCTACCGCGACACCTCGCTGGACGCGCTGCGCGAGGACGTCGACGTCGACGACTTCACCGGCATGCCGCAGCTCATCGAGGCCTCCAGCGCCAAGGAGTCCAAGAAGCTCAACGGACGCTTCGACCCGATGGTGATCGTCGCCTCCTCGGGCATGGTCGAGGGCGGCCGCGTCCTGCACCACCTCGCCCGGCTGCTGCCGGACGAGCGCAACACCGTGGTCCTCACCGGCTACCAGGCGGAGGGCACCCGCGGCCGCGCCCTCGAGGAGGGGGCCCGCACCGTGAAGATCAACGGGCGGCACGTCAAGGTCCGCGCCGAGATCGTCCGCGACGACGAGTTCTCCGTGCACGGCGACGCCTCCGACCTGATGGACTGGCTCGCCGCGCTCGACCCGGCGCCGGAGACGGTCTACGTGACGCACGGCGAGCTCGACGTGGCCGAGCACTTCGCCGGCCGGATCGACGCCGAGCTGGACGTGGCCGCCGTCGTGCCCCGCCACGGCGAGGTGGTCACGCTCACCCCGGAGGCGTAGCCGCCCGGGCGACCTCACGTCATACCCAGGTCGCACCCGGGACCAGACCGCGGTCCGACGCCCGCGCGTCCGGCCGCCCGTAGGCTCGCCGGTGATGAGAGAGCTGCTCGACATGTTCAACGAGGCCAGGCGGCACCCGTGGGTGCCGGACGTGGTGCTGGTGGGGGCGCTGCTGTTCTGGATCCTCATCACCGGCTCGAGCCTCCACGGAGGAGGTGGGCTCCTCGTCGGGCTGGCCCAGGTCCTGCCGCTCTTCTGGCGGCGCCGCCAGCCCCTGTGGGCCGCGCTGGCCGTGGCCGTCGGGTGCCTGCTGCAGCTGGCGGTCATGGACACGCCGCACCCGGCCAACATCGCCGTGCCGATCGCCGTCTACAGCGCGGCGGCCTTCGGCGACCGCCGGACCTCCCGCACCGTGCTCGCCCTGGGGCTCGTCGGCGCGGTGCTCGCGGCCCTGGACTGGGGGATCGCCTACGGCGGGTTCGGACAGTACCTCTTCACCGTGGCCTTCCAGACCATGTTCATGGCGATGTTCGTCGCCGTGGCCTGGGTGCTGGGCGACGTGGTGCGGCGGCGCAAGGCGGTCGTCTCCCGGCTCCAGGCGCAGAACCGAGCGCTCGCCCGCGACCAGGCGCAGCGCGCCGAGCTCGCCGCGCAGGGCGAGCGGGCCGCGATCGCCCGGGAGATGCACGACGTCGTCGCGCACAGCCTCGCGGTCGTCGTGGTCCAGGCCGACGGTGCCCTCTACGCCGCGCGCCAGGCCCTCGACCAGCCGCCCGCCATCGGCCCCGACCGGGCCGCGCTCGAGCGCGCCGCGCAGACCCTCGAGACCCTCGCCGAGACCGCGCGCACGTCCCTGGCCGACACCCGACGGCTCGTCGGCGTGCTGCGCGACGCGGGGGCGGGCGCCGAGTTCTCGCCGCTGCAGGGCCTGGCCTACCTCGACGACCTCGTCCAGCGGGTGCGGGACTCCGGCGTGCCGGTCGAGGTGGTCGTGCGCGGCCGGACCGACGACCTGCCGCGCGACGTGGACCTCGCCGCCTACCGCGTCGTGCAGGAGTCGCTCACCAACGTGCTCAAGCACGCCGGCCCCGAGGCCCACGTGGACGTCGACGTCATGCGCACCCCGGCGGTGCTGCTCGTGCGGGTCACCGACGACGGCCGCGGGGCGCCGCCCGACGCGGACGGCGAGGGCAACGGCATACTCGGGATGTCCGAGCGCGTCGAGGTGCTCGGCGGCACCGTCCACGCCGGGCCACGCTCCCGCGGCGGCTGGGAGGTCGTCGCGACGGTGCCCGTGCAGGACGACCCGACCGACCCAGGAGGACCCCGATGACGGCACCGACCGACGGCCCCGTACGGCTGTTCCTCGTCGACGACCAGGAGCTGGTGCGCGCGGGCTTCCGGATGGTGCTCGACGCGCAGACCGACATGACCGTCGTGGGGGAGGCAGGCGACGGGCTGGCCGCGCTCGACGCCGTCGAGGCGACCCGGCCGGACGTCGTCCTCATGGACATCCGCATGCCGCGGCTCGACGGGGTCGAGACGACGCGGCGGCTGCAGGAGCGCGGCGACGCCGCCAAGGTCGTCGTGCTCACCACCTTCGACCTCGACGAATACGTCTTCGCGGCGCTCCGCGCCGGCGCCTCCGGCTTCCTCCTCAAGGACGCCGGGCCCGCCGAGCTCCTCGCCGCGATCCGTGCGGTGCACGCCGGCGACGCGGCGATGGCGCCGTCGACGACGCGACGGATGCTCGAGCGCTTCGTGCCGCAGCTGCCCGACGCCGACGCCGAGCGCGACCGGGCGGCGCAGCGCCGCGCCGCCGCCGCACGCCTCGAGCCGCTCACCGACCGGGAGCGCGAGGTCCTCGAGGCGGTCGGCCGGGGCCTGACCAACAGCGAGATCGCCGCCGAGCTCTACCTCGCCGAGGCGACCGTCAAGACGCACATCGGCCGGGTGCTGCACAAGCTCGCGCTCCGCGACCGCGTGCAGATGGTGATCACGGCCTACGAGACGGGGCTGGTGGGCAGGCCGGAGTGAGAGCCGGCCGGGGCGGGGGTCGACCACGGTGCCGCCGGCAGGTCAGGGACGCAGACCCAGGTCGTGGGCCAGGATGACCAGCTGCACGCGGTCCCGGCTGCGGGTCTTGGCCAGCAGCCGCACCACGTGCGTCTTCACCGTCGACTCGGCCAGCCACAGCCGGCCGGCGATCTCCTTGTTGGTCAGGCCCTGCCCGACCAGCGAGAGCACCTCGCGCTCCCGCTCGGTGACGTGCGCCAGGCGCCCCTGGTCCACGGACGGGCCGGTCTGCTCCATCCACCGCTCCACCAGGCGCCGGGTCAGCGCCGGGTCGAGCAGCTCGTCACCCTCGGCGACCGCCCGGATCGCCTCCACCAGGCGGGCCGGTCGGGCGCTCTTGAGGAAGAAGCCCGCCGCGCCCGCGCGCAGCGCGTCGTAGAGGTTGCGGTCCAGGTCGAAGGTGGTCAGCACCAGGACCCGGGCCGGACTGCCCCGCCGGACGAGCTCGGTGATCGCGCTCAGCCCGTCGGTGCCGGGCATCTGCAGGTCCATGAGCACCACGTCGGGCACCAGCTCAAGGGCCCGGGCCACCGCCGCCGCGCCGTCCTCGACCTCGGCGACGACCTCGATGCCGTGCTGCGTCTCGAGCAGCATCCGCAGCCCGGTGCGGAACAGCGCCTCGTCGTCGGCCACCACCACGCGGATCATGCCCTCACCCCCAGCGGGAGGCGGGCGTGCACGACATACCGACCGTCCTGCGGCCCGGCCGAGAAGGTGCCGTCGAAGACCGCGACCCGTTCGCGCAGCCCCAGCTGGCCGTAGCCGTCGCCCCCCGCGGCGTCCTCGCCGGTCAGGTCGCTGGCGACGGTGAGCTCGAGCGCGTCGCGCGTGCGCTGCACGTCCAGGTCCACCGTGGCGCCGGGGGCGTGCTTCATCACGTTGGTCAGGGCTTCCTGCACGATCCGGTATGCCGTGACGCTCACTGCGGCCGGGACCTCCTCCCCGATCCCGCGCCGCAGCCGGACCTCGTGCCCGGCCTGGTGGACGCGGTCGACGAGCACGTCGAGCTGGGCGAGCGTGGGCAGCGGCGCCGTCGACGCCCCGCCCGCGCGGTCAGCGGGCGCTCCGCCGGCCTCTGCCTCCTCCTCGCCGTCCCGCAGCAGGTGGAGCAGGCGTCGGAGCTGCTGCACCGCCTCGTCGCCGGAGCTCTGCACGGTGTCGAGGGCCTGCCTGGCGCGGTCGGTGTCGCGCTCCAGGTGGGCCTCTGCGACCGCCGCATGGACCACCATGACACCGATCGCGTGCGCGACGACGTCGTGCAGCTCACGAGCCAGGCGGGCCCGCTCGGCCGTCACCGCGGCGGCGGCCTCGAACTCTCGTCGGCGCGCCTCCCGGGCCGTCTCCTGCCGGACGGTCTCGGCCTGCCTGGCCAGGACGCCCGGGACGAACACGCCGAGGGTGAGGATCCCCATGAAGACGACGTCGCCGACCCGCGGCTCGCCCTGCACGCCGGCCACCAGGGTCACGATCCAGACCGCCAGCGCGGCCAGCGCCTGGCCCAGCGGCAGGTAGGCGCCGCAGGCGAAGACGCCGACCAGCCAGATCGCCAGGTAGAAGACGTCACCGGGCGGCAGGTCCAGGACCAGCGCCTGCATGCCGGTGCAGGCGAGCACGACGACGGTCGGGACCCACGGGGCGACCCGGCGTGCGGCCAGCGAGAGGGCCGCGACCACCTGCAGCGTCACCATCGCCCACCCGTAGCCCTCCGAGCGCAGCGAGGCCACCGAGCCGACCGCGATGACGGCCGCCAGCCCGAGGTCGGCGCCCAGCGCAGCCCGGCTGAGCGGCCTCATCTGCCTCACCCCCGGAACGTAGCAGCCTGCGCCCCAGCCGGGGATCCATCCGCGGATGGACCTTCCCGGGCCGGCGGACGGACGCCGGGGGACGGGCCCCGGCGGGAGCCTCGAGAGGTCACGCACCACCTCTCGGCCCAAGGAGCCACCATGTCAAGCAAGCTGCTCGCGTCGGCGATCGTCGCCGCACCCGTCCTGTTCACCGCCCAGGAGGTGTCCCGCGTGGTCGTCGAGCACGACCACGGCACGGACGCCGCCCTGCTCGCGGCCATCGCCGACCAGCGCGGCACCTGGGAGCTGTTCAGCTGGCTCGTGCTGGCCACCGCGCCCGTGTGGCTGCTCGCGATGGTCGGGCTCGTGGCCGCCCTGCGCCCGACCTCGCCGCGGTGGGCGCTCGGCGCGGGCGCCGTCGCCTTCCTGGGCGGGGTGGGGCTGGCCATGCACCACGCGATCTACGCGGAGGAGGGGGCGATCGCCTCCGCGGTCGCCGACCCGGCCACGGCGGCGGAGGTCCTGGTCGGCACCCACGGCACCCGGATGGAGGACGCCACGCTGGTCCTGATGCTGGTCGGGACGATGCTCGGGCTGGTGTTGCTGGGGATCGGGCTGGCCCGCGCGCGGGTGATCCCCTGGTGGGCCTTCGCCTGCATCCCGGCCTGGGTCGTCCTCGGCGCGACGTCGGCCGGCGCGGGTCCGCTCCTCGCGCTGGGCAACCTGGTCCTGCTCCCGCCCTTCGTCCTCGCCGCCCGGGCCCTGGTGCACCGGGGTCAGGCAGAGCGGGACGTTGCTACCCTGCAGGTGACGCCGTCCGCGTGAGGGCGTCCCGGACGACGGTTCAGTACCCGGTGAGGACAAGACTGGCCACCTTCCTGTCCGTCTCGTCCCAGGAGTGAATCCCCATGGACTGGGTCCTGCTCGTCGGTTCCGGCGTCCTCGAGGCCGTCTGGGCGACCGCGCTCGGTGCGTCCGATGGCCTGCGCCGCCCCCGGCCCACGATCCTCTTCATCGTCACCACCGTCCTCAGCGTGGTCGGGCTCGGCCTGGCCATGCAGACCATCCCCACCGGCACCGCGTATGCCGTGTGGACCGCCACCGGCGCCAGCCTCACCGTGGTCTGGGCGATGGTCCGCGGCACCGAGCCGGCCACCCTCGTGCGGGTCCTGCTCCTGCTCGGGATCGTCAGCTGCGTCGTCGGCCTCAAGGTGGTGTCCTGACCATGGCCTGGGTGGTCCTGCTGGTCAGCGCGGTCTTCGAGGCGGTGTGGGCCACGGCGCTCGGCATGTCCGACGGCCTCACCCGGCCGGTGCCCACGACCGTCTTCGTGATCTTCTCGGTCGTGAGCCTGGTCGGGCTCGGCCGGGCGATGAGGACGATCCCCACCGGCACGGCGTATGCCGTGTGGACCGGCACCGGCGCCCTCCTCACCGTGCTCTGGGCCGCCGCGACCGGCGCCGAGCCGCTCACCCTGCTCAAGGGCTTCTTCCTGCTCGGCATCATCGGCTGCGTCGTCGGCCTCAAGCTCACGACACCCGACGAGGCCCCCGCAGAGCGCGCGCTCGGTCGTGAGGGGTGACCGGGAGCGCGCTCTGAACGCGCGCTCGGTCGTGAGGGGTGACCGGGAGCGCGCTCCGAGCGCGCTCTCGGTCGTGGAAGGGGGCCACCTCATACCCAGGTATGAGGTGCGCGTGCGCAGGTGGGGACCGTCGGGGGACGAGGTGAGGGGGCCGGTCCGCCTACTGTCGCAAGCATGACGACAGACGTGCAGACGCACCAGCCTCCAACCGGCTCCCGGCGCGCGGCCCTCGCGGCCAGCGCCACCGACCTGACCAAGACCTACGGCAGCGGCGAGACCGCCGTGCGGGCGCTGGACGGCGTCTCGGTCGGAATCGAGGCCGGGCGCTTCACCGCGATCATGGGGCCCAGCGGGTCGGGCAAGTCCACGCTGATGCACCTGCTGGCCGGGCTGGACAACCCGACCGGGGGACGGGTCTTCCTCGGCGACACCGAGCTGACCTCGCTGTCCGACAAGCAGCTGACGACGCTGCGCCGACGCTCGGTCGGGTTCGTCTTCCAGGCGTTCAACCTGCTGCCCACGCTCACCGCGCGGCAGAACATCCGGCTGCCCCTCGACCTCGCCGGCCGCGGCACCGACCCCGAGTGGGAGCGGCTCGTCGTGGACGAGCTCGGCCTGGGCGACCGGCTCGGGCACCGGCCCGGCGAGCTGTCCGGCGGGCAGCAGCAGCGGGTCGCGCTGGCCCGCGCGCTGGTGACCCGGCCCGAGGTGATCTTCGCCGACGAGCCGACCGGCGCGCTGGACTCCACCACCGGCGCCGAGGTGCTCGCGCTGCTGCGCCGCTCGGTCGACGAGTGGGGCCAGACGGTCGTCATGGTCACCCACGACGCCGGCGCGGCCGCGGTCGCCGACCGCGTCCTGCTGCTCGCCGACGGCCAGGTCGCCGGCGACCTCGTCGACCCCGACGCCGACGCGGTGCTCGAGGCCGTCCGCGCCCTGGGGAGGCTCTGATGGCGCGGCAGGCACGCACCGGCTGGATGGTCGCCGGCCTCGCCTCGCGCGGCCGCCGGCTGCTGTCGGCCGCCGTCGCCATCGTCATCGGCGTGGCCTTCCTCGCCCTGAGCCTGGCGACGATCACCACCACCCAGCGGGGCATGGAGGACGCCGTCGGCGCCGGCCTGCGTGACGCCTCGCTGGTCGTGACCGGACCCGAGGGCATGCCGGTCGAGGCCGGCACCTACGACGAGATCGCCGCGCTGCCCGGCGTGGCCGACGTGCGTGGCGAGGCCGCGGTGAGCGCCGAGACCACCGACCGGGAGTGGGTCTACGGCTCGACGGTCCCGGTCGCCGGCGTGACCCTCCTCAAGGGCGAGATGCCGGACGCCGAGGGCGAGATCCTCGCCAACCCCGGCCTCGCCGAGGGCCTCGACGTCGGCGACCAGCTCACCCTCGTGACCCCGACCGGCGGCTCCGGGGACACCGCCGAGGAGCCCTCCGGCCAGAGGGTCACCGTCACCGTGTCGGGCTTCGCCGACTTCGGCGAGATGACCGCACTGGCCTTCGGTCCCGGCTTCGCGGCAAGCGAGTCCACGCTGCGCACCGTCGACCCCGACCTGACCTACGACGCCGTCCTGCTCGACCTGGCCGACGGTGCGGACGCGGCGCAGGTCCGCGCGGACGTCGCCGACGTCTGGTCCGACGCCGTCGTGCAGACCGGCCCGGAGGCCGCCGCCGAGCGGGTCGCGGCCCTGACCGGCGGCACCAACGTGCTCGCGGCGATCCTCCTCGGCTTCGGCGCCGTGGCCCTCGTGACCGCCGCGATCGTCATCGCCAACACCTTCACGATCACCCTGGCCCAGCGCACCGGCGAGCTCGCCCTGCTGCGCGCGGTGGGCGCGACGACCGCCCAGGTTCGCCGCCAGGTGCTCCTCGAGGCCGCGGTGCTGGGCCTGGCCGCCTCGACCGTCGGCGTCGGGCTCGGCCTGCTCGGCAGCTGGGGCCTGCTCCGGCTGGCCGGCCGCTTCGACCTCGGCCTCCCGCTCGCCGACGGGCTGGCCGTCACGCCGGTCGTCGTGCTCGTGCCGCTCGCGGTCGGTGTCGTCGTCACCGTCCTCGCCAGCCTGTGGCCGGCCGTCCGCGCCACCCGCGTCTCGCCGCTCGCGGCCCTCCGTCCCGAGGGCCAGGCGGCCGAGCACCGCCGCGTGGGCCGGGTGCGCCTCGGGCTCGCGGTCCTCCTGGTCGGGGCGGGCACCGCCCTCATGCTGTATGCCGCGTCCTCCCGCGACGTCCTCTCCGGCGTCGCCGGTGGTCTGGTCTCGTTCGTCGGCGTGCTCGTCGCCGCGGTGGTCGTCGTGCCGGCCGCGGTCCGCGCCCTCGGGCTGGGCGCCCGGCTCGTCGGGGCCCCGGGGCGGCTCGCGGTGGACAACGCCGTGCGCAACCCGGGCCGGGCCGCCTCCACCAGCGCGGCGCTCCTCGTCGGCGTCACGCTCATCACGATGACCTCGATCGGGGCCGCGTCGGCCGAGCGCACCGCGCTGGGCGAGATCGACAGCGCCTACGCCGTGGACTTCATGGTCGAGGCGGGCAGCCAGTACGTCGAGCCCGACAGCGCCGAGCAGGCCACGGACGAGGGCCCGGCGGACGTCGTGGCGCTCGCCCTGCCCGCGGGCACCGAGGCCAGGGTGGCCGACGCCGAGGGCGTGGAGACCGCCCGGGCGGTGGACACCGCATACCTGACCCTGGACGAGTCGATGATGGGCACGCTCGCGCTGGGGCTGGACCCCGCGCGCGACGGCGACGTGGTGCGCAGCCCGGGACTGGCCGACCTGGAGCCGGGGACGATCGGGATGGGCAGCTCGATGCTCGTGATGAACGGCCTCGAGCCCGGCGACACCCTGCCGGTGCACGGCCCGGGAGGGTCGGCGGACCTGAGGGTGGTCGAGCTCGCGGTGGGCTACAGCGTCGCGGTGTCCGAGCAGGACCTGGCCACGCTGGGCGGCGACGCCGTCGAGCCGGGCGCCGTGCTGGTCCGGCTGGCCGACGACGCCGACGTCGCCGGCGCGATGAGCGGGATCCAGGAGGTCGCGGACGCCGACGGGCTGAGCCTGTCCGGCGCCGCGATGGAGCGCGCGGTCGTCACGCAGGTGCTCGACGTGCTCGTCCTCGTCACCACCGGCCTGCTGGGCGTCGCGGTCGTCATCGCGGTCGTCGGCATCGCCAACACCCTGTCGCTGTCGGTGGTCGAGCGGCACCGGGAGCACGCGCTCCTGCGCGGCCTGGGCCTGACCCGCGGGCAGATGCGCGGGATGCTGCTGACCGAGGGCGTCCTGCTCGCGGTCGTCAGCGCCGGTCTCGGCCTGCTGCTGGGCGTGGGCTACGCGGTGCTCGGCATCCAGACCGTCCTGCCCGAGGGCACGCCGGTGCAGCTGGCGGTGCCGTGGGGCGCGGTCGGCCTCATCGTCGCCGTGGCGCTGGTCGCCGGCGCCCTCGCCAGCGTGCTGCCCGCCCGCAAGGCGGCGCGGGTGAGCCCGGCCGAGGGGCTGGCCGCCGCCTAGGAGCGGTCGGTCGCCGGCAGGGGACAACCGGCGACCGACCTCCGGGGCAGCCCGCGTCGGGACACGCGGGCGCACGGGCCCCGGCGCCCCGGCCGCGCCCCGCACCACACCGTGCGGGCGCGGCCGGAGCCGTCTGCTGCGGACCCCGCGCTGGACGGGGCCCACTACATAGGGTAGTAAAGAAGTATGAGGGTCTTCTCAGACGTCGTCCGCCGCCACCCCGGCGTGGTGGTGGCGCTGGCGGTCCTGGCCCTCGTCCTCGGCCTCCTCGTCGCCGGGCAGGGGACCGTCGCGCGGTGGGTCGCCACGGTCTTCGTCGGCCTCGTCGTGCTGCGGACCGGCGTCGGCATGGTCCGCGACGTGGTGCGGGGGCACTACGGCCTCGACATCCTCGCCGTCGTCGCGATGGTCGCCACGATCTCGGTGGGGGAGCACGTCGCCGCCCTCATCGTCGTCGTCATGCTCACCGGCGGGGAGGCGCTGGAGGAGTATGCCGCCGCGCGCGCCCGCGCCGAGCTCACCTCCCTCCTCGAGCGGGCCCCGCAGGTGGCGCACCTCGTCCCCGGCGACGACGGGCGGGGCGTCGGCGACGAGCAGGTCCGCGACGTCCCGGTCGACGAGGTCGGGCCCGGGGACCTCGTGCTCGTGCGTCCCGGCGAGGTCGTGCCGGTCGACGGCGAGCTGCTCGAGGACGAGGCCGTCCTCGACGAGTCGTCCCTGACCGGGGAGAGCCTGCCCGTCGCGCGCGTCCGGGGCGACCGGGTGCTCAGCGGCGCGGTCAACGGCCACCACGCCCTGGTCCTGCGGGCGACCGCGCGGGCGGCGGACTCGCAGTACCAGCGCATCCTGCGCCTCGTCGCCGAGGCCGAGGCCTCGCGGGCCCCGACCGTGCGCGTCGCCGACCGCTTCGCCGTGCCGTTCACGGCCGTCTCCCTCGTCGTCGCCGGGGTGGCCTGGTGGGCCTCCGGCGACCCGGTCCGCTTCGCCGAGGTGCTCGTCCTGGCGACCCCCTGCCCGCTGCTCATCGCCGCGCCCGTCGCCTTCCTCGGCGGCACGAGCGCGGCCGCCCGCTCCGGCATCGTCGTCAAGGGCGGAGCGACCCTGGAGGCGCTGGCCCGGGCCCGCTCGGTGGCCTTCGACAAGACCGGGACGCTCAGCGAGGGCCGGCCCGAGCTCGACCGGGTCGACGCGGCCCCGGGCCACGACCCCGACGAGGTGCTGCGGCTCGCGGCGTCGGCGGAGCAGCTCTCCGGGCACGTCCTCGCGGCCGGCGTGATCCGTGCGGCGCGGGCGCGCGGGCTCGTGCTCGCGGACGCCGCGTCCGGGGAGGAGCACGCCACGCACGGCGTGGTGGCCGAGGTGGAGGGCCGCACGGTGGTCGTCGGCAAGCTGGCGTTCGTGCGCGAGACCGACCCCGGGGCGCGCCCGTCGGAGCTCGCGGCCGGGCAGACCGCGGTCGCGGTCGCGGTCGACGGCCGCTTCGCCGGCAACCTCGTGCTCGTCGACCCGCTGCGCGCCAACGCGCCGGCGACGGTCGCCGCGCTGCGCGGGCTGGGCGTGGAGGAGGTCGCGCTGCTCACCGGCGACCACGAGACGACGGCGCTCTCCCTCGGCGAGCAGGCCGGGGTCGACCGGGTCGCCGCCGGCCTGCTGCCCGAGGACAAGGTGCGGATCGTCGACGCCATGACCCACCGCCCGGTCGTCATGGTCGGCGACGGCGTCAACGATGCGCCGGTCCTGGCCACGGCCGAGGTCGGCGTCGCGATGGGCGCGCGCGGGTCGACCGCCGCCAGCGAGGCCGCCGACGTCGTCATCACCCGGGACGACCTGGGCAAGGTCGTGCAGGCCGTCGAGATCGGTCGGCACACCTACCGCGTCGCGCTCAACGCGATCTGGATCGGCGTCGCCCTCAGCCTGGGGCTCATGGTCGTGGCGGCCTTCGGCCACATCCCGGCCGTCGCCGGCGCCCTGACCCAGGAGCTCGTGGACCTGGCGGCGATCCTCTACGCCCTGCTGGCGCTGCGGCCGGGCACCCGGCACCCCGAGGTGCTCGAGGGTGCGGCGGGGGTGGGGACCTCCGCCGCCGTCGGTGCCTGAGCGGCGACCGGGCGCGCGCTGCCCGCCTCCCTACAAGAAAATCAGCCCGCGCCTTGCGGCAACGGGCTGATCGTGATGCACCAAGACTAGCACAGCCGAAGAGCCGGGCCTCTTCCGTCGCGGTGCCTGTGGATCAGCATGCCTGCCTCAGCCCAGGTGCTCCGCGAGGAACCGGATCGCCCGGTCCCAGTGCGGCTCGACGGGCTCGCCGTGGAAGACGTGCTCCGAGCCGGGCGAGACCTCGAGCACGCTGGACGCCCCGGCCGCCAGGGCCGCCTCGTGCATCCGCACCGACTGGTCGACCGGAACGATCGAGTCGGCGTCGCCGTGCACGACGAGCATCGGCGGCGAGTCCGCTCGCACCAGGTTGACCGGCGAGGTCCGCCTGGCC
>CAZONQ010000064.1:0-13830 GCA_964581125.1 uncultured Ornithinimicrobium sp.
CGTGCCTCAGCCCCGCGGCGGCCGCAGCCCCTCCCGCGCGGCCACCAGCACCGCCGCGGAGGCGGCCGACCACGCCTGGGGCCGGCACGAGGCGGGGTAGGGCACCGGCCGGGTGCCCACCGGGTCGCCGGCGACGAGCTCGGGGAAGCGGTGGTCCGTCGCCGCGGACAGCCGCAGCAGCGCCTGCGAGACGAGCTCGGCCGCCTCGGCGTGCCCGGTGCGGGCCATGCCGTGCAGGGCGATCGCGGTGTCGTGCACCCAGACCGACCCGGTGTGGTAGCCGGTCGGGTTGTAGGCCGGGTTGTCCGCCGACAGGGTCGCGATGCCGAAGACGCGGAGCAGGTCGGGCCGGAGCAGCCGGCGCACCACGCGCGTCGTCTCCTCCGCCGTGAGCAGCCCGGTGCCGAGCGTGTGGCCCATGTTGGAGCCCACGCCGTCGACCTGCCGACCGTCCGCGTCGAGCGCCATCGCCAGGTAGGCGTCCTCGCCCCGGCCGACCCAGAAGCGGTCGCGGACCCGCCCGGCCAGGTCCGCCGCCCACCCGCGCCACCGGTCGCCGCCGTCCTCGCCGAGCGCGTCGAGGAGGGAGGCGGCGCCGAGGGCGGCCTCCACGGCATACCCCTGGGCCTCCAGGAGCGCGATGGGGGCGGGCGCGACGGTGCCGTCGGCCCGGCGCATCGAGTCGCCGGAGTCCTTCCACCCCTGGTTGCTCAGGCCGGTCCCCGCGGTGTCGAGGTAGCGCAGGAGCCCGTCGGAGGAGTCGCAGGCGCGCTCCATCCAGCCCAGCGCGGCGCGCATCGTCGGCAGCAGCCCGCGGACGTCCTCCTCGGCCAGCCCCCACCGCCACGCGTCGTGCAGCAGCACCACCCACAGCGGCGTCGCGTCGACGGTGCCGTAGTAGAGCGGCGGCAGCTGCAGACCCGTCCCCGCGTAGTCGCTGCGCCGCACCTCGTGGAGGATCTTGCCGACCTCGGCGGCCGTCGCCGTGTCGTCCTCGGTGGCCTGCCGGCGGGCGAGCGCGCGCAGCGTGCCGCGGGCCAGCCGGGTGCCGAACGGCAGCAGGAAGCGGGCCGCCCAGATCGAGTCGCGCCCGAAGAGCGTCAGGTACCACGGCGTCCCGGCCGCCGCGAAGACGTCCGACGGGTCCTCGGGGTCGGTGAGGAGCAGGTGCCGCAGGTCGGTGAGGTTGGTGCGCGCCATCTGCCGCCAGGTCGCGCACCCGGCCACCTCGAGCTCCCCGGGGTCCCACAGCGCGGAGCCGGCGCCCGCGTCGAAGCGGCTCGGCGCGACCCGCTCGGCGGTCAGGACGACGCTCACCGTCTGCTCGCCGCCCTGCTCCAGGTGCACGGGCCACTCGAGCTGCACACCCTCGGGGGTATGGAGAGCGCGCGCCTCGCGCGGCGAGGCCACCACCCGCGTGCGGTGCCGTGCGTCGGACCAGCTCGGGCCCGCGGGCCCGAGGTCGACCGGCAGCGGCGAGGGGTCGTCGGCGCGGCCGGCCTTGACGGCGGCCAGCTCGGCGCCGTCCCCGCCCAGCCGCAGCGCGAGCCGCGCCTCCACGGGCGCCGACGCCCGGGAGCGCACGGTGATCTCCTCGGTGAGGGTGTGCGAGGCGAGCACCCGGCGCCGGTGCACCTCGACGGTCGGGTCCGGGCCGGGGTCGCCAAGGCCGCGCGCCGCCGCCCAGAACTGCGAGCGGTCGCCGACGGTGTCGCGGGCGACGGGCACCGGACGCACGCCGTCGAGGGTCAGGTCCAGCAGCGAGAGCACCCGCCGGTCGTCGACGAACCAGCCGGTGCCCGGCAGGGCGCCCATCGCCCCGTCGTGCCCGCTCAGCGCGGTCGACGGCCCGTCGACCGCGATCTGCAGCTCGTGCAGCCAGGGTTGCTGGTCCATCGGTGCTCTGCTCCTTGGTTCCTGCCCGGTAGGGGTTGACAGCGCGGAAGGTGAGGGGCCATTCTGCCGGAAGGCCACGATATGAACGTTCAAAACCGTTGGCCCCAGCACACACCCGACAGCCCCACCGAGTCAACGGAGGCGATGGAGATGCCGGTCGGCAGCGTCCGCCGAAGCACGATCCACGACGTCGCCGCGGCCGCGGGGGTCTCGCGGCAGACGGTCTCCAACGCGATCAACAACCCGGAGCGGGTGCGGCCCGCCACCCTCGAGCGGGTCCTCGCCGAGATCGACCGGCTCGGCTACCGGCCGAGCTCGGCGGCGCGCGTCATGCGCAGCGACCGGGCGGGCGCCATCGGGGTCGAGCTCAACGCCGTCACCGAGCACGTCTCCGAGGTCGCCCAGCACGTCCTCGTCGAGCTGACGGCCCAGGCGCCCCGCTACGACGTCCACCTGGTGCCCTTCGCGCACCGCACGACGTTCCCGGCGGTCGACGGCTACCAGGACATGGTGCGGCGGCACCTGGTCGACGCCTTCCTCTTCGCGGACACCCACAACGACGACCCGAGGCCGGAGTGGCTGGCCGCCAGGGGGATCCCGTTCGCGGCGTTCGGGCGGATCTACGGCCACCCCGAGATAGGCGCCTGGGTCGACGTCGACGGGCTCAGGGGCACCGCCCAGGCGGTCGAGCACGCGGTGGGGCGGGGCTACGGCACGGTCGCCTACCTCGGCTGGCCGCTGGACCAGGAGCACCCCGAGGTCGCCGACGACCGGCACCAGGGGTGGCAGCGCACGAGCGCGCGCCTCGGGGTGCAGGGCCCGGAGGCCGCGTGCGCGCAGGACCTGGCCGCGGCCGTGCGGGCGGGGCGGGAGCTGCTCGACCAGCTCGGGCCCGGCGACGCCGTCGTCTGCGCCTCCGACCTGCTCGCCCTGGGGGTCAGCTATGCCGTCGCCGGCCGGGGCCTGCGCGTCGGCACCGACGTGGGGATCGTCGGGTTCGACGGGTCGGTGCTCGCCACCCGGCACGGCCTCACGACGGTCGTGCAGCCCTTCGAGGCGATCGCGGAGACGCTCCTGCGCCTCGTCCACGACCAGCTGGCCGGCGGTGCCTCGGCACCGGTGAGCCGGCTGCTCACGCCCTCGCTCGTCCCCGGTCCGTCCACGGACCGGGACCCGGCGTCCGCGGGCTTCATCCCCAACCCCTGTCCCGGAGACCGTCGGTGACCCCGGCGCCGAGCGGAAGGACCACCATGAAGAACACGACCCCCATCCTCGCCCTGGCGGCGGCCGGCGCGCTGGTGCTCACGGCCTGCGGCGGCGGCGAGGGCTTCGACGACACCGGCGCCGGCGACACGGCGGAGGGCTCCGAGGCCCCCGCCTCGGCGGAGGGTCCGGCCAGCCTGCGGATGCTCATCGGCTCCTCCGGCGACGCCGAGACCGACGCGGTCAAGGAGGCCGCGGCGGCCTGGGCGGAGGAGTCCGGCAACACCGTCGAGGTGACCGTCGCCTCCGACCTCAACCAGGAGCTCGCCCAGGGCTTCGCGGGCGGCAGCCCGGCGGACGTCTTCTACCTCGACGCCCAGTCCGTCGCCGACAACGCCAAGGCCGGCAACCTCTACGCCTACGAGGCCGAGGACAACGACGACTTCTACGAGTCGCTGCGCGACTCCTTCACCTACGACGGCCAGCAGTGGTGCGCGCCCAAGGACTTCTCCACGCTCGCGCTCGTCATCAACACGACGATGTGGGAGGACGCGGGGCTCACCGAGGACGACGTGCCCACCACCTACGACGAGCTGGCCGACGTGGCCCAGAAGCTCACGACCGACGACCACGTCGGCCTGGTGCTCGGGCCGGGCATCGACCGCGCCGGGGCCTTCGTCGTCGGCAACGGCGGCTGGTGGCTCAACGAGGACGGCACCGAGCCGACCGCCAACACCCCCGAGGTGCTCGCCGGCCTCCAGTTCGTCCAGGACGGCATCAAGGACGGATGGCTCAAGATGTCCAGCCAGGTCGACGCCGGCTGGGGCGGCGAGGCCTTCGGCACCGGCAAGGGCGCGATGACCGTCGAGGGCAACTGGATCAAGGGCGCCATCGAGAACGACTACCCCGACCTCGACTACACGGTGGCCGAGATGCCGGAGGGCCCGGCGGGCCCGGGCACGCTGCTCTTCACCGTGTGCTGGGGCGTCGCCGCCGACTCGCCCAACCAGGCGCAGGCGGTGGACCTGGTCAACTACCTCACCACCCCCGAGCAGCAGATGAAGTTCGCCGAGGCGTTCGGCGTGATGCCCTCGCGGCAGTCGGCCTCCGAGGACTACAAGGCGGCCTTCCCCGAGGACGAGGCCTTCATCGCCGGCGGCGACTACGGCCACGGCCCGATCAGCGCCGCCGGGATCAAGCCGGTCGTCGACGACCTCAACTCCAAGCTCGAGGACTTCGCGGGCGTCGACCTCGAGGCCGCGCTGGAGGCCTTCGACACCAACGCCGCCTCGGTGCTGGGCCAGTGAGATCCCGGGACCCGCAGCGCCAGCCGGTGGCTGGCTGGCTGTTCATCACCCCGATGATCGTCATCCTCGGGCTGTTCCTCGTCGGCCCCATCGTGATGGCGCTGTGGGTCTCGGTCTCCGACTGGACGGGGCGCGGCAGCCCGTTCAGCGGCGAGGTCGGCTTCGTCGGCCTGAAGAACTACCAGGACCTGCTGGCCACCGAGGGCCTGGCCCGCCAGGACTTCATGATCTCGCTGCGCAACACCTTCTACTACGTGCTCGGCGTCGTGCCGACCCAGACGGTGCTGGCGCTCCTGCTGGCCGTGGTCGTCAACCAGAAGTTCCTCAAGGGCCGGACCTTCTTCCGGACCGCGTTCTACTTCCCGTCCGTGGTCAGCTCGGTGGCGATCTCGCTGGTCTTCCTCTTCCTCTTCACCGGCACCGGCGCGGTCAACCGCTTCCTGTCGGTCCTCGGCCTGGACGGGCCCAACTGGTTCGCGGACTCCCGGGGCGTGCTGCACGTCGTGGGCGGCTGGGTGGGCCTGTGGGACGCGGGCTCGCCGCCGTCCTGGCTCACCGGGACGAGGGTGATGAACCTCTCGCTCTGGGACTGGTTCGCCGGCCCGTCGGTGGCGATGAGCGCGATCATGCTGCAGGTCATCTGGACGACGGCGGGGACGTTCATGCTCATGTTCCTCGCCGCGCTGCAGGACCTGCCGGCCGAGGTCGACGAGGCCGCGATGGTCGACGGCGCCAACAAGTGGCAGCGGTTCACCAACGTGACCGTCCCGCACCTGCGCCCGACGATCCTGCTCGTGGTCACCCTCGGCGTCATCGGCACCTGGCAGGTCTTCGACCAGATGTACGTCATGACCTCCGGCGCGCCGGCCAAGACCACCCTGACCCCGGCCTACCTGAGCTACACGACCGCCTTCGACCAGATCAACTTCCCCCGCGGCGCCGCGATCGCCTTCCTGCTCTTCGCGCTCATCTTCGTCCTGACCCAGCTGCAGCGGTGGCTCCTGCGCGACAAGGACGAGGTCGCCCGGCGCAGGGCCGAGCGCCGCCAGCGGCGCACGGCGCAGGAGGTGCGCGCATGACCACGGTGACCCGCGGGCGCAAGCCCGGCGAGCTGCATACCTCGTCGACCTCCGCGGCGGTGGGCGACCGGGACTCGGGCGTGAAGAAGACGGTGGTGTATGCCGCTCTCGTCGCCTTCGCGGTCATCTACGTCTACCCGTTCGTCATCCAGCTGGTCACGGCCTTCAAGACCGACGCGGACGCGGTCGGCAACCCGCTGTCGCTCGTGCCGGACCCGTTCACCACGGCCGCCTGGGAGCGGCTCACGCAGACCGACTTCCCGCTGTGGTTCGTCAACTCGGTCGTGGTGACGCTCGTCGTGACCTTCTCGAGGGTGCTGTTCTGCTCGATGGCCGGCTACGCGCTGGCGCGGCTGAAGTTCTTCGGGCGGGACGCGGTCTTCACCGCGCTGCTGGCGGTCATGTCGGTGCCGGCGATCGTGCTGCTCATCCCCAAGTTCCTCGTCCTCAACTACCTGGGGATCTACAACTCCTACGCCGCGCTGTTCGTGCCCCTCATGGTCGACGCGGCGGGGGTCTTCATCATGAAGCAGTTCTTCGAGCAGATCCCGCCGTCCATCGAGGAGGCCGCCCGGATCGACGGGGCCGGGCCGTTCCGCACCTTCTGGTCGGTGGTGCTGCCGATGGCCAGGCCGGCGCTCATCACGATCACGATCCTGTCCTTCCAGGGCTCGTGGAACGAGCTGGCCCACTTCATCATCGCCACCAACGACCCGCACCTCTACACGCTGACGCGCGGGGTGGCCGGGCTGACCAGCGGCGGGCTCGGCGCCGGCAACCAGTATCCGATCACGATGATGGCCGGGCTGCTCATGACGATCCCGACGGCGCTCGTCTTCGTCGTCTTCCAGCGCTACTTCACCCAGGGCGCCAACGTCGGGGCGGAGAAGGGCTGACGGGCGCGCCCGCCCGTGCAGAGCGCGCGCCCGGTCGGGACGTGACGAGGGCCGCCACCCGGTGCGGGTGACGGCCCTCGTCGGTGCCGGTCGGGTCAGGTCACAGACCCTCGACCCGGTCGCCCGGTGCGGTCAGGCCCGGGTTGTCGCCCAGGTACTGGACGAGCGCGGCCAGGTCCTCCGGGCCACCCATGAGGTTGGTGCCCTCGGTGAAGGTGGTGAAGCTGTCGCCGCCCTCCTGGAGGAAGTTGAGCGTCGACACGCGGTAGGTGCCCGCGGGGTCGATGGGCTCACCGTTGAGGGCCATGTTGCTCACCCTCTCGCCCTGGGGCTGCGTGTCGTCCCAGGTGTAGGTGAAGCCCTCGCTGACGCCGAGCGCCAGCATCGGGCGGCTGCCGCGCTCCGGGATCGGCTGGTACTGCTCCTCGAGGACCTGCTCGATCTGGGCGCCGGTCATGTCGATCGACACCAGCAGGTTGCCGAAGGGCATGACGTTGTAGGCCTCCTGGTAGGTGACCTCGCCGGCGGCCTCGTCGTTGCTGATCTGGTCGTAGATCAGGCTGGCGCGGACGCCGCCGACGTTCATGAACGAGATCTCAGCGCCACCCGCGTCGGGGGCGGACGTGTTCGCGAGGATCGCGTCCGCGACGAGGTTGGCCATCGGGGTCTCGATGGCGCGGTCGCCGCTGGCGTCACCGGTGATGTCCTCGGCGACCGAGCCGACGACGCGGCCGGCCAGCACGTCGGCGCGGGCCTCCCACTTCTGCACGACCTCGACCATCTCGGGGTCGTCCGCGACGGACTGCAGGACCAGGTGGTTGTCGGCCCAGACGCGGTCGCGGTTGACGTCGCCGGTGCTCCGGCTGACCGACAGCGCGGTCTCGGTCACGACGCGGCCGTACTGGTTGGCGCTGGTGACCGAGCGGGGCTCGCCGTTCGGGTCGTCGATCTGGCAGATGTAGGGCTGGTGGGTGTGCCCGGTGATGACGGCGTCGATGGCCGGGTCGAGGCTCTCGGCGATGTCGACGATCGGCCCGGAGATGCCCTCGCAGCCGTTGTAGGTGCCGGACTGGTAGCCGCCCTCGTGCAGCAGCACGACGATCGACTCGACACCCTGGGCCTGCAGCGCCGCGGCCTGGGCGTTGGCGGTCTCGACCTCGTCGAGGAAGTCGACGTTGGCCACGCCGCCCGGGCTGACCAGGGTCGGCGTCGCCTCGAGCGTCATGCCGATGAAGCCGACGTCGACGCCGGCCACGGTGCGCACGTCGGTGGCCGGGAGGACGGGCTCGCCGGACTGCTTGTCGACCACGTTGGCCGCCAGCCACTGGAAGTCGGCGCCGTCGTAGGGCTCGTCGTCGAACTGGCCGAGGACCGGGTGGTTGCCGCCGTGCTGCATGCGCAGCAGCTCGTCGACGCCCTCGTCGAACTCGTGGTTGCCGACGCTGGAGATGTCCAGCCCGGCGACCTCGAGGGTCTCGACGGAGGGCTCGTCCTGGAAGAGCCCGGAGATGAAGGTCGAGCCGCCGATGAGGTCACCGGCCGCGACCGTGAGCGTCTGCCCGTCGAAGGATCGGGTGCGGAGCATGTCGAGCGTCGTCGACAGGTTGACCGCGCCGCCGACCAGGTTCTGGTCGGGGTCCTGCTCGGGGGTGAGCAGGCCGTCCTCCTCCTGGATGTGCCCGTGGTAGTCGTTGAAGGAGAGCAGCTGGACGATGAGCTCGTCGTACCACCCCGGGAGCAGCGCGTCGAGGCCGTCGACCACGCCCTGCGCCACGGCGGCCGGGCCGCCGAAGACGACGAGGCCCTGCGGGCTGAGCACGTCGAGGCCCTCGGCGGTGGGGCCGGGCACCCGGTCCGGCCTGGTCAGCAGGAGCGGGCCCTGGTGGTAGCCGGCGAAGGCTCCGCCGGTGAGGGCGTCGGGGTAGGACCGGCCGCTGGCCAGGTAGGCGATCGAGTCGGCCTCGTAGCCGCCGGCGACCGCCGCCGCGGTGGCGTAGCGGTCGGCGCCGGAGACCCGGGTGGTGTCGGGGACGATCGCGGCGATCGCGTCGACGACCTCGTCGGTGACCGCGGCGCTGCCGCCGACGACGACCACCGACCGGGGGGCCAGCCTGGTGATCGCGTCCGCGGTCACGGCGCGCAGCCGCACCGGGTCGGTGAGCAGGACGGGCACGCCGTCGGTGGCGGCCGCCGAGCCGGCGGTGAGGCCGTCGGGGAAGGTGTTGCCGGCGGCGACGTAGAGCACCGGGACGTCCGAGGGGTAGGTGCCGACGACGGCGGCGGAGGTCGCGTAACGGTTCTCGCCGGAGATCCGCTGGACCGTGCCGGCGTAGCCGCGCAGCTCGTCGACGACGTCGGCCGAGACGGAGGCGGTGCCGCCGACGACGACGATCTTGGCGGGGTGCAGGTCGGCCAGCGCGGCGCGCGTGGCCTCGGGGAGGCTGCCGGGGCGGGTCAGCAGGATCGGCACCGGCGCACCGGCCGCGCGGTCCTCGCCGAGCTCGGCGCCGGTCACGGACGACGGCAGCTGCGAGGAGAGGGCATCGGCGAAGCCTCGGCCGGAGGTGACCACGACCGTCGGGCTGGCGTCGGCCGGGAAGGAACGGGCGATCTCGGCGGCGGTGGCGTAGCGGTCCGGGCCGGCGATGCGGTGGACCTCGGTGGGGTCGGGGAGCACGGGGGCGTCGGGGGAGGGCGGCGTGTCCGGTGCGGAGGGCGCGGAGGTCGCGACCGACGCGCCTCCCGCCACCAGCATCAGCGCCGCACCGGCCGCCACGAGGGCCCTGCGCGTCGTGGACGTACGGGTGGTCATGTGTTCTGCTCCTCACAGGCGATGAACGGCTCAACTTCGAGCCGCTGCTTGCAAGGTAGTCGATCAGCGGCCCCCGTGGGCGTGCGCGGTGCGAACGCGGGGCGAATTCTTCCGTCGGGCCCGCGGACGACCGGCCGGGACCCCAGGGACGGTGCTGGTGGGACTGGTGGGACCAGTGGTGCGCGACGGGCGGAGAACGCGCTCATCACCACTGGTCAGAACCGTGCCGGGGAGCATAGAGTCGGAGGGCGCGATCGCCGCTGTCGGGGATCGCGCCGTCATACATCGCAGAGCAGCACGGGACGGGAGCACACAGCATGCGAGTCAGCGGGGGACCGTTCCGCAGGGGCAGCGGGGCGGCACGGCCGGCCGGACGATGGGCGGCGGCCGTGGCTCTGGCGGGTCTGCTCGCGGCCGGGCCGGGGCTGCCGGCGTCGGCCGACGACGCGGCGGTGGGCCAGGGGCAGGACCAGACCGGGGGCGACGGGACGACGTCCGGGCAGGCGGTCACGCCGGTGCCCACCCCCTCGCTCGGCGGTGCCGGCTACGGCACCAACGGCGGCTTCGGCGGCCAGGCGACGTTCGTGCCGGTGCCCGTGGACCCCGCGGTCGTGCCCGCGCCGCCGGTCAACGAGGACCTGCCGGAGCAGGTCGACGAGAAGGGCCCCTTCGAGCAGCAGATCTCCTGCGACCCCGCCGACCGCCCGGGCGTCACCGCCTTCGCGCTGCTGGTCAGCGACCACTACGACCGGCCCACCTTCTTCGGCGCCCGGCCGTGCATCGACTACGCCTCCTTCCACCACGACGGCCGCGCGCTGGACTGGCCGCTCAACGTCGGTGACCCCGTCGACCGGCAGATCGCCGACTCCGTCATCGTCTGGCTGACGGGCGACGGCGGGGAGATGGCCAACCGCTTCGGCATCGAGTACCTCATCTGGAACGGCCTCATCTGGAGCCAGGACCGCGGCTGGCAGTACTACACCGGCAACCCGCACACCGACCACATCCACTTCTCCTTCACCTGGGACGGCGCCGAGATGCGGACCTCCTGGTGGACCGGCGTGGCGGTGACCCAGCCCGACCTCGGCCCGTGCGACGTCAACCCGTGGCACTACGCCCCGCTCCACACGGTGCCGCGCGTCGAGCCGTGCGAGGTCGACGCGGTGCCCGTGGCCCCCGAGACCGGCCTGGCCCGCGTCCGGCCCGGCGAGAGCGGGGCCGGCGTGAGCATGCTCCAGGAGAAGCTCGGGCTGCCGGCCACCGGCCTGCTCGACGAGGAGACCCGCGCCGCGCTCATCGAGTGGCAGCGGGAGCACGAGGTCCCGGTCACCGGGGTCGCCGACGACTTCACGTATGCCGTCGCGCTCGGGTGGGACGTCGCGCCCCTCCCCGAGGCCGCGCTCGGGGTGGCCCGCGCGGCGTGGCAGACGACCGAGTTCACGCCCTACCTGCGCACCACCCTGACCGAGGGCGACGAGGGCGAGGCCGTCGAGGTCCTGCAGACCGCGATCGGCGCCGAGCCCGACGGCTCCTTCGGCCCCAAGACCGCGGCCGCCCTCGCCGAGTGGGAGGCGACCGTGCCGGTGCTGGCCGAGCAGGCCGAGCGCCGCGGCGACGGCCCGGCTGTCGTGACGCCGCTGACCTGGCTGCTCCTGGAGCGTGCCGCGCACCCGACCATCGCGGTCCGCGACGTCGAGCTCGAGCTGGGCGACCTGGACATGACCGCCGACCCCGACGGGACGCTGGCCGCCGAGGCGGCCGCCGCGGGCCGCACCGACAGCCCCTACGCCGGCGGCGCCGTCACCCTGCTGCAGCGCCTGCTCGGCGTGGACGACGACGGCAGCTTCGGGCCGAAGACCGAGGCGGCCGTCAAGGAGCTGCAGGAGGGCGCCGAGATCGAGCCGACGGGCGTGGTCGACGGGCCCACGTGGGTCGCCCTGGAGAAGGTGGCGCTCGAGGAGGGGCGTGTCCCCGAGGCGCCGGGCGCCGCCGCCGCGCACGAGCGCGCGGAGAAGGCCGAGAAGGCCAAGGCCAAGAAGGCGGAGGAGGCCCGGGCCAAGGAGGCCGCCAAGAAGGAGGCCGCGGAGAAGAAGGCGGCCGAGAAGGCCCGCCGCGCCGAGCTCCGCGCCGAGCGGCACGCCGCCGCGGTGGCCGACGCGAGCTGAGCCCGGCCCGACGGCATACCCCTCGTGGGTGCCGCGGATTAGGGTGTCTCCCATGGCGCGACGTCCGCACATCGCCGCCCGGTTCGAGGACTCGGTCCGGCGCCGCCTCAACAGCCGGTTGCAGCGCCGCGGCTGGCACGAGCGGGTCTCGGGCTACACCGGCTACGGCACGGCGGGGTCGGCGCGGGTGTTCGCCCGGGTCACGCTCTCGCGGACCGAGCCCGAGGAGCGCCGCACCGCGCTGACCCACGCGCACGACTCGCTGCTCGACATCGCCCAGCGCGGCTGGCGCGTCTTCCTCACCGCGCCGGCGCCCGACGTGGCCGTGACCGTCCGGCTGGGGGCGGCGGAGGTGCGCACGCGCAGCGACCGCAGCGGCTACGTCGACGTCGACGTGCCCGGCCACGGCCTGCCGCCCGGGTGGCAGGAGGCGACCGTCGGGCTGGACAACGGCGACTCGGTCACGGTCTCCGTCCTCGTCGTGGACCCCGGCGCGCGCGTCGGGCTCGTCAGCGACATCGACGACACCGTGATGATCACGCACCTGCCCCGCATCCTCATCGCCGGGTGGAACACCTTCGTGCGCTCCGAGCTGGTCCGCCAGCAGGTGCCGGGCATGGCGTCGATGTATCGTGCGCTCGCCGCCGAGGAGCCCGGCATGCCGGTCTTCTACCTGTCGACCGGGGCGTGGAACATCGCCCCCGCCCTCACCCGCTTCCTGCGCCGGCACGACTTCCCGGTCGGCCCGTGCCTGCTCACCGACTGGGGCCCGACCAACACCGGCTGGTTCCGCTCCGGGCAGGAGCACAAGGAGCGCGAGCTGCGGCGGCTGCTCGAGGAGTTCCCGGAGGTCAGCTGGGTGCTCGTCGGCGACGACGGGCAGCACGACCCGGTCATCTACGGCGAGCTCGCCGAGGAGCACCCCGAGCGGGTCGAGGCGATCTGCATCCGCGAGCTGACGCCGGCCGAGCAGCTGCTCTCCAGCGGCCTGCCGGTGGCGACCGACGAGCTGCTCGGCAAGCGCGCCGACGTGCCGATGCTCAAGGCGCCCAACGGCTACGGCCTGCACCAGCTGCTCGTCACCGCCCGGCGCGCGCTCGCCGGCACCGACGAGGGGACGCTGCCCGGGGGCGACCTCGACGACGGCGGGGGCGGGGGAGCGCCCGAGGTGGAGGCGCACCCCATACCGGACGACGAGGGGGAGGCCCGCAGTGCCTGAGCTGCCCGAGGTGCAGGCGCTCGTCGACTTCCTCGGCGGGCGGACGACCGGTCGCGCGGTCACCGACGTCGAGCTGGGGTCGATCGCCGTGCTCAAGACCTACGACCCGCCGCCGGACGCGCTCGTCGGCCGGCCGGTCGACGGGGCCGCGCGGCACGGCAAGTTCGTCGACCTCGACGTCGACGGCACGCACCTGGTCTTCCACCTCGCCCGGGCGGGCTGGCTGCGCTGGTATGACGAGGTGCCGGCCACGCGGGTGCGTCCGGGGAAGACGCCGATCGCCCTGCGGGTGCGCCTCGACGACGGGTCGGGCTTCGACCTCACCGAGGCGGGCACCAAGAAGGGGCTGGCCGCCTACGTCGTCGCCGACCCCTCGGCGGTGCCCGGCATCGCCTCCCTGGGTCCGGACCCGCTCGCCGACGACTTCACGCTCGAGGACTTCACGGCGCTGCTCGCCGGTCGGCGGACCCAGGTCAAGGGGCTGCTGCGCGACCAGTCGGTGCTGGCGGGGGTGGGCAACGCGTACTCCGACGAGGTGCTGCACGCGGCGCGGCTGTCGCCCTTCGCGCTCGCGGCGTCGCTGACCGACGGGGAGGTGGAGCGCCTCTACGAGGCGCTGCGCACCACGCTGACCGCGGCCGTGCTGGCGGCCGAGGGCAAGCCGGCCGCGGAGCTCAAGGACGCCAAGCGGGCGGGGATGAACGTCCACGGCCGCACCGGCGAGGCCTGCCCCGTCTGCGGCGACACGGTGCGCGAGGTGTCCTTCGCGGACTCCTCGCTGCAGTACTGCCCCACCTGCCAGACCGGCGGCAAGGAGCTGGCCGACCGGAGGATGTCGAGGCTGCTGAGGTGATCGCGTGACCGTCGGGGCGGTGCTCTTCGCTCTCTTCTGCCTCTACGTGCTCGTCAGGAGCCGGACCCGCGCGCGAGGCTTCGAGCGCGGGGAGCTGCGCGTCGAGCGGGTCCAGCCGTGGGCCACGCACGGGGGCAGCACCGCCACGACGAGCACCAGCTACAAGGTGCACGGCACGGTCGTCACGCCGACGGGCAGCCACCCGGCGACGTCGATCGACGTCTATGACGCCGGGGTGCGGCAGAAGGAGGGCACGACCGTCCCCTGCCGCTACGACCCCGACGAGCCGGGCCGGGTCACGCTGACCATGTCCGACCACCGGGGGATCGGCCCCCAGGACGTCGTGCTGGCCCTTGTCGCAGTGGCCTGCCTGGCCTACGCCTGGTTCACCTGGTGAGGC
>CAZONQ010000065.1:0-13785 GCA_964581125.1 uncultured Ornithinimicrobium sp.
GGAGCAGCAGCCCGAGCAGGAACCTCCCGGTGTGCAGAGCGTGCGCCCGGTCGTCGCTTCTGGTCGGGGTGTGCAGAGCGTGCGCCCGGTCGCTGCCTTCGACCGGACGCACGCTCTGCACGGGGTGGCGCGAAGGGGCGCCGATGCAGGATGATGCGGTGCCATGACGACGTCGACGAAGACACGCCCCCGCGCCCTGGTCGCCGCGACGGCCGCGGTCGTCCTGCTCGCGGGCTGCAACGCCGGGGCCGGCACGAGCTCGGACCCGACGGAGGCCGGCACCGGCTCCGGTGACGGCGGCACCGACGGCGACGGCGGCACCGCCACCGCGGGCGCCCCCGAGGGCGGCAGCGACGAGACCGTGCGCGTCGGGCTGGTCGCCGAGCCGGCCAGCCTCGACTTCACCACGACCGACGGCGCGGCCATCCCGCAGCTGCTGCTCGACAACGTCTACGAGACGCTCGTCACCGTCGACGTGACCACCGGCGAGATCGTCCCCCGCCTCGCCACCGAGTGGGAGGTGAGCGAGGACAACCTGACCTACACCTTCACCCTCGAGGACGGCGTCACCTTCTCCGACGGCGCGGACTTCACGGCCGAGGACGCGAAGTTCTCGATCGAGCGGGTCAGCTCCGACGCCTGGACGACCAGCCTCAAGTCGCAGTTCGACGTGGTCGACACCGTCGAGGTCCCGGACGACACCACGCTCGTGGTGACGCTGTCGCGCCCGAGCAACAGCTTCCTCTACGCGCTGACCACGCGGGTCGGCGCGATCTTCGACACCGAGGGCACCGAGGACCTGGCCGCCGAGCCGATCGGCACCGGCCCCTACACCTTCGTCAGCTGGGACCGCGGCTCCAAGATCACCCTGGAGCGCAACGAGGACTACCACGGCGACGCGCCCTGGTTCCAGACCGTGGAGATGCACTACTTCAAGGACGCCAACGCGCTCAACAACGCGATGCTCACCGGCGCCATCGACGTCGTCTCCACCGTGCAGGCGCCGGAGTCGCTCGTGGAGTTCGAGGGCGGCGACTACCAGATCGTCGAGGGCACGACCAACGGCGAGGTCGTGCTGTCGATGAACCAGCTGGAGGGCCACCCGCTGTCCGACCTCAGGCTGCGCCAGGCGGTCCGCTCCGCGATCGACCACCAGCTGCTGATGGACACCTGCTGGGCCGGCCGCGGCACGCTCATCGGCTCGATGGTGCCGCCCACCGACCCGTGGTACGAGGACCGCACCGGCGACTACCCCTTCGACCTGGAGAAGGCCAAGAGCCTCATCGCCGAGGCCGGCGCCGAGGGCGAGACGCTCCGGCTGCGGCTGCCGACGCTGCCCTACGCCGTCTCCTGCGGCACCGTCGTCGAGTCGATGCTCGAGGACGCCGGGCTGACGGTCGAGGTCGACGAGCTGGAGTTCCCGTCCGCGTGGCTGGAGACGGTCTACACCAACAAGGACTTCGACATGTCGATCATCGCGCACGTCGAGCCGCGCGACATGGCCAACGTCTTCGGCAACCCCGACTACTACACGACCTACGGCACCGAGGAGATCCAGGCGATCTTCGAGGCCGCCGACACCGGGACCGAGGAGGAGCAGATCAGCGAGATGAAGAAGGCCGCCGCGCTCATCAGCGAGGACGCCGCCGCCGACTTCCTCTTCCTCCTGCCCAACCTCATGGTCGCCGACCCGGACATCACCGGCCTGCCGGAGAACGCCATCAAGGAGTCCTTCGAGCTGGCGCGGCTGGCCCGCGGCTGACCGCCCGAGGCGAGCTGCACCCCATACCCCATGGTCCTGCGACTGCTGCACCGCCTGCTGGTGCTGGTGCTGAGCGTCGCCGTCGCCTCGGTGGTGGTCTTCGGGTTCATGCGCGTGCTGCCCGGCGACCCCGCGCGGGTGGCGCTGGGGATCAACGCCTCCGACGAGGCGGTGGCGCGGCTGCGCGAGCAGTTCGGCCTGGACCGGCCGGTGCTCGTGCAGTATCTCGACTGGGTCGGCGGCCTGCTCACCCTCGACCCCGGGATCGAGTTCATCTCCAAGGCGGCGATCGGGCCGCAGATCGCCGACCGGCTGCAGGTGACGATGTGGCTGGTGCTGTGCTCGATGCTGCTCGCCGTGCTCGTCGCGGTGCCCTTCGGCGTGTGGATGGCCGTGCGGCACCGGCACTGGGACGGCGTGGTGATGTCGGCGCTGTCCCAGGTCGGCGTCGCGGTGCCGGCGTTCCTCGCGGGCATCCTGCTCATCTCGGTCTTCGCGGTGCGGCTGGGCTGGGTGCCCTCCGGCGGCTGGGTGGTGCCGGCGGTCGACCCGGTCGGCTTCCTGCAGCGGCTGGCGCTGCCGGTGGTCTCGCTGTCGCTGGTGCAGGGCGCGGTGCTCGCGCGCTACGTGCGCTCGGCGGTGCTCGACGTGCTGCGGGAGGACTACCTGCGCACGGCCCGGGCCAAGGGGCTGCGACCGGTGCAGGCGCTGGTGCGGCACGGCTTCCGCAACGCCGCCGTGCCGGTCGTGACCGTGCTCGGGCTGCAGCTGGCGACGCTGCTCATCGGGGCCGTCGTCATCGAGCGGGTCTTCGTCATCCCCGGGCTCGGGTCGCTGCTGCTCGACGCCGTCGCCAAGCGCGAGCTGCTCACCGTGCAGGCGGTGGTCATGGTGCTCGTCGTCGCGGTGCTGCTCATCAACTTCCTCGTCGACGTGCTCTACCTGCTCATCGACCCGCGGCTGAGGACGGGGGCGCGGTGAGCGACATCCAGGGCGTGCCCGCCGTCGGGCCGGGCGGCGGGCCGGGCGTCGGTCCCGCCGTCGGGCCGGGCGGCGGCGCCGAGGTCGCCGAGCACGCGGTCGGGCCGGCGCGGCGGCGCGCGGTCAACCCCTCGCTCGTCATCGGCGGCTCGATCGTGCTGGTCATCGTCGTCCTGGCGCTCGTGTCCTACGTCTGGACGCCGTGGGAGCCGATGCGCGTCCTGCCCGTCGAGCCCTACCAGACGCCCAACGCCGAGCACTGGCTCGGCACCGACCGGCTGCGCCGCGACGTCTTCACCCAGATCCTCGTCGGCGCGCGCACCACGCTCTTCGTCGGCCTCGTCGCGGTCGGGGTGGCCGCCGTCGTCGGCGTGCCCGTCGGGATCCTCGCCGCGATGTCGCCGGGGTGGTTCGGCCAGCTCGTCATGCGCACCAACGACGTGCTCCTGGCCTTCCCGGCGCTGCTGCTGGCGATCATGTTCGCGGCGCTCTACGGCGGGTCGACGACGGTGGCGATGATCGCGATCGGCATCGCCACCATCCCGGCCTTCGCGCGCATCACCCGCTCGGGGGCGCTCGGGGTCATGCGCACGGAGTATGTCGTGGCCGCCCGGTCCGCGGGCCGCTCGCCCTGGGGCATCGCCTGGCGGCACGTCCTGCCGAACGTGGCCGGGCTGGTCATCGTGCAGGCGTCGGTGTCCTTCGCGATCGCGATCCTGGCCGAGGCGGCGCTGGCCTACCTCGGGCTGGGGACGCCGACCGGGCAGGCGTCGTGGGGGCGGATGCTCTACGAGGCCCAGACCACGCTGCGCTCCGCGCCGCACCTGGCGCTCGTCCCGGGCGGTGCCATCGCGCTGTCGGTGCTCGGCTTCAACCTCTTCGGCGACGGCCTGCGCGACTGGCTCGACCCCAAGCTGGAGGGGCGATGAGCCGCGTCGCCGAGGTCCTTCCTCCACTCACGTACGTTTGTTGTAGGTGACTCGTGATGCATCGCGAGTCTCCTGCAGGAACCGTAGGTCAGTGCGCCTGTCACCCACCACGAGGAGGTATGAGGTGTCCGCACCGACGGCCGTGACGCCGCCTCCGCCCACGGGCCGCGACCGGGTGGTGCTGGGGGTCGAGGGACTCTCGGTGGGCACGCCGCACACCCCCCTGCTGCACGACGTGACCTTCGCGATCGAGCGGGGCGAGCGCGTGGGGCTCATCGGCGAGTCCGGGTCCGGCAAGTCGCTCACCGCGCTCGCCGTGATGGGGCTGCTGCCCGAGGGGCTGGCGGCGACCGGCGACGTGCGGCTGTCGGGACGGACGCCGGCGACGCGCAACCTGGTCGACCTCGGCGAGCGGGAGATGGCGCGGCTGCGCGGCGACTCGATGTCGATGGTCTTCCAGGAGCCGATGACCGCGCTCAACCCCACGATGCGGGTGGGCGACCAGGTGGCCGAGGTCATGCTGCTGCACCGCACCCAGCCCTCGCGGCGGGCCGCGCGGGCCCGGGTCGTCGACCTGCTCGAGCAGGTGGACCTGCCGGACCCGGCCAACCTGGCGCGGTCCTATCCGCACGAGCTCTCCGGCGGGCAGCGGCAGCGGGTCGTGCTCGCGATCGCGCTGGCCAACGACCCGGCCCTGCTCATCTGCGACGAGCCGACGACGGCGCTCGACGTGACCGTGCAGGCGACCGTGCTCGACCTGGTCGTGCGGGGCGTGGAGGAGCGGGACGCGGCGATGCTCTTCATCACCCACGACCTCGGTGTCGTCGCGACCGTGTGCGAGCGGGTGCTCGTCATGTACGGCGGCCGGATCGTCGAGGCCGGGCCGGTGCACGAGGTCTTCACCGACCCGCGGCACCGCTACACGCAGGGGCTCGTGGCCGCCAGCGACCTCGCCGGCGCCGAGGGTCGGCGCGGCCGGGCGGCGCTGCCGACGATCCCCGGGTCGGTGCCGCCCGCCGGTGCGTTCCCGGCCGGCTGCGTCTTCCGCAACCGGTGCACCCACGCGACCGAGGTCTGCGCGACCCTGCCCCCGTGGACGGCGCGGGGGGAGCACCCGGCGGGGGAGACGGCATACGGCTATGCGTGCTTCCACCCCGCGGGAGGTGACGGCGATGACTGAGGCGGCCGTGGAGCTGAGGGGCGTGTCGCGGGAGTTCCGTCGGCGGCGGACGTCGCTGCTCACGGCGCCGCCGGTGGTGCACGCGGTGCGCGACGTGACCGTGACGATCGGGCGGGGCGAGCGGTTCGGGATCGTGGGGGAGTCCGGGTCGGGCAAGTCGACGCTGCTGCGGCTGGTCTGCGGGCTGGACCGCCCGACGTCCGGCGAGGTCCTCGTGGACGGCCGACCGGTCCACGACCAGCCGCCGCGCCGGCTCGGGTGGCTGCGGGAGCGGCTGCAGCTCGTCTTCCAGGACCCGATGAGCAGCCTGGACCCGCGGATGCGCGTGCGCGACATCGTCGCCGAGCCGCTCGTCGCGCAGGGCCGGCACGAGGGCAACCGCGAGCGGGTCGTCGAGCTGCTCGAGCGGGTCGGGCTGTCCGCGGACGCGGCCGACCGCTATCCGCACCAGTTCTCCGGCGGGCAGCGGCAGCGCATCTCGGTGGCGCGGGCGCTGGCCCCCGGGCCGGACATCCTCGTCGCCGACGAGCCGGTGTCGGCGCTCGACGTGTCGGTGCGGGCGCAGGTGCTCAACCTCATCGAGGAGGTGGTGGAGGGCTTCGACCTGACCCTGATCTTCGTCAGCCACGACCTGTCGGTGGTGCGGCACGTCTGCGACCGGGTGGCGGTCATGCAGCGCGGGGAGTTCGTCGAGGTGGCGCCGACCGAGCAGCTGTTCTCCGCCGCCGAGCACCCCTACACGCGCTCGCTGCTGGCGGCCGTGCCCGACCTGCAGCAGGCGCTCGCCGGGCGGACGGCGGAGGACCTCGCCGCCGGCGCCGCGCCCGACCAGGCCTGACCGGCCCCGGGGGGTGTGCAGAGCGTGCGCTCGGTCGGGTGGGGCTGGGGGTGACCGGGCGCACGGTCTGCACGGGGGGTGCGCGTCGCGGGGGCGCCGGGGGTGTGCAGAGCGTGCGCTCGGTCGGGTGGGGCTGGGGGTGACCGGGCGCACGGTCTGCACGGGGGGTGCGCGTCGCGGGGGCGCCGGAGGGTGTGCAGAGCGTGCGCTCGGTCGGGGAGGATGAGCGCATGACCGAGCAGCAGACGGGCCCGACCAACTCGCTCGTCGACGTGCCGGGGATGGCCGTCGGCCACCATCAGCGGGTGGGCGACGGCTGGCTCACCGGGTCGACCGTCGTCCTCGCCCCGCCGGAGGGAGCCGTCGGGGGCGTGGACGTGCGCGGCGGCGGGCCGGGGACCCGGGAGACCGACCTGCTCGACCCGTGCAACCTCGTCGAGCGCGTGCACGCCGTGAGCCTGTCCGGGGGCTCGGCCTTCGGGCTGGCCGCGGCCGACGGCGTCATGCGCCGGCTGCTCGAGGAGGGGCGGGGCTTCCCGATGGGCGGGCCCGGCGAGCTGGTGCCGATCGTGCCGGGCGCGGTGATCTTCGACCTCGGCCGGGGCGGGCGCTGGGACGCCACGCCGGACGCGTCCTTCGGCGCCGCGGCCGCGGAGGACGCGCTCCGCCACCTCGGGGCGGAGGGGCAGCCGGACGGCCAGCCGGAGGGGCAGCCGGACGGAGGTGCCGACGGCCGCGCCGCCCCACCGGCCCTCGGCGTCGTCGGGGCCGGCACGGGCGGCCAGGTCGCCGGCGGGCTCAAGGGCGGCGTCGGCTCGGCCAGCCTCGTCCTGCCCGACGGCACGACCGTCGCGGCGCTCGTCGTCCTCAACGCCGTGGGCTCCACCGTCGACCCGCGCACCGGCGCGCTCCACGGCGCCCCGCGCCTCCTCCCCGGCGACCTCGAGGACCTGCCGGGCGTGCCCGAGGGGGCGCGACTGCATACCCCCGACCCGGCGGAGGTGGAGGAGTCGCGGGCGCGTGCCGCCGAGCCGGGGCGCGAAGGGCTGCCGCGCACGCTCGCGACCACGATCGGCGTGGTCGCCACCGACGCGACCCTGGGGTGCGCGCACGCGCGGCGGCTGGCGATGAGCGCGCATGACGGGCTGGCGCGGGGCGTCGTCCCGGCGCACACGATGTTCGACGGGGACACCTTCTTCGGGCTCGCCACCTGCGCCCGGGAGCCGGTCGACCAGCTCGGGCTGCACCTGCTGCTGCAGGGGGCCGCCGACGTCGTGACCAGGGCGGTCGTGCGCGCGACCCTGGCGGCGGAGACGGTCACCACCCCGGCGGGGACGTGGCGCTCCTACCGCGACGCCTTCCCGAGCGCGCTCAGGACGGGCGGGCGATGAGTCCGACCGCCCGCGGGGGTCTGCACCACCACCCCTGACACCCCTGGAGGCACCATGAGGCTCCTGCTCACCTCGGCCGGCGTCCGCAACGGCAGCATCCGCGACGCCCTCGTCCGGCTCCTCGGACGCCCCGTGGAGGAGTGCGACGCGCTGTGCGTCCCGACCGCGATGTACGGCCACCCCGCCGTCGGCCCCGGCACCGGAGCCTGGCGCTTCGTCAGCGGGCGGGAGCCGCAGACCCCGATGGCCGAGCTGGGCTGGCGGTCCGTCGGGCTGCTCGAGCTCACCGCGCTGCCGAGCCTCGACGAGGAGCTCTGGGTGCCGCGGGTCCGTGAGGCGGACGCGCTGCTCGTCGCCGGCGGCGACGTGCTCTACCTGGCCCACTGGCTGCGCGAGTCCGGCCTCGCCGGGATGCTCCCCTCGCTCGACTCCGTCTGGGTCGGGCTGAGCGCCGGCAGCATGGTCGTGACGCCCCGCGTCGGCGACGACTTCGTCCAGTGGCGGCCGCCCTCGGGCGACGACAGCACGCTGGGCGTGGTCGACTTCTCGATCTTCCCGCACCTGGGCATGCCGCCGGAGAACCTCATGGCCGACGCCGAGCGCTGGGCGCACGAGCTGGCCGCCCCGGCCTACGCGATCGACGACGAGACCGCGATCGAGGTCGTGGACGGGCGTGTCGAGGTGGTCTCCGAGGGCACGTGGCGCCACTTCCCCGACGGGGGAGCCCGGGTGCCAGACTCGGGGGTATGACGTCGCTCGACTACTCCACGATGTTCCGGCTCGACGGTCGCCACGCGGTCGTCGTGGGCTGCGGCGGCATCGGCGCCGAGATCGCCGCGGGCCTGGCCGCCCAGGGGGCCCGGGTGAGCTGCCTCGACAAGGACGCGGGCGTCGCCGAGGCGGCCCGGGACCGGCTGGCCGACCTCGCGGGACGGGCGCACACGGCATACCCCGTGGACGTCCTGGACGCTCCCGCGCTGGGGCGCCTGGCCGGGGAGCTCGGGGACGTGGACGTGCTCGTGCTCACCGCCGCGGTCAACGTCCGCAAGCGGCTGCTCGACTACACCGCCGAGGAGTTCGAGCGGGTGGTCGGGCTCAACCTGCGCGCGACCTTCGACACGGTGCGGGCGTTCGCGCCGCGGATGGTGGAGCGGGGGAGCGGGTCGGTCGTCGCGCTGACCTCGATCAGGGCGGTCGTCGTGGAGCCGGGGCAGGGCGTCTACGCCGCGACCAAGGCCGGCGTGGCGCAGCTGGTCCGCACCTGGGCGGCCGAGCTCGGCCCGGCGGGCGTGCGGGTCAACGCGGTGGCGCCCGGCGTCGTCGAGACCCCGCTGACCGAGCAGATCCGCGCCGACGAGGCCTGGGGGCGGGCCTACGCCGAGAAGTCCGCCCTGGGCAGGTGGGCGCGGCCGGAGGAGGTCGTCGGGGCGGTGTGCTGGCTGGCCTCGGACGCGGCGAGCTTCGTCACCGGGTCGCAGGTCATGGTCGACGGCGGGTGGACCGCGGTCGACGGGAGGTTCACGCCGCCGTTCGGCTGAGGTCGCGGCGCATGACCACGCGGGGCATCCGGCTGGCGACGGCGTCGGTGGTGCCGACCTGGCGGAAGCCGGCCGCCGCGAACATCGCGACCGTCCCGACGAAGGCCATCGTCGTGTCCATCCGGCCCTCCGGGTCGACGGGGTAGGCCTCGACCGCGGGCGCGCCCTGCTCCGCCGCGTGGGCCACCGCGCCCTCGAGCAGGTGGCCGACCACGCCCTGCCGGCGGTGGCCGGTGCGGACGACCAGGCAGGTGATGCACCAGACCGGCACGTCGTCGACAGGCCGGATGAGCCGCGACCGCTCGACGAGCGGCATGGCGGTGCGCGGGCTGACGCTGCACCAGCCGACCGGCTCCCCGTCGCGGTAGGTGACCACGCCCGGCGCCGGCCCGCTGCGGCTCAACCTGCGCATCGCCTCCCCGCGGTCGCCCCCGCCGAGCTCCTCGATCTGCCGGGCCGGGAGCCGGTGCGACAGGCACCAGCAGTGGTTGGCGCGCCGGGTGGGGTTGACGACGTCGGCGAAGTCCTCGAACGTCTCCTCCGTCAGGGGGCGGGTCTGCCAGGTGGTCATGGCCGCAGTCCAGCAGGCGAGGCGGACAGGTCCTGTCCGTCAGCCGCCCTCGACGATCGCCTGCCCCTGGTCGCGCAGCTCGACCTTGCGGATCTTGCCGGTCACCGTCATCGGGAACTCCTCGACGACCTGGACGTAGCGCGGGATCTTGTAGTGCGCCAGCCGGCCCTGCGCGAACTCCCGGACCGACTCCGCGGTGAGCGCCTCGCTGCCCGGGCGCATCCGCAGCCAGGCCATGAGCTCCTCGCCGTAGCGCTCGTCCGGCACGCCGACGACCTGGGCGTCGAGCACGTCGGGGTGGCCCATGAGGAACTCCTCGATCTCGCGGGGGTAGATGTTCTCCCCGCCGCGGATGACCATGTCCTTGATCCGGCCGGTGATCTCCACGAAGCCGTCCTCGTCCATGACGCCGATGTCGCCGGTGGCCATCCAGCCGTCACGGACCACCTCGGCGGTCTTGTCCGGCTGCCCCCAGTAGCCGAGCATCACCGAGTAGCCCCGGGTGCAGAACTCGCCCGGCGTCCCGCGCGGCACCACCTCGCGGGTCATCGGGTCGACGATCTGGATCTCCAGGTGCGGCCCGACCCGCCCGACCGTGCCGGTCTTCTTCTCGAAGGGGTCCTGCGGCGTGGTCTGGGTCGAGACCGGCGAGGTCTCGGTCATCCCGTAGCAGATGGTCAGGTCCGTCACGCCGGCCTCGATGAGCCGCCGCATCACCGAGGCCGGGCACAGCGAGCCGGCCATGATGCCGGTCCGCACGGTGGACAGGTCGTCCACCGAGAACTCCCCGCCTGCGTCGATCAGCTCGAGCATCGCGATGAACATCGTCGGCACCCCGTAGAGCGAGGTGCACCCCTCGTCGCGCACCGTGCGCAGCGTGACCGCCGGGTCGAAGCCCGGCCCGGGGATCACCATGCACGCGCCGTGCGTGGTCGCCGCCAGGTTGCCCATCACCATCCCGAAGCAGTGGTAGAAGGGCACCGGTATGCAGATCCGGTCCGCCTCGGTGTAGGAGCAGCCCTCGCCGACGAAGAAGCCGTTGTTGAGGATGTTGCGGTGCGACAGGGTCGCGCCCTTGGGGAAGCCCGTCGTGCCGGAGGTGTACTGGATGTTGATCGGGTCCTCGGGGCGCAGCGCCGCCTGCACCTCGGCGAGCCGCTCGGCCGTCACGCTCGTCGCCGCCCCGACGAGCCCGTCCCAGCTCTCCTGCCCGATGACGACGACGTGCTCGAGGTCGGGGCACTCGTCGCGCACCTGGTCCACCATCGCCGGGTAGTCGCTGCTCCTGAACCGCTCCGCGACGACGACCATCTTCACGCCCGCCTGCCGCAGCACGTAGGCGAGCTCGTGGGTGCGGTAGGAGGGGTTGATGTTGACGAGGATCGCGCCCGTCTTGGCGGTCGCGAGCTGCACGAGCGTCCACTCGGCGCAGTTGGGCGCCCAGATGCCGACGCGGTCGCCGGTGCGGACGCCGCTGGCCAGCAGCCCGCGGGCGACCCGGTCGACGTCGCGCTGCAGCTCGCCGTAGTCCCAGCGCCGCCCGCTGGCCACCTCGACCAACGCCTCCCGGTCGCGGTGCGCCGCCACCGTGCGGTCGAGGTTGTCCCCGATCGTCTCCTCGATGAGGGGTATGCCGTCCGCTCCCCTCGCGCGCGAGGGCTCGGTGGTCCGCACGTCGGTGTCCGTCATGGACCCATCCTGCAACCCCGAGCCCACACGTCAAGGCGGCGGCACGGCATACTGCTGAGCCATGACCGTCACCCCACCTGCAGACCCCGCCCGCGACGCCCGCATCCGGGAGCTCTCGCGGGCCCACGTGCTGACGTCGTGGTCGGCGCAGAAGGCGATCGACCCGCTGCCGATCGCGGGCGGCGAGGGCGCCTGGTTCTGGGACTACCAGGGCCGCCGCTTCCTCGACTTCACCAGCCAGCTGGTCAACGTCAACCTCGGCTACCAGCACCCGCGCCTCACCGCGGCCATCCAGGAGGCGGCCGGGCGGATCACCACCGTCGCGCCCAGCTTCTACGAGGAGTCCCGCGCCGAGGCGGCCGCGGCGATCGCCGCGCTGACGCCGGAGGGGCTCGACACGGTCTTCTTCACCAACGCCGGCGCGGAGGCCAACGAGAACGCCATCCGCCTGGCCCGCCAGCACACCGGCCGGCACAAGGTCCTCGCCGCCTACCGCAGCTACCACGGCGCCACGGCCGGCGCGATCGCGCTCACCGGCGAGCAGCGCCGCTGGGGCTCGGAGCCGGCGATCCCCGGCGTCGTGCACTTCTGGGGCCCGTTCCTCTACCGCAGCGAGTTCTACTCCGCCGACGAGGCGCAGGAGAGCGAGCGGGCGCTGGAGCACCTGCGGCGCACCGTCGCCGCTGAGGGACCGCACACCGTCGCCGCGATCGTCCTCGAGACCGTCGTCGGCAGCGCCGGCATCATCCCGCCGCCGCCCGGCTACCTGCAGGGCGTGCGCGAGCTGTGCGACGAGCACGGCATCATGCTCGTCCTCGACGAGGTCATGGCCGGCTTCGGCCGCACCGGCGCCTGGTTCGCGCTCGACCACTGGGGCGTGCGGCCCGACCTCGTCACCTTCGCCAAGGGCGTCAACTCCGGCTACGTGCCGCTCGGCGGCGTCGTCATGTCCGACGAGATCGCGGCCACCTTCGACGACCGGCCCTACCCGGGCGGGCTCACCTACTCCGGGCACGCGCTGGCCACCGCGTCCGCGGTCGCGGCCATCTCGATCATGCGCGAGGAGCGCACGATCGAGAACGCCGCCGAGGTCGGCGACGGCACGCTCGGCCCCGCGCTGCGCTCGCTGGCCGACCGGCACGAGGTCGTCGGCGACGTGCGCGGTCTCGGCGTCTTCTGGGGCGTGGAGCTGGTCGCCGACCGCGAGACCCGCGAGCCCCTCGGCGCCGACCGGATGAAGTCGCTGCAGCAGGCCTGCGTCAGCCGCGGGCTGTGGCCGATGATCTCGGCCAACCGGATCCACGTCGTGCCGCCCTGCGTCATCACTGCCGAGGAGGCCAAGGAGGGCGTGGCGATGCTCGACGAGGCCCTCGCCGAGGTCGCGCCGTGACCGCCCCCGACCTCGAGCAGCCGGCCCTCGTCGAGGCGCACGTCTCGGTCCCGGACGCCGACTCCGCGCAACGGATCGCCAGCGACCTCGTCGCCCGCCAGCTCGCGGCGTGCGTGCAGGTGCTCGGGCCGATGGCGTCGGTCTACAGCTGGAAGGGCGAGGTGCACCAGGCCCAGGAGTGGCTGCTCCTGGTCAAGACCACCGCCGACGCCTTCCCGCGCGTCGCCGAGGTGGTGGCCCAGCAGCACCGCTACGACGTGCCCGAGGTCGTCGCGGTCCCGGTGACCCACGCTCTGGCGGAGTACGCCACGTGGGTGCGCAACAACTCCGACGGCATCGACGACGCCGAGCTGCTGGACGGGTGACGGGCGCGGCCCGACCGGCCGCACCGCATACGCACGAGTCCGCCCCCGCCGACCGAGGTCGACGGGGGCGGACTGCGCAGAGAGCGGGCGACGAGAATCGAACTCGCGTATTCAGCTTGGGAAGCTGATGTTCTACCATTGAACTACGCCCGCGAGGCTCACCGGTGGCTCCGGCGGGCCCATACTAACCGGCGTGCCCGTCCCCTCCAAGCCGACCCCCCGCTAGGGTGATCCGCGTGCTGCTCTCCGACCGCGACATCCACACCCAGATCGAGTCCGGGCGCGTCGTGCTCGACCCGTGGGACCCGCAGATGGTCCAGCCCTCGAGCGTGGACGTGCGCCTGGACCGGTTCTTCCGGCTCTTCGACAACCACAAGTACTCCGTGATCGACCCCGCGGAGGACCAGCCGGAGCTGACCCGGCTGGTCGAGGTGGACGCGCAGGAGTCGTTCGTGCTGCACCCCGGCGAGTTCGTGCTCGGGTCGACCTACGAGCAGATCACCCTGCCCGACGACGTCGCGGCGCGCGTGGAGGGCAAGAGCTCGCTCGGCCGCCTCGGCCTGCTCACCCACGCCACCGCCGGCTTCATCGACCCCGGCTTCACCGGCCACGTCACGCTCGAGCTGTCCAACGTGGCGACGCTGCCCATCGTGCTGCACCCCGGGATGAAGATCGGCCAGCTGTGCTTCTTCCAGCTCAGCTCCCCGTCCGAGCATCCCTACGGCACCGACGCGCGCGGCAGCCACTACCAGGGCCAGCGCGGGCCGACCGCGAGCCGGTCCTTCGCCAACTTCCACCGCACGTCGGTGACTGGCTGACGGTGGAGGTATGCGGCACCGCACCTCTCCCGGCGCGCACCGCGGTCCCGGCCGCGGTGCCGGGACGGTGCGCCCGCCGCGCGTGCCCGGGAGGGCCGGGGCGTCGGCCTCGGCCCGTGTCGTGAGCGCGGGCGGCCGCGTGCGCACGGGCCCCGGTCGCGCCCACGCGCGCGCCATGACCACGACCATGCTGGGCGCAGCGCTGCTGGCGCTGGGGCCCGCGGGCACGCTGCCGGGGTCCTTCCCCGGTCCCGCGGCGGGAGCCGCCCACCCCGCGACCGCTCCCGAGCAGGTGGCGACCGCCGCCGCGCCGGCCCCCGCGGGCGCGGCCGG
>CAZONQ010000066.1:0-13750 GCA_964581125.1 uncultured Ornithinimicrobium sp.
GAGCACCTCGCGCCGTGGCAGCGGGTGCGCCGGGTGGAGTTCTACGAGCTGCCCAAGACGATCTCCGGCAAGATCCGGCGGGTCGAGCTGCGCTCCCGGGAGGAGGAGCTCGCCGCCGGGGCTGTCCGTCCCGACACCGTCGGGGAGGTCAGCGAGGAGTACCGCGACGCCGACTTCCCCGAGCTGCGCGGCAGCTAGCCCGTGCCGGGCTCCCTAGCCCTGACGACGTGCCCACGGCACAACGCCGGGGACCGAGCGAGGTGTTGGCAGGGGCACGCCGCGTGCCTCTGGCCGCGCCTGCTCAGGGGTCCAGGTGAACGCCGGATCGATGGAGACCTCCACCTCACGCACCCCCGGCATGCTCCCGACTTGCTCCTCTGCCGCCTCGGCAAACTTTGGTGCCATCGTGCAACCCGGGAACGTGGTGCGCAGCACGACCGAGACTCTGCCCTCAGCGGCCGACACCTCAGTCACGAGGCCCATGGCAACGATGCTCACCGGGCGACCCGCAGCCACGCTGCAGGGGTCCATCACTAGCTCGAGGACGTCCCAGACCGCACTCTCGAGTGATGACGTGCGGAGGGCCGTCATGACCCACTCACCGATCGCCAGTAGGAGAAGGGCTCTGCCAGCCCCTGCTCGCGGCGACGTGTGGCGAACTCGTCATCGGCCGCCGCCGCCATCGCGGTCGCGGGGTCGAGGCCGATCATCGCGGCGTAGTTCCGCCCGAGGATGCCTTCCTTGTCCTCCCGGGTTAGCTGCTTGAGGCCGAACTTGTGCATGACCCGCTCCGAGAAGTCGAAGGCCCACATCTTCTCCAGCAGGTGCTGGGGGTGCACGAGGATCGAACCGGTGGACCACAGGATCTTCTGCGGTCCGCCCCAGAAGATGAGCTGGGCGAGGATCTCCTCGAACCACCCGGGTGCGTGGTGAAGCAGCGAGGTGGTGATCTCTAGGTTGGCGTAGACGTTGGGGTAGCGGCCGATCGCCCACGCGGTCTCGTCCAGGAAGGCCATTCCCGCGTGGACGATCTCGAACGCCATGTCCGGCAGGGCGTCCGCGGCGATGTCGATGTCATCCACCTTGTAGGGATCCATCGGCACGGCACCGTTCGGGACAGCCTTATGGATAGCGATGGTCTTGAGTCCGAGCTCCTGCGCCAGCGCGAACAGCTCCAGGATCTCCGGGTCGTCGGCGCGCCAGCGACGGTAGGGGTCGACACCATGGGGATAGAGCTTGAGTCCGACTGCTTCGGGCATGAGCTCGACCTGTCGCCGTAGGTCGTCCATGTAGACGCCGGGTCCCGCCAACGGGTCGACGCCCACATAGCCGACGACGCGCTGAGGCCACCGGCGCAATGCCTCAACCGTCTTGTCCTCTGTGCACAGGCCATCGTGGAACCAGGAGTCGAGCCGCAGGACGTGGTGGGCCAGCATGGTGGTCTGGGATTCGTCCAGGACGGTGCGGACCACGGTCTCGATGCCGGTGTTTCCGCGGTAGACCTCCTGCGGCATCGTCAGTTCCGGCGGGTTCCAGGTCTCGTGGATTCCCGCGATGAGGGCTCCGAGCTGGAGGCCGTACTTGTTCTGCGCGTTGGCGGGGTCAAGGTTGTAGGCGTGCGTGACCGCGTCGAGGACGAAGACGTCGTCGGGCAGTCGTCGTCCCTCTACGGGGGTTCCTCTCGTCCCTTCGTCGAACTGGGGAGCGGGCAGGGACGGGTCTGCAGTGGCTGAACTCATGGGGACTCCCTTCTCTGTCTCGATCCTGTCGCGAGCGCAGGCGAGAGGGAAGAAGGAATGTCCTAACGGGAGGAAGGCGCAGCCTCATGCCGACCGTCGACAGAGTCGGCCACGGCGAGTGCAGCCTCCACGAACTCTCTGGCCAGCGGCGACGGAGCATCGGCACGGGTCGCCACGGCGATGTCGCACACGAGCCCGCGGACTGGCACCAGCGTCACGGCCGAGTTGTGGGTGATCATGCTGAGCGAGGCGGGGACCGTGGTCATCGTGCCGTTCATCGCCACGTCCATGACCACCTCGGCATAGCTTGACAAGGCCCGTGGCGCCGGCCGGTACGGCGCCCCGTCGCCACCACGTTCCTGGCGCAGCGTCCAGAAGTCCGTCCAGCGGTCCGGCATTGGTAGGGCGGCGCCCTCGATGAAGGGCGAGCTTTCGAGGTCCTCGACGCCGAGAGTGTCGGCGTCGGCGAAGTGGCTGGCTGTCGGAACGAGCGCCATCCTGCCTTCAGTCACGAGGGACACGACGTCGAGACTCGACGTGGCCAGGGGCGGGCGGACGAAGGCGACGTCCACCTCCCCGTCCTCGAGGCTGGAGATCTGCCCGGCGAAGCCCACCTCGTGGAAGCTCAGAGACACCGCAGGATGGAGGTCCTGGAAGTAGCGAAGGATGGGCACCGTGAGGTCGCCCGCGTTGCTGGTGAACAGCCCTACGCGCAGGTGACCGGCGCGGCCCGAGGCAAGGGCGCGCACCTCGGCCGCAGCGGCGTCGGCCTCGGCCAGCAACCGGCGGGCCCTGGCGAGCAGTGACTTTCCGGCGGGTGTCAGGGTGACCGCGCGTGGTGCCCGCTCGAAGAGGCTGGCTCCCATGCTGCGTTCCAGGACGCGGATCTGCTGGCTCAACGATGGCGGGGCGAGGTGGAGGCGTGCTGCGGCGCGGCCGAAGTGAAGCTCCTCGGCCACGGCGACGAAGGATCTCAGCTGCCGCAGCTCCATACGGCATTATGGCGTCAGCGTGACGACCGGCACAAATAGGAGATGTCATGACCAGTCCCCACGATCAGCTCAGTGCCGAGGCGGCCGCGGTCCTGGCTGCCGCACCGGAACGGTCGGAGCGCAACGCACTGACGGTGGCGCAGAACCGGGACGCGCTCGTCAGGGCTACCGCTGCCTTCGGCCCCGGCGCGCAGCTGTGGTCGGTGCGGGAGGCGCAGGTGCCCGGGCGTGCCGGCGGCGTGCCGGTGCGGGTCTACCTGCCGGGGCCGCACGTCCCCGGCGTGCTGGTCTTCGTGCACGGCGGCGGCTGGGCGCTCGGCGACCTCGACACCCACGACGCGCTGTGCCGCGACCTCGCCGACGAGGCGGGCTGCGCGGTGGTCTCGGTGGACTACCGGCAGCCGCCCGAGCACCCGTTCCCGGCCGCGGTCGAGGACGTGCTCGACATCGTCGCGGCGCTCCTGGAGGACCGCTCCGGCCTGGAGCTCGACGGCCTACCGGTCGCGGTCGGCGGCGACAGCGCCGGCGGCAACCTGTCCGCGGTCGCCGCCCAGCAGCTGCGTGGCCACCCGCGCCTCGTCCACCAGGTGCTCCTCGTGCCGGTGACCGACGCGCGTCCCGACGCGTGGGGCAGCTACGCGCGCTTCGGCGACGGCCCCGCGCTCACCCGGCGCGACATGGACTGGTACTTCCAGCAGTACCTCCCGCCCGGCACCGACCGCGACGACCCGTTGCTCGCGCCCCTGCGCGCGGCCGACCTCGCCGGGGTCGCCCCCGCGACCGTCGTCACCGCCGGGTGCGACGTCCTCCGCGACGAGGGCGAGGCGTATGCCGCGCGCCTCCGCGACGCGGGCGTCCCCACCCGGGTGCACCGCGCCGACGGGATGTTCCACACCTTCCTGCTCTACGGCGACCGGCTGGCGGGTGCGACGGAGGCGCGGGGGTATGTCGTGGACGGGCTCCGGGGGGCGTTCGCCGGGTGAGTCGCGCCAGCGGGCTCAGGCGGTCGTCGACCACTGGTGGAGCACGCGCTGCAGCTCCTCGACGTGCCGCCGGGGCACGTAGGCCACGCTGATCGTCTGCCCGTGCCGCACGTGGGCGGCACCCTGCCCCGGGCCGGCGACGGCGTCGAAGAGCTCGGGCATCACGACGGGGTCGGCGCGGTCGTGGTCGAGGCGCGGGTGGATCTCGCGGGTGAGCCCGTCGAAGGTGAAGCGGACCAGCCACCGGCCGCGCTCCTGGTTGACCCCTCCGGAGACGTCCGCGAGCAGGTAGGTCGTGCCGGCCGCGGCCGCGAGCTTGCGCAGCAGGTCCGGGTAGGAGTCCGGACCGACCACGTGCTCCAGGTCGACCGTGGTGACCCGCGGGTGGGAGGCGAGGTCCCCGTCGGCGTCGCGCGCCATCGCGTGCATCGCGGCGACGTAGGGGTGCCTCTTGAGCAGGATCGCGGCGTCGCGGTCCCTGGCCACGTCGGCGGCGGTCACCCCGTCGTGCGGCTCCAGGCCCAGCCTGGCCAGGGTGGCGAACTGCTCGGCCACCGACGGTCGGGACGGCGGGGGGACCGGGGTCGGTGCTTCGGAGCTCCCGTCACTGCGCCTGGCGAACACGTCTGAGAGGGCCATGTCTCCACCCTGCCACGTCCCCCGGTGGCGCACAACGGACACGCGTCGAGGCCGGAGTCGGGAGGCACGGCGGGCGGTGACGGGCCACACTTGGTGCTCGTGAGCACCATCGTCTTCCTGCACGCCCACCCGGACGACGAGGCCTCCGGCAGCGGCGGAACCATGCGGATGGCCGCCGACGCCGGGCACCGGGTCCTCTGCGTCTTCGGCACCGACGGGGACCACGGGACCGTCCCGGCCGACCTCGCCGAGGGCGAGACGGTGGTCTCCCGGCGCCGCGGCGAGGCGGAGGCGGCCGCCCAGGTCCTCGGCATCGCCCGGACCGAGTGGCTCGGCTACGCCGACTCCGGCATGACCGGCTGGGAGCAGAACCACGCCGAACGCTCCTTCCACGCCGCGGACACCGACGAGGCGGCCGGACGGCTGGCCGCGATCCTCGACGAGGAGGACGCCGACGTGCTCGTCGGCTACGACTGGCACGGCGGCTACGGCCACCCCGACCACGTCAAGGTCCACCACGTCGTGCACCGCGCCGCCGGGCTCGCGGCCCGCCGGCCCCGGCTGCTCGAGGGCACGATGAACCGGGACGCGATGCGGCGCCAGTTCCTCGCCGCCCAGGAGGCGGGGCTGATCACCGACGAGACGGACTGGGACCCCGACGCGGTCGGTGACGACGGCAACCCGTTCGGCACACCCGAGGCCGAGCTGCACTGGCACGTCGACGTGCGCGGGGTCATCGACGTCAAGCGCGAGGCCCTGGCCTGCCACAGCTCGCAGGAGGACGTCGGCTGGATGCTGGCGATGCCGCCGGAGCACTTCGCCGCGGCGTTCGGCGACGAGTGGTACATCGAGCCCGGCCGCTCGCCCGGGCTCGTCGTCGGCGAACCCTTCCCCTGATCGGGCCACGCCCCACTCACGTACCTTCGTTCCAGATGACTCGGGATGCATTCCGAGTCATCTGCATCGAACGTACGTGAGTGGGGCGTGCGGGTGACTCACCCCATACCCGAGGGCCTCCTCAGCCCTCGTCGAGCTGCTGCAGGAAGGCCTGACCCCGCTCGCTCGTCGGCGCGTCGAGCACCTGCGCGGGCGGGCCCTGCTCGGCGATGCCGCCGTCGGCGAGCAGCACGACCCGGTCGGCGGCGCGGCGCGCGAAGCGCATCTCGTGCGTCACCACCATCATCGTCATGCCCTCGTCGGCCAGCGTGCGCATCACCTCGAGCACCTCGCCGACCAGCTCGGGGTCCAGCGCCGAGGTCGGCTCGTCGAAGAGCATGACCGCCGGGTCCATCGCCAGGGCTCGGGCGATCGCCACCCGCTGCTGCTGGCCGCCGGAGAGGTTGCCCGGGTAGGCGTCGGCCTTGTGCCCCAGCCCGACCCGCTCCAGCAGCTCGGCGCCGCGCTCCCTGGCCTGCGCGGTCGAGCGGCCGAGCACCTCGCGCTGGGCGACCGTGACGTTGTCCATCACGGTCATGTGCGGGAAGAGGTTGAAGGACTGGAAGACCATCCCGATGCGGGCGCGCAGGCGGTTGAGCGACGTCTCCGAGTAGGACAGCTGCTCGCCGTCCACCTCGATCGTGCCGCTGGTGATCTGCTCCAGCCCGTTGACGCACCGCAGCAGCGTGCTCTTGCCGGCGCCGGACGGGCCGATGAGGGTGACCACCTCGCCCTCGTGGACGTCGAGGTCGATCCCGTCGAGGACCGTCGTGGTGCCGAACTTCTTGACGATGTCGCGCATCTGCACCATCGGGCGACCGCCCTGGCCGCCGGCCGGCTGCGCCGTCTGCTCGTTCGTCGGTTCGCTCATGCTGCTGCCGGCCTCCTGTGCGCGCTCAGCCGGTGCTCGAGCCAGCTGACCAGGGCGGTCAGGGCGAGCACGATGACCAGGTAGTAGATCGCCACCACGATGTAGGCGGTGAGCGGCTCGTAGGTGGAGGCCGCCATGTTGCGCGAGGTCTGGAACAGCTCGGTCATGCCGATGAACGAGACGAGCGAGGAGTCCTTCACCGCGATGATGTACTGGTTGCCCAGCACCGGCAGCGTGGTCCGCAGCGCCAGCGGCGCCTGCACCCGCTTCAGGGTCTTGGTCCGCGACATGCCGAGCGAGCGCGCGGCCTCGGTCAGCCCCCTCGGCACCGCCTGGAAGCCGGACCGGAAGATCTCGGCGATGTAGGCGGAGTTGTGGAAGGCCAGCGCCAGCGCCCCCGCCCAGAAGGCGTCGAGGGTGATGATCGCCACCAGGCCGAAGTAGATGATGAAGATCTGCGTGATCAGCGGCGTGCCGCGCACGACCCCGATGTATGCCGTGGCGAGCCACCTCAGCGGCCGCACCCGGCTCATCGACATCGCGGCGACGACCGCGCCCCCGACCATGGCCATGACCAGGGCCGCGGCCGTCAGCCGCAGCGTCACCCAGGACGCCTCGACGAACAGCGGGGCGTACTCGGCGAACAGCTCCAGGAAGTGCTGCACCGGAGCGCTTCCTCAGCTGTCGCTGGTCGCGGCCGCGTCGTCCGAGCCGCCGGTGGTGGAGATGTCCTTGCCGAAGTACTTCTCGGAGATCTCCGCGTAGGTGCCGTCCTCCTTGATGGTGGCGAGGGCCTCGTTGAGCGCGTCCTTCAGCGCCGCGTTGCCCTCCTTGACCGCGAAGGCCGGCTCCTCGGTGAAGACCGGCTCGCCGCACTCGACGAGGTCCAGGCCGGACTCCTGGATCTGGTAGAGCCCGACGTTGCGGTCGGTCATCGCGGCGTCGAGACGCCCGGCGGCGACGTCCTGGAGGGCGGTGATGTCGGAGGAGAAGGTGCGGACCTCGCCCACCCAGTCGCCACCGTTCTCGGACAGCCAGTCCTGGTATGTCGTGCCCGTCGCCACGCCGATCGACGGCTGGTCCATCTGGGTGATGTCGGTGCACTCGGTGCCCGGGCCGACGAAGGCCTGGGCACCGGAGACGTAGTAGCTGTCGGTGAAGTCGACCTGCTCGTCGCGCTCCTCGGTCGGCGTCATCGAGGCGATGAGCACGTCGTAGCGGTCGGCCTTGATGCCGCCGATGAGGGTGTCGAAGGCGCCGGTCTGGGCGTCCAGCTCGAGGCCGAGCTGCTCGGCCATCGCCGCGCCGATGTCGTAGTCGAAGCCGGTGAGGGTGTTGCCCTCGAAGTAGCTGAACGGCTGGAACTCGCCGCTCATCGCCACGACGAGCGTGCCGTCGTCGATGAGGTTGAGGTCGTCGCCGCCCCCGGCGGCGGTCCCTCCGTCGGAGTCGCCCCCGTCGGAGCCGCAGGCGCTCAGGGTGAGCAGGGCGGCGCTCGCCGCGGCGGCGAGCGCGATGCCGCGGTGCATACGTCGGATGGTCATGAGGTTCTCCTCGCAGTCGTCCTTGGCTCAGGACAACGTAGCCACAGCCTCTGACCGGCGCCCGCCGACTTGAGATCCGCACGGCGCTGCGCTACGCGCGCGCGCCTTGGTGCCGGGCGGGCGGGCCGACGCCCCGGCGTGTCGCTGTTATCCAATCGTTACGCGGCACGGTGGATCAGTGCACGTGCCGGCGGAACCACTCCAGGCTGGCCGCCCACGGACCGGACCGGTCGGCGAGGTCGGGCAGCAGCGGGGTGAGCTCGGCGGAGAAGCTCTCGCTCGCCTCGCGCGGCAGGAGCGAGGGCAGGTTGTCGATCGCGATGACGTCGAGGGGGTGGTCGTCCCCGCCGAAGCGTCGCACCGGCTCCTGCCACGTCGTGACCGCGGTGTTGACCGGGAGCAGGTTGGCCTCGGAGGTCACGTCGCAGGTGACGTCGCCGACGACCCGCAGCCGGCGGTCGGCGTCCACGTCCTCGGCGGTCACGAACGGCTGCTGGCCGTCGGCGCCGCGGCTGACCACGCAGTTGACGAGGACGTCGTGCCCGAGCAGCGCCTCCTTGTCGAGCAGCACGGTGTCCGGGCGGTCCCAGCGGGTGACGGCGCAGCCGGCGACGGTCAGCGCCTCGACGGCGCCCCGGCCCGACCGGCCCCGCGAGCCGATGACCAGCGCCCGCTCGGGGGTCCCCGGGACGCTGCCGGCGAGCTGCTCGTCGAGGTCCGCTCGCGACATCGGGCTCACCCCACCCGCGAGAAGACCACGGTGACGCAGGACCGCGAGGGCGGCTCCCACATACCCCGCCCAGAAGCCGAAGGCGACGACCCGCTTGCCGTCGACGGTGAGGTACTCGACGTCGAGGAGCTCGCCGCCGCCGCGGCGGAAGCGGTCGAGCACGCGCTGGGCGCCCTCCTGCCCCTTGTAGGCGTGGGCGAAGTAGACGTGCGTGCGGGACAGGTCGGAGGGGTCCTCGGGCAGCTCCTTGATCCCGACGACGACGGCACCCTCGGGCGCCTCGACCCAGGAGCCGGTCGGCGCGGTCCCGCAGCCGGCGGCGACGTAGTCCTCGATCGGCACGATGCGGGTCGGCGACTCCTCGACGGTGACGCGGAAACCGTCGCTGACCAGCCGCGCGGCGTCGGCGGGGACGATGGGGACGCGCTGCTCGGTGGGGCGGGCCTCGGCGCGGATCCACAGGTGCGGTCGGGTCATGGGGACAAGAGTAGGACCGGGAGGGGTGATGCTCGGACTACGCGTCTCCGACGGTGACGGCCTGCGCCTCGGCGGGGCTGGCGACCGGCTCGGCGCCGTGCTCCGGCGTCCGCTCCAGCGCGGACAGCTCGCGCCGTGCGGTGAGCAGGACGAGGACCCCGAGCACCACCGCGCCCGCGCCGAACCAGAACGGCAGGCCGGCGGCGTGCTCGCCCAGCCTGCCGGCCAGCCACGGGGCGACCGCGCCGCCGCCGAACCGCACGAAGCTGTAGGCCGCGGACGCGACCGACCGCTCCACCGGCGAGACCTTCATGACCGTCTCGGTGATGAGCGTGTTGACGACGCCGAGGAAGGCGCCGGCGACGACGACGCCGGCGACGAGCACCGCGCGGCTGTCCGTGCCGACCGCCATGACGGCCATGACGGCGGCGAAGCCGAGCAGCGCCGCGGTCAGCACGGGCAGCGTGCCGAGCCGGCGCTGCAGCCACGGGCCGACGAGCACCGAGGTGAGCGCGAGCAGGATGCCCCACCCGAAGAAGACGAGGCCCACGCCGTGGGCGTCCATCGCCAGCGGGAACGGGGTCCACGCCAGCAGCGTGAAGAAGCCGACGTTGTAGAGGAGGGCGGTCAGCCCGACGGTGAGGAGCCCGCGGTGGCCGAGGGCCCGCAGCGGGGCGGAGAGGGGTGTGCCGTGGTGCCGGGGCGGGGACGGCGGCAGGGTGAGGAGGATGGCGACGAGGGCGACGAGCATCAGGGCCGAGACGCCGAAGAACGGGTAGCGCCAGGACTGGCTCCCGAGCCAGCCGCCCAGCAGCGGACCGGCGGCGATCCCGACACCGAGCGCCGCCTCATACAGGACGATCGCCTGGGCGACCGACCCGGTGGCCGCGCTGACGATGGTGGCGAGCGCGGTCGCGATGAAGAGCGCGTTGCCCAGGCCCCAGAGCGCGCGGAAGGCGACGATGCCGGTGACCGAGTCCATCGTGCCCGCGAGGCCGGCGCCCACGATGATGATGGCCAGGCCGGCGACGAGGGTGCGCTTGGCGCCGAGGCGGCTGGAGACCCATCCCGTGACGAGCATCGCCGCGCCCATCACCGCCATGTAGCTGGTGAAGAGCAGCGACACCTGCGAGGCGTCGGCGCCAAGCTCGTCGGCGATCGGCTTGAGGATGGGGTCGACCAGGCCGATGCCCATGAAGGCGATCACGCAGGCGAAGGCGACGGACCAGACGGTTCGGGGTTGGCGCCACACGAGGGTCAGGAGTCCTTCCGGGAGGGGGCGGGGGTGGCTGCGTGCTGCAGCAGGGAGTGCATCGCGGCGACGGCGTCGCGCAGCCGGTCGACGTCCTCGGGGGAGAGGCTGTCCAGGGCCGGTGCGAGTGCGCGGGCGCGTGCGTCGCGGACACCGCGGAGGGCCTCGTGGCCGGCGGCGGTGAGCGACAGGAGCGAGGCGCGGGCGTCGTCGGGGTCCGGCCCGCGGCTCGCCCAGCCCTGGGCCTCGAGGCGCTGCAGGGCCGTGGTGACGCTCGGCTGGCTGCTGTGGTCGGCCTCCGCGAGGAGGCTGACGCGGGCCGGGCCGAGCTCGTCGAGCAGGGCCAGGAGGCGGGCCTGCGCGCTGGTCACCTCGAAGGTGGCCTGCCGCGACGCCCACCGGGAGAGGCGCGCCGCCGAGCGGAGCAGGTCGTCGGCGAGGACGGAGCGATCGGGCATTCCTCAAAGATACATAGGTAACCTATGTAACACCAACCCGACCGGGCGCACGCTCTGCACTCGACCGGGCGCACGCTCTGCACGCTCCTTCGCGACCGGGCGCACGCTCTGCACGCTCCTTCGCGACCGGGCGCACGCTCTGCACGGGTAGGGGCCCTCGACTCTGTCGGTGGGGTGGTGCAGGATGCTCGGGCATGGGGATGTTCGAGTCGGCCGCGCGCCGCCGCCGCGCCGCGGAGATCGAGCGTCGCCTCGCCGAGCTCGACGAGTGGGACCGCCGCTACGGACTGGGCGGCGCGCCGCCCGGGCACCCGTCGGCCCGTCCCGACACCACATGGCGCCACTACTCGCCCGAGGGGGAGCGGCCGCTCCGCGCGTTCGACCCGACGCCAGCCGCCGTCGAGCGCCGGGCGTCGAGGCCCCGACGGCGGACTGGGCGCTGGCTCCTCGCTCTCGTGGTCGTGGCCCTGGTCGTGGGTGCCTACCTCTACCCGGAGCGGACGGACGTAGCGAAGCAGTGGCTGACGACGGCTGGCCGGTCGATCCTCGGCGTCCCGGCCTCGGAGCCCGGCCTCCAGGCGTCAGCCGGGCGCGACATCGGCCCAGGCGAGCCTCGACCGCTGCCGCCACCCGATCCGCATGCCGATCCGGCGGGACGCGTCGATGCCCCTGCCCACGACGAGTCGCGGGCAGGCGAGTCGTCCGGCAGCGGACTCGTCGAGGAGGTCGTGGACCATGTCCTGGACGGCGGTGGCACCTGGGGCTGGCAGCCGCCCCGCGGTCGTCGGGTCCTGCCACCGGTGGAGGCCACGACGTCGGGCAGCTATGCCTTCTTGCAGACCCAGCCGGGCACCGACGTCCCGGTCGGCTTCTCCCCGTGCGGCCCGGTCGAGGTAAAGGTCAACCCGGCAGGCGCGCCGTGGGGCTACACAGATATCGTGACCGCCTCGCTCCGGCGCGTGACGCAGGCGTCCGGTCTGGATCTCGTGCTCGTCGGCGAGACCGACGAGACCTGGCAGGAGGAGCCGCGTGAGATGGGCTCGCCCGTGCTGGTCAGCTGGTCCGACCCTGAGACGGTTCCTGGACTGGCCGGTGGTTACGCGGGGCTGGGCGGCGCGACCTACGTGGTCGGTCACGACGGCCGGATGTGGCACTCCGGCGGTCAGGTCGTGCTCGACGCCACGGATCTGGTGACCTAGGAGCAGCACTCTGCCGTCCTCGACCACGAGCTCGGCCACGTCCTCGGCCTGGACCACGTCGACGACGTGGGCGAGCTGATGGCGCCGAGGGCTGTCCAGACCAGCTTCGGCCCGGGCGACCTCGCCGGCCTCGCGGCGCTCGGTGCCATCGCCTGCCCGGGGGACGCCTGAGCCTCGTGCGGCCGCCAACGTCCATCGTCGAGCGCCCTTGGCGCTACCCACAGTCCGCGCTCGGTCGGGTGGCGGGATGTGCAGAGCGTGCGTCCGGTCGGGGGTGGGGTGTGCAGAGCGTGCGTCCGGTCGGGTGGCGGGGTGTGCAGAGCGTGCGTCGGTCCGGTGGGGGTGGGTCAGCGGAGGGCGAGGGCCATCCGGCGCACGGCCTCGGCCATCAGCTCCTCGCTCGTGCCGAAGTTGAGGCGGACGCAGCCGTCACCCCCGGCGCCGAACATCGGGCCGGAGGACAGGAACACGCGCCCGTGCTCCAGGAACGCCTGGGCCGGGTCGTCGCCGAGGCCGAGCGCGCGGCAGTCCAGCCACGCGAGGTATGACGCGTGGCCCGGGTGGTAGCGCACGCCCGGCAGGTGCTCGGCCAGCAGGTCGACGAGCTGGCCGGCGCGCTGCTCCAGCTCCGCGGTCACGGCGGCGAGCCACTCCCGGCCGTCCGTCCACGCGGCCACGGCGGCGTGCTGGCCGAGGATCGAGGGGCTCCAGGAGACCTCCTCGCCGATCGCCGGCCACCGGTCCTCGACCGCGGTGACGCCGAGCGCCAGCTTGAGGCCGGCGAGGTTCCACGCCTTGGAGGGCGAGTGCACGGCGAGGCCGACCTGCCGCGCCGCGTCGGACACCGTCAGCCACGGGACGAAGGGCTGCGGGCTGCCCGGGAAGGTGAGCGGGGCGTGCACCTCGTCGGCGACCACCACGGCGTCGTGCGCGAGCGCCAGCTCGGCGAGCGCCGCCAGGTCCTCGCGGGGATAGACCGTGCCGAGCGGGTTGTGGGGGCTGCAGAGCAGGACGACGCGGGCCCCCGAGGCGAGGGCGCGCTCCGTCCCCTCCAGGTCGAGGCGTCCACCCGAGGGCACGTCGAGCATCGGGACCTCGTGGGCCTCCAGGCCCAGGGTGCGCAGCCAGCCGTAGAAGGACGGGTAGACCGGCGGGTTGAGCACCACCCGGTCGCCCGGAGAGGTGAGCCCGCCGACGATCTCCCGCACGGCGCTCCCGACGTCGGCGAAGAGCCGCGTCCGCAAGCCGTCGGGCTCCCAGCCCCAGGTGTCCCGGGCGAACCCGGCGAAGGCCTCGACCACCGGGGTCGGCTCGCCGGCGTAGCCGAGGTCGCAGCGGTCGACGGCGCGGTGCAGCGCCTCGGCCACCGCCGGCGCGGTCCGCACGTCCATCTCGGCCACCCAGGCGGGCAGCACGTCGGACGGCACGCGCGTCCACTTGGCCGAGCGCCGCTCGCGCAGCTGCTCCAGGGTCAGGTCGAAGGGCCCACGGCTCATCCTCGCCGCCCCTCAGCTCACCCGGGTCTGCGGCGCGAGCTCGGCCGTCCTGCCCGGGTCGCGCTCGACGACGTCGCCGAGCACCTCGTCGATCTTGGCCATGAGGTCGGCGTCGAGCCTGACCCCGGCCGCCCTGACGTTGTCCTCGACCTGCTCCGGACGGGAGGCGCCGACGAGCGCGGCGGCGACGTTGGGGTTCTGCAGGACCCAGGCCACGGCCAGCTGCGGCATCGTCAGCCCGGCCTGCTCGGCGAGCGGCGTGAGCCCCTGCACCGCGGTGAGGACCTCCTCGCGCATGAAGCCCTTCATCCCTGAAGACATCTTCTCGTCGGCGGCGCGGCCCTCGGTCGGTGCCTGACCGGGGAGGTACTTGCCGGACAGCACGCCCTGGGCCATCGGGCTCCACACGATCTGGGAGATGCCGAGCTCCTCGC
>CAZONQ010000067.1:0-13631 GCA_964581125.1 uncultured Ornithinimicrobium sp.
CTTCGGGCGGACGTCGGCGCTCTTGGTGGCCACTGGTGCAACCTACTCTCGGAAATGGTGGTGGTACGGCGGTGCTCGGTAGCGGGAGCGGGGCTCGATCCCGCGACCTCACGATTATGAGTCGTGCGCTCTAACCAGCTGAGCTATCCCGCCTCGGGAGGTCGACCTGCGGCCGGCCTGCCAGAGCCCCCAAACGGAATCGAACCGTTGACCTTCTCCTTACCATGGAGACGCTCTACCGACTGAGCTATAGGGGCGGGCCGTGATCCTGCCGGTCGAGGACCCGCAGGCAGCGAGAAGCAACTTTACATGAGGGTGCCGGGCAGGTCCAAAACGAGCCGCCCGGCACCCCCGGTCAGGCGCCCTCGGGGGCGCTGACCTGCATGGACAGGTGCGTGCGGGACCCGTCGCGGGAGGTGACGGCGAGCTGCACACCCTCCTCGAGGTCGCCGCGCAGGACGACGGTGGAGGGCAGGAGCACCGGCTTGCCGAAGCGCACGTCGGCTCGGTAGGCGCCGGCCAGGCGCGGCTGCACGGCGGCCAGCGCCCGGGCGTGCGACCACATGCCGTGGGCGATCGCCCGCGGGAAGCCGAACGCCTTGGCGCTCACAGCCGACAGGTGGATCGGGTTGGCGTCGCCGGACACCTTCGCGTAACGGCGGCCGAGGTCCGCGGGCAGCCGCCAGACCGCGAGCTCACGGGCAGGTATGGGGTGCTCCGGCCTGGCCGCGGCCACCTCCGGCCGGTCCTCGGTCCCGGGGGTCGGGCCCCCGATGCCCTCGCCCTTGCCCTTGGCCTTGTCCTTGGTCTTGGCGAGGTAGGTGGAGCGGCCCTGCCAGACCACCTCGTCGCCGACGCGCACCTCGCCGACGAGGTCGACGGTGTGGCCGCGGCGGTGCGGGGCGAGGTCCTCGACCCAGGACGAGAGCGTGAGCCCCTCGGCGGCCCGCACGGGGCGGTGCTGGGTCATCGTGTTGGCGACGTGGACCATCCCCAGCATGGGGAAGGGGAAGGTGCGGTCGGCCATGAGGCTCACGTGCAGCGGGAAGGTGAGGACGTGAAGCCAGGTCGCCGGCACGGTGTCGGCCAGGACGCTGCCGGTGACCTCGCAGTAGTCGGCGAGGCGGCGCACGTCCTGCTCCACGTCGGCCACGACGAGCCGCTGCGTGGGCAGGCCGCCCGCGGCGCCCGGGCGACGGGCGCTGGTGGCCAGGCCGCGCGCGAACGCGGCCGGGATCCCGGGCATCTCGTCCAGCAGGCGGACGTCGACGTCGGTCATCGTCAGGCTCCCATCATGAGCTGGCCGCAGACCCGCAGCACCTGGCCGGTCACGGCGGCGCTGGCCGGCTCGGCGAGGTAGGCGATCGCCTCGGCCACGTCGACCGGGCGGCCGGCCTGCTGCAGGCTGTTCATCCGCTCGCCGAGCTGGCGGGTGACGAACGGGACCTTGCCCCACATCTCGGTGGCGATGACGCCGGGGGCCACGGCGTTGACCGTGACGCCGCGGCCGGCGAGCCGCGGGTCGGCGCCCATCGCGCGCACCAGGCCGATGACGCCGGCCTTGGACGCGGCGTAGTTGGCCTGCCCGCGGTTGCCGGCCAGCCCGGTGGTCGAGGACACGGTGACGATGCGGCCGCCGTCGTCGAGCCCCCCGGGCAGGCCCGGCTCGAGGAGCACCTGGTTGATGCGGATCTGCGCCGCGAGGTTGACCTCGAGGACACTGCCCCACTGCTGCTCGTCGGTGTTGGCGAGCAGCTTGTCGCGGGTGATGCCGGCGTTGTGCACGACCGTGTGGATGCGGGCGGCGTCGCCGAAGCGCTGGGCCACGTGGGCCGCGATCCGCTGCCCGGCGTCCTGAGCGGTGATGTCGAGCTGGAGGGCCTGGCCGCCGATCCGGTTGGCGACCCTGGCCAGCCCCTCGCCGCCGGCGGGCACGTCGACGGCGACGACGAGCGCGCCGTCCCGGGCGAAGGTCTCGGCGATGCTCGCGCCGATGCCGCGCCCGGCGCCGGTGACGACGACGACCTGGCCCTCGAACGGCCGCCCGCTCACCTCGGCCGCACCCTCGGCGTGGCCGACGTGCAGGACCTGCCCGGAGACGTAGGCCGAGCGTCCCTCCAGCAGGAAGGACAGCGTCGAGGCGATGTCGGCCGGGCCGGTCGGCGCGTCGGTGAGCAGGTCGACGCGCACGAGGTTGGCGGTCGCGCCCTTGCGCAGCTCCTTGCCGACGGTGCGCACGATGCCCTCGAGCGCCTGCTGGGCCGCGACCGCGCCGGGGGCGCCGGCCGTCTCCGGCTCGACGCCGACGACGATCACGCGGGCCGAGCTCTCCAGCGCCTTGAGCGCCGGGCGCAGCACACCGCGCACGCCCTCGAGGTCCGCCACCGTGGTCAGCGCGGTCGCGTCGAGCACCACGGCACCGACCTTGGAGGGGTATGGAGCAGGCACCTCCCGGGTGCGCCCCTGGTCGTCCGTCCTGGTCACCCGGGTGTCGGGCGTGTCGACGAGCGCGTCCTGCGGCGTCACGCCGAGCGCCTCGAGCGTGTCGCGCACGAGGCCGGTGCCGCCGGGCGTCGCCCCGCCGGCGGCGGTCGCCCCGCCGGCGGTCGCCAGCACCACCGGCCCGGCGGGTAGGGTGCGTCCGCGGCGCAGGTCGGTCGGCTGAGGCACGCCCAGCTGGCGCGCGAGCGGGTTGGTCGTGAGGATCTTCACCAGGTCGGCCATTGTCAGCACCCCTCCAGGATCGCGACGACGCCCTGGCCGCCGGCGGCGCAGATCGACACCAGGCCGCGGGAGCCGGGGCCCTTCTCGTGGAGCAGCTTGGCCAGCGTGGCCACGATCCGCCCGCCCGTCGCGGCGAACGGGTGGCCGGCGGCCAGCGACGAGCCGTGCACGTTGAGCCGGCTGCGGTCGATCGACCCCAGCGGCGCGTCCAGGCCGAGCCGGTCGCGGCAGAACTCCTCCGACTCCCAGGCCTTCAGCGTGGCGAGCACGGTCGAGGCGAAGGCCTCGTGGATCTCGTAGTAGTCGAAGTCCTGCAGGGTCAGGCCCTGGCGCTCCAGGAGGCGGGGGACGGCATACGCGGGAGCCATGAGGAGGCCCTCGTCGCCGGAGACGTAGTCGACCGCGGCCACCTCGGCGTCCACGAAGCGGGCGAGCGCGGGCAGGTTGCGCTCCTGCGCCCACTCGCGGGAGGAGAGCAGGACGAGTGCGGCGCCGTCGGACAGCGGCGTGGAGTTGCCGGCGGTCATCGTGGCGCCCTCGCCCTTGCCGAAGACCGGCTGAAGAGTCGCCAGCTTGTCCACCGAGGTGTCCGGGCGCAGGCCCTGGTCGCGGGAGAGGCGCAGGAAGCCGGTGGCGAGGTCGTCGAAGAAGCCGGCGTCCCAGGCCGCGGCGAGGTTGTGGTGGCTGGCCGCGGCCAGCTCGTCCTGCGCCTCGCGGGTGATCCCCCACTGCTTGGCGGTGCGGGCCTGGTGCTCGCCCATCGACAGGCCGGTGCGCGGCTCGGCGTTGCGCGGGCTCTCGGGGGCCAGGTCGCCGGGCCGGACGCCCGCCAGCGCCTTGACGCGCTGCATCGGGGTCTTGGCGTGGTTGGCCCGCAGCAGCGCCTTGCGCAGGCCCTCGCCCACGGCGATCGGCGCGTCGCTCGCGGAGTCGACGCCACCGGCGACGCCGGAGTCGACCTGGCCGAGCCGGATCTTGTTGGCCACCTGGATGACGGCCTCCAGACCGGTGCCGCAGGCCTGCTGCAGGTCGTAGGCCGGCGTGGTCGGGGCCAGGGCCGAGCCCAGGACCGACTCGCGGGCCAGGTTGAAGTCGCGCGCGTGCTTGAGCACGGCGCCGGCGGCCACCTCGCCGACCCGCTCGCCGGCGAGGCCGAAGCGGGCGACGAGGCCGTCGAGGGCGGCGGTGAGCATGGCCTGGTTGGAGGCGGAGGCGTAGGCCCCGCCGGCCTTGCCGAACGGGATCCGGTTGCCGCCGACGATCACGGCGTCGCGCGGTGGCTGCGCCGTCGTCGGCGTCGGCTGGGTGGGCTGGTCGGGCACGTCGAGGCTCCTCGGGGTGCGCCCGCCACGGGCGGGCGGGTCGGGAAAGTTATCCGATACCGACTGTAGCCGATACGAGCCGTACGCGATACCCTGTCCGGCATGACTCCTTCCCCTCCGCGCCGCAAGGCCCTGGCCGGCGAGCCGCGGGACGGCCGCGACATGCGCTGGGAGGCGCACCGCGCCCGGCGCCGCCGCCAGCTCGTGGAGGCCGCGCTGCGCGCGATCCGCCACCACGGCGCGGGGGTCGGCATGGACGAGATCGCCGCCGAGGGCGCGACGAGCAAGACCGTGCTCTACCGCCACCTGGGCGACCGGGCGGGGCTCTACCGGGCGGTCGTCGCCGCGGTCGACGAGACGATCCTGGCCGACCTGGCCGAGGCCGGCGCGGGCAGCGACGACGCGGTCGACCGGATCACCCAGATGGTCCGCTCCTACCTCGCCCTCGTCGAGCGCGACCCGGAGATCTACCGCTTCGTCGTGACCCGGCCGCTGGACAGCGCCGACCCCGGCGACGGCGACCCGGTGCACCGGATCAGCGACCGGATCGCCGACCAGCTGGCCGTGACGCTCCGCGACCACCTGGTCGCGAGCGGTCGCGCCGAGCAGGAGGCCGACCTGCTCGCCCGCGTCTGGGGCCAGGGCATCGTCGGGCTCGTCCGCGCCGTCTCCGACCACTGGCTCGCCTCCCGCGCCTCGGGCGAGGAGGCCCTCTCCGTCGACGACGCCACCCGCGCAGTCGTCGACCTCATCCGCCCGGCCCTGAGCGCCCCGGACGCCTGACCTGACCGCCGACACCACCCCATACCTGCTGGAGGATCCCATGACCACCCAGAGCCGGACGCACGTGCCCAGCCCGAGGACCGACGTCCCGATGCCCGCCGCGGCGACCGAGCAGGCGACGACGCAGCACACCGAGGAGCGGCTGACCGCGCTCGGCGACGGGCTGCGCGCCGCGACCGGCGGCCGCTACGGGCCGGTGCGCGACCTGGCGCGGGCGAGCGTGCCCGCCTCGCTCATGGTGCGCGACCCCGCGCTGACGATGCACGAGGCACGGGAGTGGACGCGCGACTCGCTGCGCGGGCTCGTCGGGCACGGCATGGCCGGCAGCGGCTTCCCGACGGCGCAGGGCGGTCTGGACGACGTCGGCCGCTCGTGCGTCGACTTCGAGATGACCGCGCACGGCGACCTGTCGCTCACCGTGAAGTCGGGGGTGCACTTCGGGCTCTACGGCGGGGCGGTGACGGCGCTGGGCACCGAGCGGCACCACGAGGAGTTCATCCCGCCGCTGCTGACGCTGGAGCAGATCGGCTGCTACGCGATGACCGAGTTCGGGCACGGGTCCGACGTGGCGTCGCTGGAGACGACGATCACCTACGACGGCGAGACCGACGAGCTGGTCGTGCACTCCCCCACGCCGTCGGCCGTCAAGACCTACATCGGCGCGGCCGCCGAGGACGCGCACTTGGCCGCGGTCTACGGTCAGCTCGTCGTGGACGGCACGGGCCACGGCGTGCACGTCGTCCTCGTGCGGGTCCGCGACGAGGACGGCCGCCCGACCCCCGGCGTGACGCTCGGCGACAACGGCGCCAAGGGCGGCCTGCTCGGCGTCGACAACGGCACCATCTCCTTCGACCAGGTGCGGGTGCCGCGCTCGATGCTGCTGGACCGCTACGGCGGCATCGACGACACCGGCACCTACGTCTCCGACATCGAGAGCGACAACCGCCGCTTCTTCACCATGCTCGGCACCCTCGTCCGCGGGCGGATCTGCGTCGCCGCGGGTGCGGCGGCCGCCTCCCGCAAGGCGCTGTCGATCGCGACGAGGTATGCCGAGCGCCGTCGCCAGTTCGCCGGCCCCGAGGGCGAGGACGTGGTGCTGCTGGACTACCTGGCCCACCAGCGCAAGCTGCTGCCCGCGATCGCGACGGCCTACGCCCACACCTTCGCGGTCAACGAGCTGGTCGAGCGGCTGCAGGAGCTGCACGAGCGGCCGGAGAAGGACCAGGAGGCCCAGCGCGAGCTGGAGACCCGCGCCGCCGGCCTGAAGGCCCTCGTCACCCGGTTCACCAACGACACGGTGCAGGTCTGCCGCGAGGCCTGCGGCGGTGCGGGCTACATGGCCGAGAACGGCCTGACCGTGCTGCGCGGCGACGCCGACGTCTTCGCCACCTTCGAGGGCGACAACACCGTGCTGCTGCAGCTGGTCGCCAAGGGGCTGCTCACCGGCTACAAGGAGATGTGGGGCGACCTCGACACCGCCGGCATGGTGGCGGCCGGAGCCCGGATGCTGGGCCAGCAGGTGCTCGAGGCGACGTCGGTGCGGCCGCTGGTCGACCGCCTCATCGCGGCCGCCGCGCGCCGGTCCGAGGACGAGACGCTGCTCGACCGGGGCTGGCACCTGTCGATGTTCACCGACCGCGAGCGCCACGTGCTGGAGACGCTCGCGGGACGACTGCGCAAGGCCAAGGACGAGGACGCCTTCGCCACCTTCAACGCCGCGCAGGACCACGTGCTGCTGGCGGCCCGCACGCACATGGACCGGGTCGTGCTCGAGGCCTTCGTCGCCGGGATCGACGCGTGCGAGGAGGGCGCGGTCCGCGAGACGCTGGAGCGGCTGTGCACCCTCTATGCGCTGAGCTCGATCGAGGCTGACGCGGGCTGGTTCCTCGCGCACAACCGGATGTCGGCCGCCCGCTCCAAGGCGGTGACGGCGCAGATCAACCGGCTGTGCGGCGAGCTGCGGCCGCTCGCCCTCGAGCTCGTCGAGGGCATGGGCGTCCCGGAGGCCTGGCTCGGCTCGGCGATGCTGCAGGACGCCCCGCGGTGGACGCCGGGGGGGCAGGGAGCCTGAGGCATCAGTCCCCGTAGAGCACGTCGTCCTCGGGCGAGGCGGGACAGCGCCGCTCGAGCTCCTCGTCGGGAGCGCCCTCGACGTCGAAGTACGGCATCCAGTCCTGACCCGTGGCCCGGTCGTGCAGCCAGCGCTCCCGCGACGGAGGATCCACCGCATGCCCTTCTGCCCGCAGGCACGGCGTGAGCTCGTCCACGTAGTAGTCGTACAGACGGCCCAGCTGTTCGTCGTCGAGCGGCCGGAGGTACTGCTCCAGAGGCGGGTAGGACGCCCAGCAGACGTACCAGGACTCGTTCAGCTGCGTCACCTGCTGGTCCGGGACGGAGGCGACCACCCCTCCTTCCGGGTCGACCTCGACGGGCCATCCACGCTCCTCCATGCAGGCGCCGACGAGCGCTGACTGCTCCGCCGGTGCCACTCTCCGCACCACCTCGACAGAGGGCGGGTCCTCGACCCCGTGGAGCTCGGCAAGGTCTTCGCGGTATCGCTCGAGGTATGCCTCGTCCGCGGTGCCCTGGTCGGCGGCTGGTCCGGTCGGGACCTGCGCGTCGACGGACGCCGGAGCCGGAGCTCGCCCATCGCCCGTTGCCGAGCAACCTGCGCAGAGACAGAGAGCGACGAGGACGACGGACAAGCCTCCGACGCTAGAGACAGCCCTCATACCGGGAGAAGATAGTGATGCTTGGCCACGGCTTGACCTCTTGAGATCCATGTCCCCGTCCGCTCAGAGCAGGATGGTGCTGGCAGCGGTGTAGATGCCCACCAGCAGCAGCATGATGGCAAAGCCTCGCTGCAGCAGGGCCGGGTCGAGGTGGCGGCCGACCCGACCGCCGACCAGGCTGCTCACCACAGCCGCGGCCGTGAAGACGGCGATGAGGGACCAGTCGAGGTGCAGGTCGGTGCCGATCCGGCCGAGCACGCCGGTCGCCGAGTTGAGCGTGATGACGACCAGGGAGGTGCCGACGGCCAGCGCCATCGGCATGCCCATGAGCAGCGTGAGGGCCGGGACGATGGCGAAACCGCCCCCCACGCCGAAGAAGCCCGTCAGGACGCCCGCGGCGCTGGCCACGACAAGCACCAGCAGCGCGCGCCGGGAGTTGACCGAGAACGGTCGCAGCGTCAGCCAGCGGTCCGATCCACGCTCCTGCGGGTCGGTGCGCTCCAGCGTCCTCGACCGGTGCCACATGACCGAGGCGGTGATGGCGAGCAGCACGGCGAAGAGGCCCAGCGTCAGGCGCGGGTCGGCGACCGTCGCCACCCGCGAGCCCAGCAGCGCCCCGCCGGCGCCCAGCACCCCGAAGGCGACCCCGTCGACCCAGGCGACGTTGCCGGCCCGGCCGTGCTGGGCGACCGAGAAGATCCCCGTCGTCCCGATGATCACCAGGGACGTGGTCGTCGCGACGGCGGGCGGCTGGCCGAGGAGGAAGACCAGGGCCGGCACGGAGATGATCCCGCCGCCGGCGCCGAGCGTGCCCATCACGAGGCCGACCACGACCCCCACGACGACCTCGAGCACGATTTCCATCGCGGTCCATTGTGCTCCTGCGGTGCGGCTCTGCGGCGGACGGGCCGCCGGGCACGACGCGGCTCAGCCCTGCCGGGCCGCCGCCGCGATGATCGCGGCCAGCTTCTCCGGCTCGCTCCACATCGGCCAGTGCCCGGTGGGCAGGTCGACCATCTCCAGGTTGCGGAACTCCTTGAGCCCGGCCAGGAAGGGCACGCCCTGCTCCGCGCCGGAGCGGTACTCCGTGCTCGGGAAGGCGGTGGCTGTCAACGTCATCGGCGTGTCCAGGCGCCGCTCGTCCGTCAGGTGCGCCGCGTCCCGGATCGAGCCTGTCGGCTGCGACACGGCACGCTCCTGGAAGGTCGCGAGCTGCTCCTCGGAGAGCCCGACCATCGAGCCGCCCTCGAGCTCCTCGTCCCACTGGGCCGACAGCGGGTGCTCGTCGCCCTCCGCCTCGGCGTCCATCGCGAAGCCGTCCACCACCGGGGCGGTGTCGACCCACACGACGTGGTCGATCTCCTCGACGTGCCGGTCGAGGGCGACCGTCGCGGGCACGGCCGCGCCGCTGTGCGCGACGAGGACGACGCGGGCATCCTCCGGCGCCGCGGCGACCGCGTCCTCGATGGCGCTCACGTGGTCCTCGAGCGTGACCGACCCGCGGTCGCCGTGGTCCGGCTCCAGGCCGGGCAGCGTGAGCGCGACGGCGTCGATCCCGCGGTCGCGCAGGAGGGGCAGGACGTCGTCCCAGGCCCAGGCGCCGAGCCAGAAGCCCGGGACGAGCACGACGTGGGCGGGGGTGGTGGTCTGCGAAGGCGAGGTGTTCTCCATACCCCCATCGTGGAGGGCGATGCGGACAGGACGTGTCCGCCACGCGTGGGAGGGTGTGTCCCATGACCGACACCACCGGGCGCGTCCTCCAGCTCCTCGGGCTGCTGCAGAGCCGCGCGATGTGGACCGGGCCGGAGCTGGCCGAGCGGCTCGGCGTGACGACGCGGAGCGTGCGGCGGGACGTGGAGCGGCTGCGCAGGCTGGGCTACCCGGTGCGGGCGAGCACCGGCGTCGGCGGGGGCTACCAGCTGGGGGCGGGCGGCAAGCTGCCCCCGCTGCTGCTCGACCCGGAGGAGGCGGTCGCCGTGACCGTGAGCCTGCGGCTGGCGGCTGGCGGCTCGGTCAGCGGCGTCGAGGAGTCGGCGCTGCGGGCGCTGGCCAAGCTCGACCAGGTGCTGCCCGCGTCGCTGCGGGGCGAGGTGGAGGCGATCAGCCAGGCCGTCGCCGTCGTCGAGGGCGTCAACGTGCCTGTGGACGCGCGACTGCTCAGCACCGTCGCCCGCGCCTGCCGGGACCGGGTGCTGCTCGACTTCGCCTACCGCGCCCGGGACGGGGCAACGAGCGAGCGCCGGGTCGAGCCCTACCGGGTGGTCGCGATGGGGCGGCGGTGGTACCTGCTCGCCTATGACCTCGCCCGGGCCGACTGGCGGTCCTTCCGGCTGGACCGCGTCGAGGTAGACCGGGTGCACGCCACGACCTTCCGCTTCGCGGCGCGCGAGGCCCCCGACCCGGTCGACTACGTGCGCGACTCGGTGATCCGCTCCCCCTACCGGCATGTCGCGCGCCTGCGCCTCCACGCGCCGCTCGACGACGTCGCGGCGCGGGTCCCGCAGAACGCCGGGACCCTGACCGACCTGGGCGACGGCACGTGCGAGCTGGAGACCGGCGCGGAGACGCTGGACTACCTCGCCATCGAGATGCTCTGGCTCGGCGTCGACCTCGAGATCATCGACCCGCCCGAGCTCCGTGACAGGGCGAGAGTTCTCGCCGACCGGCTGCGGTCGGCCGCGAAATGAGCCCAGGACCAGTCCCGCAACGATCTCCTCCCCCTCGTTCGAAGCGCTGTTGACAGCGCTCTCGAGCTGCAGCCATAGTGAAACATGGCGACTCATCTCGGCAGGTGGGGCAATGGGGGCAAGTGTGCAGCCCTGCTTCTCCGCGGCGCCCTCGCTGGCGCACTGCTCACCAGCTGTGCGGCCGGACCGGACGAAGAATCACAACCTTCGATCGATCGAGAGCGGGAGGCCCGAGACCAGCGCGCCTACATCGCGGACATGATTTCCTGCCTGGAAGGACTCGGGGTTCCGGTCAGCGCCAGCGAGGGTGGCTTCACCGTAGACAAGCCCGGCATCTCGGTCGACGAGGAACGTGCGGCCTGCGAGACCGAGCTCGGCGAGTTCCCCTGGAGCGCACCTCTCACCGACGCTGAGCTCGAACGCTTCTATGAGCTGAAGAAGCAGCAAGCCGAGTGCATGCGCGACCTTGGCGCAGATGTCCCACAGCCGCCCAGCCTCGAGGTGTACATGGAGACGTGGAGGAGTCCGCAACCACCAAGCGCCTGGGACCCAGAACTGGACGGGCACCTGTATTTGGCCCAGTGTCCGTCACCGAGCCCTTACGAAGGAGGGGACAGATGAATTCTCGAAGGCCGCAGCGGTCCCGGACGTGGACCAGAAGGGTGAGCATGGCAGCTGCCACGGGTATCCTCCTGGCCTTGCCCATGGCGGCACCTGGCCTGGCTGCACCTGACTGCCCGGACGGCGTTCTCTGCGCTCGAGGCACCCAGTCCTGCGTAGGCCCTGCCACGGCCTGGGCGAAGGGGCACGGGGAAGGGATCATGGAGGTCTACGGTCCCGGTGGCACCGCGCAGACCTGGTACAACAGCTACCCCCGCTCACGCCACAAGTCCGGCCCAGGCGGGAGCTGGAGGGTGACCACTTCCGGCATCGGAGCCACGTTGGAGCTGAACGGCACGTACGGATACTGCGTCGCACCCCTGCCTACGCCCGGCCGCTGAGCACGAACACCGCGACACGTCAGGCGCGGCACGCATCACCAGGCCAGGCATGCGCCGGCCCGACCACCCAGGGGGCGGCCGGGCCGACGCTGCGGGCGAAGTGGGCGCGACCGTGGGTCAGCCCTGCCTGGCCTCGGTGACGACCTCGGTGAGGGCGTCGGTGATGATCTTCAGCTCGTCGGCGGTGATCGTCAGCGGCGGGGCGAGCCTGATGGTCGAACCGTGGGTGTCCTTGGCCAGGACACCCTTCCTGGCCAGGGCCTTGCACGCCTCCTTGCCGGTCATCAGGTCGGGGTCGATGTCGACTCCGGCCCACAGGCCGCGGACGCGGACCTCCTCGACGCCCTGGCCGATGAGAGCCTCCAGGGCCCCGCGGAGCTGGCCCTCGAGCGCGGCGGCGTTCTTCTGGTGCTCGCCGGTGGCGAGCAGGTCGCAGACCGCCTTGCCGACCGCGGCGGCGAGCGGGTTGCCGCCGAAGGTCGAGCCGTGGGTGCCGGGGGTGATGACGTTCATGACGTCGGCGTCGGCCGCGACGGCCGACACGGGCACGATGCCGCCGCCGAGCGCCTTGCCCAGGGTGTAGATGTCGGCCTCGACGTCCTCGTACTGGCAGGCGAGGGTCGTGCCCACGCGGCCCAGACCGGCCTGGATCTCGTCGGCGATCATCAGCACGTTGTTCTTGGTGCACAGCTCGCGCAGGCCGGGCAGGAAGCCCTCCTTGGGGATCTTCACGCCCTGCTCGCCCTGGATCGGCTCGACCAGCACGGCGACGGTGTCGTCGGTGATCGCGGCCTCGACCGCGGCCAGGTCGCCGTAGGGCACGGAGGTGAAGCCCGGCGTGTAGGGGCCGTACTCGTCGTGCGCCTCGGGGTCGTCGGAGAAGGAGATGATCGTCGTGGTGCGGCCGTGGAAGTTGCCCTCCATGACGATGATGTGCGCCTGCTCGTCGGCGACGCCCTTGACCTGGTAGCCCCACTTGCGGGCGATCTTCAGCGCGGTCTCCACGGCCTCGGCGCCGGTGTTCATCGGCAGGATCATGTCCTTGCCGACGAGCTCGGCCAGCGCGGCGCAGAAGGGGCCGAGCTGGTCGTTGTGGAAGGCACGGCTGGTCAGCGTCGACCGGTCGAGCTGGTCCTTGGCGGCCTGCACGAGCGCCGGGTGGCGGTGCCCGAAGTTGAGCGCGGAGTAGCCGGACAACGCGTCGAGGTAGCGGTTGCCCTCCACGTCCGTCACCCAGATGCCCTCGGCCTCCTCGACCACGACGGGCAGCGGGCTGTAGTTGTGGGCGGCGACCTTGTCCTCGAGGTCGATGTAGTCCTGGTTCGTGGAGAGCTCTGTCATGCGGTCATCCTAGGGTCGCGGGCACGTGGTGCGGCGGGGTGGAGCGGCGCACGGGCGGGCGCCGCAAGAACATGCACTACCAAGTATAACTATTCGTCTCAGGGTCAGGCAGGCAGCCAGGCGGCCGTCGGAGGCCAGCCGCTACGAGGACGGGTAGAGGATCTCCTCCGGCGGCGTGTCGGGGCACTCCTCGTCGACGATGTCCCGCTTCTCCGGCGGGACCACGAGCTCGGGCGCGGTCTTCGGACTCCACGTCTTGTAACCGGTGGGCCGGTACTCGGCGACGAACGACTCGAACGACGGCGGGTCCGAGGGTTCGAGTCCGTGGGACCGCAGGCATGGCATGTTCGTTCCCACCCGCCAGTCGTACAGCGTCCTGAGCTGCTCGTCGGTATACGGGCCGTAGTACTTCTGCTCCATGGGGTACTTCGCCTCGCAGATGTACGACGCGAGCTCGACGTCGTCCTCGTGCTCCCGCTCGAACTTGATCCACGGCTGGCCGAACTGGTCGGTCGTGGTGCGGAAGCCCTGCTCCTCCATGCACTCCGGCCAGATCTCGTTGGCCTCCGTCGTGCTCGTCACCACCCGTACCACGTCGACGTCAGGGGGATCACCGGGGAGGCCGGAGTACTCCCATCTGTCCCTGAGGGCGTCGGCGGCACTTCGGGGACCGCGGTAGCCGCTGGCGTCATCCTGCTCGGCGGGCGCGTCCTCCCCGGCGGCGGGCGGGTGCTCGGCGATCGCGCTGGGCGGCTCCTCCACGGTCGGATCCTCCACGGAACCGCTCGCCCCGCCGCTCTCTACCCCGGCCGGGCGCGAGCCCCCACAGGCCGTAAGAAACGTCGTGCACACCACTGCCGCCGCGAGCACGCGCCTCGCGATGCGTGACACGAGAACCTCCAAGGTGGGACACTGCGTCGCGTCCCCTCGGCGGATGCCGCCGTGTCAGGGTCAGGGTACTCGGGGCCTCACCCGACGTCCAGCGCCTCCCCCGCCTGCTCGGGCAGCAGGAGGTATGCCGCGAGCGCGCCGGCTGCGAAG
>CAZONQ010000068.1:0-13512 GCA_964581125.1 uncultured Ornithinimicrobium sp.
AGTGCCCCGTGGTGCTGCTCGCCGACGTGCGCTCCGTGGGCGTGCAGGGCGACGGGCGCACCTACGGCCACCCGGTCGTCCTGCGCCCCGTCTCCAGCGAGGACGCCATGACCGCCGACTGGAGCCGCGTGCCCTACGACGTGCTCGCCCGGATCTCCTCGCGGATCACCAACGAGGTCGAGGACGTCAACCGCGTCGTCCTCGACGTGACGAGCAAGCCGCCGGGGACGATCGAGTGGGAGTGAGGGGTATGCCGTCCGCCCCCCTCCGGCGGGCGCGCACGACCGCCGCGCTGGCCGCCGGGAAGGCGGCGCGGCTCGCCTCGCGCCTGCGCGGGGGCGGGTCGGCCCTGCCCGGCCTGGTGACCGAGACGATCGACCCGGCGGTGCTACGGCATACCCTCGGGTCCCTCCCGCGCGGCGTGGTGGTGGTCTCGGGGACCAACGGCAAGACGACCACGACCAAGATGCTGGTGGCGCTGCTGCGCGCGCACGGGCTGCGCGTCTTCACCAACCCGACCGGGTCCAACTTCACCCGCGGCGTGATCTCCTCGATGCTCGGCGAGATCGGTCTGCGCGGCCGCCTCGACGCCGACCTGGCCGTCGTCGAGCTGGACGAGGCGCACGCCCTGCACTTCGCCGCCCAGGTGCCGCCCACGCACACCCTGCTGCTCAACGTCGCGCGCGACCAGCTCGACCGGTTCGCCGAGATCGACCACACCGCGCGGCTGCTCACCCGGCTCGGCGAGCAGACGACGACGGGCGTCGTGCTCAACGCCGACGACTCGTTCATCTCGCGCGTGCGCGAGCAGGTGGGTCCCGGGGTGACGGTGCGGTGGTTCGCGGTGGACCCCGCCGTGGCGGACCGTCTGCCGCAGCTGCAGGAGGCCGACGTCCGCTTCGAGGACGACGAGGAGCGGCCGACCCTGGGACCGGAGGACGGGCTGCTGGTGCCGGGGGAGGACGGGCGCTCGCTCACCGTGCGCTTCCCGGGCGGGCGGGACGTCGGGCCGCTGAGGCTGCGCCAGCGGGGGCTCGCGGCGATGATCAACGCGACGGCCGCGACGACGACGGCCCGCGAGCTGCTCGGGGAGGCCTTCGACCCCGGCACGGCGGCCGAGGCCGTCGCGGCGGTCGAGCCGCCCTTCGGCCGCGGTGAGGTCATCGACGTGGACGGCGCGCCGCTGGAGCTGGTGCTGGTCAAGAACCCGGCCGGCTTCACCGTGGCGCTCGGCACCTACGGCGGCGAGCCGGTCGCCACGATGGTCGCGATCAACGACGACTACGCCGACGGGCGCGACGTGTCCTGGCTCTACGACGTGTCCTTCGAGTCGCTGCGCGAGCAGGGCGTGGCGCTGACCTCCGGCGTGCGCGGCTGGGACATGGCGCTGCGCCTGCGCTACGACGGCGTCGAGGTCGCCGACGTCGAGACCGACCTGGACGCGGCCCTGGAGCGGTTCCTGCGCGACCACGCGGGCGAGCCGACGCGGGTCTTCTGCACCTACACCGCGATGATGCACCTGCGCCGGAGGCTGGCTGACCGCTTCGGGCTGGCCCGCTTCGGGGAGGAGAGCGCGTGAGCGACGACCTGACCACCGCGCTGCCCGGCGACGTCGCCGCGCTGGCCGAGGTGCCCGCGGACAAGGGCGAGGTGCACCTGGTGCACCTCTACCCCCGCGAGATGAGCATCTACGGCGACCTGGGCAACACCCGCTGCCTGGCCGCCCGCCTGCGGTGGCACGGCTACCAGCCGGTCGTCCACGACCACCACCCGGGCGCGTCGTGGCCGGAGCGGGTCGACCTCGTCCTCGGCGGCGGGGGCCAGGACAGCGGCCAGGCCCGCGTGCAGGACGACCTCGCGGTGCACGCCGACCGGCTGAGGGAGCTGGCCGCCGACGGCGTGCCGATGCTCATGGTCTGCGGGATGTACCAGCTCTTCGGCGAGGCCTTCGTCACCGTCGAGGGGCGCCGGCTGCCGGGCCTGGGGATCCTCGACGTCACGACCAGGGGCAACGCCACGCGGATGATCGGGCCGGTCGTGCTCGACACCGCCTTCGGCCAGGTCGTCGGCTACGAGAACCACTCCGGGTCGACCGTGCTGGGGGAGGGCCAGGCGCCCTTCGGCACGGTGCGCCACGGGTCCGGCAACAACGGCACGGACCGCACCGAGGGCGCGCGGACCGCCAACGTCGTGGGCACCTACCTGCACGGCCCTGTCCTGCCGGCCAACCCGGCGCTCGCCGACGGGCTGCTCGAGCACGCCGCGCGCCGGGCCACCGGCGCCTGGACGCCCGGGCAGGTCGACGACACCCTCGCCCGGGAGGCGCACGACCGACAGGTGGCCCGGCTCTTTCGACGGGGGGATTCACCAAACGTCAGGCTCGGAAATTCCCATCGTGGATCGTGATCGTGGAGAGTCCTAAGGGACCGTCGCGTTCGGTTGCAATGTTGATGGGAACGTTGAATGTCGAGGAAGACGAGCACCGTTGTGGGAGCGTTGTGCGCTGGGGCTCTGACCCTCGCCATGGCCATTCCGGCGTCCGCTGCCATGACTCATGCTGAGGGGTACATCACTTGTCCTGACGGGATGTACGTGTACACGCACGTCTGGGTCGACGGTGGCCACAATGTGACGATGGAGATCAACGGCTCGCGGGTCGGCACCGACTACACAAGCAACTTCACGGCCTTCTCTAGCCTGACCAACAACGGCAACTGGGATGTCTACGGCAAGAAGACCGATTCCGTCTCGGATGGGTGCTACGCCCCAGGGTCCGGTCCCTTGGGGGGATACCTGAGATGGTCAACGTTGATCCCCCGCCGATCAGGCGCCCGATGACTCCGGCGGAGGTGGTCTCTAAGCTGCGTGCTGTGTATGACGCGTTCGAGGTGGAGGTGACCGAACGCGCTGAGGGCCACGGCTTCTCTTACGGCGTTCCGGGGGCGGGCCTTCGAGGAGCGGAAGGGGAACTGGCGACCGCGCTCTCAGAGATGATGTGGGCTCGATTCCCAGTCATCCGCGACTCGACCGACACCTGACCTTCCCTCAGGTGAGGTCAACCGGAGATCGTCCTCCGGCCGCAGCCGCGCGCCGGCCGGTGCGCACCCACCACGCCGCCAGCGTCGTCAGGCCGAAGGGCACGACGAGCAGGTGGGCGTAGATGGCGTAGAGCAGCGCTGTCGCCGACGCGGCCCCGGGGGCGCCGCCGAAGAGCACGAGGATCCCGGCCGTGCCGACCTCGGTCACCCCGAGCCCGCCCGGCGTCACGGCCATGACCGTGAGGAACTGGCGGAACGCGTAGGCGCAGATGAGCTCCGGCACCGGCAGGTCGAGGCCGACGACCCGCGCGGCCAGCCAGTAGAGCCCGAAGAGGAAGACGAACTGGCCGACCATGCCCAGCGTCATCCGCCACCAGCCGGTGCGCACCACCTGCTCGATCCGTGCGCGCTGGTCGGTGACGACGTGGTCGACGCCGCGGCCCTCGCGGACCCTGCGGCTGAAGGGGGACAGGGCCGCGTGCAGCACGCGCCCCACCCATGCGGCCACCCTGTCCGAGAAGATCATCGTCGCGCCCACCACGACGATGGCGGTGCCCAGGGCGCCGGCGAGGAAGGCGCCGGTCACGACGACCTGCGGCGCCGCGACGGTGCCCGCCACGACGACGAGGCAGCCGATCACGGGCAGGGTCACCCGGGCCAGCAGGTTCCACAGCGCGGTGACGAGGAAGGAGCTGGAGACCGCCGACTTGCTGAAGCCCCAGGAGCGCAGCATCATCCAGGACACCGCGACGCCGATGGCCGCGCCGAGCGGCACGAGGTTGGCGATCGTCGCCGCCGAGGCGTTGATCTTGAGCGCCTGGACGTGCCCCACGCCGGGCAGCGACCCGATGACGACCCACGTGTAGCAGAACAGCCCGGCGAGCAGCAGCAGGCCCATCGCCAGGGCCGTGCCGGGCCGCACCCGGGAGAGCTGGGCACCGATCTCGGCCCAGGAGGTCTCCAGCAGGTGCGGCAGCCCGAAGGAGATGACCAGCACGACGGCGACGAGGCCGAGCACGGACTGCAGGACGTCCCGGACCCCGATCCTGCGCAGGGCCGGGGCCTGCTCCGTCACGCGTCCACCGCCCGGGCCCCGCGCGGCGACAGCAGCCACCACAGCCCCGCGACCGGGAGGACCAGCGGGATGAGCAGGTAGCCCACGCCGAAGCCGGACCACACCGTCGCGTCCGGGAACATCTCGGGCGCCAGGAGGCTCCACGTGCCCACGACGAGCACCCCGACGAGCTCGACGGACAGGGCCACCACGCTCACCCACCAGGCCCGCCGCCCGCGCACGGACAGGGAGACGAGCGCCACCACATACACGAGGGCGGCGAAGGCGGACAACCCGTAGGCGAGGGGCGCCTCGTGCCACCGGGTCGAGATCTGCGCGGCGGACCGGGAGACGGTGCCGATGACGAAGACGAGATAGAGCGCGAGGATGACGCGGCCGGGACCGTGGCGCCGGTCGCCGGCGTGCGCGGCGGGGCGCCTCACGGCAGCATTCCCACGCCGTACCAGATCTGCGCCGAGCGCGCCGCCATCACCGCCGCGGTGAAGGCCGCCACCGCGAGCACGAACGTGCTCCACCGGGTCGGCTCCTCCCGCGACCAGATGAGCGCCAGCGCGGGCAGCAGCACGATGGTCACCAGGTAGGCCCACAGCTCCCAGCCCGGCCCGACCGGGGACTCTCCGGACAGCTGGCGGAGCAGGTACCACGCGGCATACGCCAGCACCCCCGCCTGCAGCACCCAGGTCAGCCCGGTCGTCAGGCGACCGGGGGCGCGTCCGTTCAGCCCGCTGACCAGGCACACCAGCGCGACCGCGAGCCCGCCCAGGAGCAGGGTCAGGGTCGGCGGGTCGAGGTATGCGGTGGAGCTGCCGGTCACGGGCCACCAGCCTACGGGTGGTCACCTGTGGAGATCCGGGCAAGGTCGTCGGTGCGCCGACCTAGGATGGGCGGCACGATGAGCAGCCTGTTCGACCACCTCTCCTTCGACCTCCCGATGCCCTCGATGACGGCCGCCCAGGCGAGCGGCCGGCCCGAGGAGGGCGCCGGTCAGGTCGACGAGCGGGGGATCCCGGCGTGGGCGCTGGGGGAGGGCGAGGCGCCGCCGGAGGCGGAGCGGCCGGCGACGCGCCAGGGCATCGACGTCGAGCAGCTGCTCGCCGGGCTCAACGAGCCCCAGCGGGAGGCGGTGACCCACCGGGGCAGCCCGCTGCTCATCGTCGCGGGCGCCGGGTCGGGCAAGACCCGGGTCCTCACCCACCGGATCGCCTACCTGCTCGCCGAGCGGCACGTCCACCCCGGGCAGGTCCTGGCGATCACCTTCACCAACAAGGCCGCCGCCGAGATGCGCGAGCGGGTCGAGGCCCTCGTCGGGCCGCGGGCCCGGGCGATGTGGGTCTCCACCTTCCACTCGGCGTGCGTGCGCATCCTTCGGCGCGAGGCGCAGACGGCCGGACTGCGCTCGTCCTTCTCGATCTACGACGCGGCGGACAGCCAGCGGCTCATGGGCATGGTCATCCGGGACCTGGACCTCGACCCCAAGCGCTACCCGGCCCGGGCCTTCCTGGCCAAGGTGTCGGACGCCAAGAACGAGCTGGTCGACGAGGAGACCTTCGCCGCCCAGGTCGGCAGCAACAGCTACGAGCAGAAGGTCGCCGAGGCCTACACGCTCTACCAGCGCCGGCTGCGGGCGGCCAACGCGCTCGACTTCGACGACCTCATCGCGACGACCGTCCACCTGCTGCGGGCCTTCCCCGACGTGCGCGAGCACTACCGCCGACGCTTCCGCCACGTCCTCGTCGACGAGTACCAGGACACCAACCACGCGCAGTACGCCCTCGTCCGGGAGCTCGTCGGCCACCTCGGCGACATCGTCGACGGCGGGGACCGGCCGCTGCCGCCGGCCGAGTTGTGCGTCGTCGGCGACGCCGACCAGTCGATCTACGCCTTCCGCGGCGCGACGATCCGCAACATCGTGGAGTTCGAGGAGGACTACCCCGAGGCGCGCACCATCCTGCTGGAGCAGAACTACCGCTCCACGGCCACGATCCTCTCGGCCGCCAACGCGGTCATCGCGCGCAACCCGCACCGCCGGGACAAGCGGCTGTGGACCGAGGCGGGGGAGGGCGGCAAGATCGTCGGCTACGTCGCCGACAGCGAGCACGACGAGGCCTCGTTCGTCGCCCGCCGCATCGACGAGCTCGGCGACGAGCGCGGGGTCCGGCCCGGCGACGTCGCGGTCTTCTACCGCACCAACGCCCAGTCCCGCGCCCTGGAGGAGGTGCTCGTGCGCACCGGCCTGCCCTACAAGGTGGTCGGCGGCACGCGCTTCTACGAGCGGCGGGAGATCAAGGACGCCCTGGCCTACCTGCGGGTGCTGGCCAACCCGGCCGACGACGTCAACCTGCGCCGCATCCTCAACACCCCCAAGCGCGGCATCGGGGACCGGGCCGTCGGCGCGGTCGGCGCGCTGGCCGAGCGCGAGCGGATCCCGTTCGTCGCCGCGCTGGGCAGGGCGGAGGACGCGCCCGCGATCGCCACCCGCTCGGTCGCCGCGATCAAGGGCTTCACCGCGCTGCTGGAGGAGCTGGGCGGGATCGCCGCGGACGAGGAGAGCGGCGTGGGGGACCTGCTCGAGGCGATCCTGGACCGCACCGGCTACCTCGCCGAGCTGCGCGCGAGCAGCGACCCGCAGGACGAGACGCGGGTGGAGAACCTCGCCGAGCTGGTCGCCGTCGCCCGCGAGTTCGACGACAACTACCCCGAGGGCGGCCTCGTCGACTTCCTCGAGCAGGTCTCTCTGGTCGCCGACGCCGACGAGATCCCCGAGGGCGACGACTCCTCGGGCGTGGTCACGCTCATGACACTGCACACCGCCAAGGGCCTGGAGTTCCCCGTCGTCTTCCTCACCGGCCTGGAGGACGGCACCTTCCCGCACCAGCGCAGCCTCGACGACCCCGACGAGCTGGAGGAGGAGCGGCGCCTGGCCTACGTCGGGATCACCCGGGCGCGCGAGCAGCTGCACCTGTCCAGGGCCGGCACCCGGGCCGCCTACGGCGCCCCGCAGTACTTCCCGCCGTCCCGGTTCCTCGACGAGGTCCCCGAGGAGCTGGTCACCTGGGAGCGCACCGACGCCGACCGGTCCAGCTTCGGCGGGCGGCGCTCGGCCGCCGAGGCGTCCGGGTGGGCCGGGGGGTATGCCGCCCGCGGCCGGGGCGGGCGCGCTGGCCGGCCCGAGGTGGTCCGGCTCGACCCGCGCGGGAGCGCACCCCGTCCCGCGCGCAGCGAGGCCGAGACGGCCGAGCTCGAGGCGCTCGCCGGGGGGGACCGGGTCAGCCACGACACCTTCGGGCTGGGCACCGTCGTGCGCGTCGAGGGCACCGGCAAGCACACGATGGCGCACGTCGACTTCGGCGGCGAGACCGGGGTCAAGCGCCTGCTCGTGCGCGTGGCACCCCTGCAGAAGCTGTGAGACCGCATCCCCAGGCCGCCCCCGCACACCCCACCACGGAGAGGACCGGACACCCGTGACCCCTGCCCCGCTGCGCCCCGACCGGCTGCGCGAGATCGCCCCCTACCTGTCCCGCTGGATGGCCACCCAGGTGGAGACCAGGCAGGTGCCGGGCGTGCAGGTGGCTTTGCGTCTCGGCGGTGAGCTGGTGCTCTCCGAGGCCTACGGCGTGGCCGACCTCGACACCGGGGAGCCGCTGACGACCGGCCACGTCTTCCGGGTCGCCAGCCACAGCAAGACCTTCACCGCGGTGGCGGTGCTGCAGCTGGTGGAGCAGGGCCGCCTGCGCCTCGACGACGCCGTGGGCGTCCTGCTTCCTGAGCTGGTCGGCAGCCCGCTCGCGGACGTCACCGTGCGCGAGCTGCTCAGCCACACCTCCGGCGCGGTGCGCGACGGCGTCGACTCCGACTTCTGGCAGCTGGACCGGTCCTTCCCGGACGTCGAGGGCCTGGTCGAGGTGGTCCGGGGCCACGGCGCCACCTACGCGCCGCAGGAGCGCTTCAAGTACTCCAACATCGGCTACGGCGTGCTCGGGATGGTCGTCGAGAGGGTGACCGGCCGCGGCTACGCCGAGCACGTCGTCGACGCGGTGGTCCGGCCGCTCGGGCTGGTCGACACCGTGCCGGACCTGGCCCCCGGCGACGTGGCCCGCGCGGTGCGCGGGCACAGCCGTCCCCACGGCCCGACACGCGAGCGCGTCACCGTGGACGAGACCGGGACCGGTGCGCTGGCCGCCGCGACCGGTTTCGCCTCGCGCGCCGAGGAGCTCAGCCGGTTCTTCGCCGCGCTGGTCCCGGGGGCCGGGGTGCTCCTCGGCGACCGGAGCCTGCGGCTCATGCACCGCGCCGAGTCGTCCTTCGTGCGGCGCGGGGAGCCGACGACCTACGGGCTCGGCCTCATCGGCACCACGGTGGAGGAGCGGGCGATGGTCGGCCACTCGGGCGGCTTCCCCGGCCAGATCACCCGCACCCTCGTCGACCCCGCCTCCGGCCTTGTCGTGAGCGTGCTCACCAACGCGGTGGACGGTCCGGCGGAGGCGCTGGCGGCCGGGCTGGTCCGGCTCGTCGACGTGCTCAGCCGCGACGCGGCCGGCTGGCAGGCGCTGCCCGAGGGGGTGACCCTCGCCGACCTCGACCGCCTGACCGGGCGCTACCTCTCCCTGTGGGGCGTGACGGACGTCGTCCGCGGCGGCGACCGTCTGGTCGTCCTCGACCCCACCACGCCGAGCCCGCTCGACGACCTCAGGGAGATGCGCGCCCTGGACGCCACCACCCTGCGGCCGGAGGACGAGGACGGCTTCGGCGGCTCGGGGGAGGACGTGCCCTTCGAGCTCGACGACGACGGGAGGGTGGTCCGCGTGCGGGTCACCGGCGTCAGCTCGTGGCCGGAGGACACCTACCTCGCGCGCCGGGGCAGGGCGTGGGCCCGGGCCTCCAGCCCCCGACCGCCTTGGGACCGGGGCGCCGCGCTGCGCTAATCTCAGGGCCATGTCGTCATCACCCCTGCGCGTCGTCGTCGCCAAGCCAGGCCTGGACGGCCACGACCGCGGGGCCAAGGTCGTCGCACGGGCGCTGCGGGACGCCGGGGTGGAGGTGATCTACACCGGGCTGCACCAGACCCCGGAGCAGATCGTCGCCGCGGTCGTCGCCGAGGACGCCGACGCGGTCGGCCTCTCGGTGCTCTCCGGGGCGCACCTGACGCTGTTCCGCCGGGTGCTGGAGCTGCTCCGCGAGCAGGACGCCTCCGACGTCGTCGTCTTCGGCGGGGGGATCATCCCGGCCGAGGACGTGGCCGCGCTCAAGGAGATGGGCGTCGCCGAGGTGTTCACGCCGGGGGCGAGCACGACCGACATCACCCGCTGGGTGCACGAGCACCTGGCCGGGTCCGGCTGAGGGGGGCCCGCGGGCCGGGACCTGACGGGACCGGGCCGCGCACGTCATACCCTCGTCACCGTCCACCACCGCACACACGATTGGGAAGCTGACCCGTGGATCTGTTCGAGTACCAGGCACGCGACATGTTCGAGAAGCACGGGGTCCCCGTGCTCGCCGGCGCCACCGCCGACACCCCGGAGGAGGCGCGTGCGGCCGCCGAGCGGATCGGGCAGCTCTCCGGAGGGGTGACCGTCGTCAAGGCGCAGGTGAAGACCGGTGGCCGCGGCAAGGCCGGCGGCGTCAAGGTCGCCAAGAGCGCCGACGAGGCGCAGGCGGCGGCCGAGGCGATCCTCGGGATGGACATCAAGGGGCACACGGTGCACCGCGTGATGGTCGCCCAGGGCGCGCGCATCGCTGAGGAGTACTACTTCTCGATCCTGCTCGACCGCGCCAACCGCTCGCTGCTGGCCATGTGCTCCAAGGAGGGCGGCATGGAGATCGAGCAGCTCGCCGTGGAGCGCCCCGAGGCCCTCGCCCGCGTCGAGGTGGACGCCAACACCGGCATCGACGAGGCCAAGGCCCAGGAGATCGTGGACCAGGCCGGCTTCGACGCCGAGACTGGCGCCGCGATCGTCCCGGTCCTGCAGAAGCTGTGGACCGTCTACCACGACGAGGACGCCACGCTGGTCGAGGTCAACCCGCTCGTCAAGACCGAGGACGGCCAGATCGTCGCGCTCGACGGCAAGGTCACCCTCGACGCCAACGCCGACTTCCGTCAGCCGCACCACGCCGAGCTGGAGGACAAGGCGGCCGCGGACCCGCTGGAGGCCAAGGCCAAGGAGCTGGACCTCAACTACGTCAAGCTCGACGGCAACGTCGGGATCATCGGCAACGGCGCGGGTCTGGTCATGTCGACCCTCGACGTCGTCGCCTACGCCGGCGAGGAGTTCACCGGCGGGGAGTCCAAGCCGGCCAACTTCCTCGACATCGGCGGCGGCGCCTCCGCCGAGGTGATGTCCAACGGCCTGCACGTCATCCTCGGCGACGAGCAGGTCAAGGCGGTCTTCGTCAACGTCTTCGGCGGCATCACCGCCTGCGACGAGGTGGCCCGCGGCATCGTCGCGGCCCTGCAGACCCTCGGCGACGAGGCGACCAAGCCGCTCGTCGTCCGGCTCGACGGCAACAACGTCGAGGAGGGCCGCCGCATCCTCGCCGAGGCCGCGCACCCCCTGGTGACCATCGAGGCCACCATGGACGGTGCCGCCCGCAAGGCCGCCGAGCTGGCCGCCGCCAACTGACCCCGCCCCACGAGACCTACGAAGGAACCACAGACCACCATGGCGATCTTCCTCACCAACGACTCCAAGGTCATCGTCCAGGGCATGACCGGCTCCGAGGGCATGAAGCACACCCAGCTCATGCTCCGCGCCGGCACCTCCGTCGTCGGCGGCGTCAACCCGCGCAAGGCCGGCACCACCGTCGAGTTCGAGGGCGGCACGCAGGTGCCCGTCTTCGGGACCGTCGCCGAGGCGATGGAGGCCACCGGCGCCGACGTCTCGGTCGTCTTCGTCCCACCGAAGTTCGCCAAGGACGCGGTGGTGGAGGCGATCGACGCGGCCATGCCGCTCGTCGTCGTCATCACCGAGGGCATCGCGGTGCGCGACACCGCGGAGTTCTGGGCGCACGCGCGCGACACCGGCACCACCCGGATCGTCGGCCCGAACTGCCCCGGCCTCATCAGCCCCGGGCAGTCCAACGTCGGCATCATCCCCGCCAGCATCACCGGTCCCGGGCGGATCGGTCTCGTCTCCAAGTCCGGGACGCTGACCTACCAGATGATGTACGAGCTGGGCGACCTCGGCTTCTCCACGGCCGTGGGCATCGGCGGCGACCCGATCATCGGGACCACGCACATCGACTGCCTCAAGGCCTTCCAGGACGACCCGGACACCGACGCGATCGTCATGATCGGCGAGATCGGTGGCGACGCCGAGGAGCGGGCGGCCGACTACATCAAGGAGCACGTCACCAAGCCGGTCGTCGGCTACGTGGCGGGCTTCACGGCTCCCGAGGGCAAGACCATGGGCCACGCCGGTGCCATCGTCTCCGGCTCCTCGGGCACCGCGCAGGCCAAGAAGGAGGCTCTCGAGGCCGCCGGCGTGAAGGTCGGCAAGACGCCGTCCGAGACCGCCTCGCTCATGCGCGAGATCGTCGCCGGCCTGGGCTGACGAGCCGCGTGCCGGGGTGAGTCCCCGGGCCGTGACCGGAGGGCGGCACCCGCACGGGTGCCGCCCTCCGGCGTCCCCCGGGGACCGTGCCTACGGCGTCCGGGGCCCGCGCCTGCGGCGTCGCCGGCCGACGGGCCTCCTCGTGCCTCGGCCGACGGGCCTCCTCGTGCCTCGGCCGACGGGCCTCCCCGTGCCCCGGCCGACCGGCCTCCCCGTGCCCCGGCGCGCCTTCCGGGCGACGACGGCGGTGCGGGTGACCATGGGGACGTCATGACTCTGCTGCAGCGACCCGACCACCCGCCCGCCGCCGAGGACTACCCGAGCCCGGGCCGTCCGCCGCAGGAGGGCCTCACGCTCGGCCGCCTGGCCGAGCTCGTCGTCGCGTCCGTCGCCGGTGTGGTCTGCGTGCTGCTCGGCGTCGTCGCGGTGGCGGTCCCCACCGTCGTGGCGTGGGTGGCCGACGAGCGCAGCACCGTGTCGTTCTGGCAGGCCCTCGGCGTCTCGGTCGACGTGTGGTCGCTGGCGCACCGTGCCGTGGTGCGCACCCCGGACGCCGACCTGGTGCTGGCCCCGCTGCTGCTCACCGCCGTGCCGGTGCTCGTGTGCTGGTGGGCCGCGCGGCAGGTCGTCCTCAACCGGGAGGAGATGCTGTCGCGGGCGCCCGTCATCGGTGGCTGGCGCAGCGCCTGGCACGCCCTGGGCGGCTCGGACGCCGGCGCGTTCGTGGTCGGCTATGTCGTGGCCGGGCTCGTGGTCGCGCACACCGCCAGCTTCGGCATCGCCCCGGTCCGGCTCCTCAGCCTGGTGCCGGGAGCGGTGCTCGTGCCCCTCGTCGCCGTCGCGCTCGTCTGGTGGGCGGAGCACCGCCGCCAGGAGCACCCGGCGGTGGTGGCAGCGCTGCGTTGGGTCGAGGCACGCACCCCCGTCTTCGTCCGTCGTGCGCTGCCGGCCGCGGTCGAGGTCGTCGTGGGGCTGACGGCGGTGACCTTCCTCGTGGTCCTGGGGCTGCTGCTGATCCGTGGTGAGCGCGTGCTCACCCTCTACGGCGCCCTCGACGCCGGGGTGGTCGGCACGACGGTGCTCAGCCTGGGGCAGCTGCTGGCCGTGCCCAACCTCATGGTGTGGGCGCTCGGCTGGCTCTCCGGGGCCGGCGTCACCGTGGGCACCGTGCACGTCGGCTGGGAGTCCTCCACCGCGGGCGACCTCCCGCTCGTCCCCGTGCTGGGAGCCCTGCCGGAGCCCGGCACGCTGCCGCCCGGCATGTGGGCGATGGCCCTCGTCCCCCTCGTGGCCGGAGGCTGGCTGGGGCACCGCGCGGCGGGCGCCGGCTCGCGCCTCTCCAGCTGGTGGTCCAAGGCGAAGACCGCGCTGCTCGGCGCCGTGCTCGTCGGCATCGCCGCCCTGGTCGCCGGCTGGCTCGCCACCGGCGGGCTCACCCCGGGCCGGCTCGGCACGGTGGGTGTCGAGCCCTGGCGGCTCGCCGGCCTGCTCTCACTGGAGGTCGCGGTCGGTGCACTGCTCGTCGTGTCGGTGCGCCACCTCATCGGCAGGCGCTCGGTCCGCCGCTCCTCCTGAGCCTGCCGCGCCCGGGGCGGTCCATCCTGGGCCCGACACGCGCCTGGCCAGTCCCTGCTGAGGGCCACGCTCCCGAGCTGCCCCGGTCAATGGTCTAGAAGGGGGGTGGTTCGTCGGTGGGGCGGTCGTGGTTCTGCTGGGCCCAGCTGGTCGTGCCGTCGGTGCTGGTGCTGGTGCTGGTGGTGCTGGTGCTGGTGGTGCTGGTGCTGGTGGTGCTGGTGGTGGTGGTGCCGGGTGCGTGGTGGTGGGGGGTGAGGTCGAGGAGCTGTTCGGGGGT
>CAZONQ010000069.1:0-1819 GCA_964581125.1 uncultured Ornithinimicrobium sp.
TGGTCCCCGTCGTCTTCCTGGTGCTGCCCGTGACCGTGCTCTTCGCCGTCTTCCCGGGGGTGACCATGCTGCAGATCGCGCTGTGAGCCCCCGTCCCCCATCACCACCCTCACGAAAGGACGCCGTCCATGCGTCGTAGCACCACCCGTCCCGCCCGTCCTCCCCGCGCCCGTCTTGCCGCCCGGCTCCGTGGGTGGCTCGCCGAGCCCGACCGAGGGGACGTCCCCGGCTGGGTCCTCATCACCATCATGACGGCCGGTCTGGTCGCCGCGCTGTGGCTGGTGGCCGAGCCGCTGCTCACCGGGCTCTTCAGCAGCGCCGTGTCCAGCGTCGGCGGTCCGTGACCCGGCCGACCCTCGGGGGCGACCGGGACCGGGGAGCGGCGGTCTCGGAGTTCGCCCTGCTGGCGGGCCTGGTGTCCGTGCTGGTCCTGGCGGCCGCGCAGCTGGCCCTGGCCCTGCATCTGCGCAACACCGCGACCGCGCACGTCATCGAGGGGGCCCGCCACGGCGCGAGGGCGGACTCGAGCCCGGCCGCCGGGGCGCAGCGCGCGGCGGAGCTGCTCGAGTCGAGCCTGCCCGGTGCCGGTGGCGTCTCGGTCACGGCGGGGCGGACGGTCGTCGCGGGCGTCGAGGTGGTCGAGGTCTCCGCGACGATGGCCCTTCCCGTCTTCGGCCCGTTCGGCCCCGCCGACGCGATGACCGTGACCGGACAGGCCTACGCGGAGGACCAGTGAGGAGCCTGCGGGCAGCACCCGTGAGCTCCACGACCAGCAGGAGGCGGTCCGCGGGACTCGCGGAGCAGGGCTCCATGACCATCGAGGTGGCCTTCCTGCTCGTCCTCCTCGTCGTGCCCCTGTTCTACCTCGTCGGCACCCTCGGCCGCGTGCAGGCCGGCGCGTACGCCGCCTCGGCGGCGGCGCGAGAGGCCGGGCGCGCGTTCGTCACGGCCGAGGACGTCGGCTCGGCACAGGTCCGCGCCCACGCGGCGGCCGGGCTCGTGGTCGACGCGCACGGTTTCGGTCCTGGCGACGCCAGCATCGTGCTCACCTGCTCCGGAGAGTGCCTGGCGCCCGGCGGTCAGGTCCTCGTCGAGACCACGGTCCGGGTGCCGCTGCCGCTGGTGCCGGACTTCATGCGCGGCCGGGTCCCGTCCTCGGTGTCCCTGAGCTCCCAGCACGTCTCGACCGTGGACGCGTTCAGGCCGGGCGGATGAGGACGGCGTTGACCGGGAGTGGCGACGCCGAGGCCGGGCAGATCAGCATCCTGCTCGTCGGTCTCGTCGCCGTGACGCTGGCCGTCGTCATGGGCGTCGTCGGTGTCACGTCCGTCCAGCTCAGCCGCATCCATGTCCTGGACGCTGCCGACGCCGCAGCCCTCGACGCGGCCGACGCCCTCGCGGAGGAGCGCGCCTACGCCGAGGGTGTGGGGTCCGGCGTGCCTCTCACGGACGCGACGGTCATCGAGGCCGCCACGGAGCACCTCGCCGGTCGCCCCATGCCCTCGAGGCTGGCCGGCTGGGAGGTCGCTCCGGGGACAGGTACCCCGGACGGTCGCACCGCCGTCGTGGTCGTGCGCGGCACCGCGAGGATCCCCGTGGTCACACCGGTGCTCGACCGGCTCGGCGGAGGTGTGACGATCACCATGTCGTCGTCGGCCCGCAGCGACATCGTCCCCTGACCGCGGTCGGCGCGAGGGTCGGTCCCGCGCCTGTGCAGGATCGTCCCGCCACCGTGGGCGGCGCGGCTGCGCTACGCCTGGCTCAACGGCTGACCCAAGCTGGATCGATCGGCCCGCGCCTGTGCAGGATGGTCGTCCCA
>CAZONQ010000069.1:1919-13212 GCA_964581125.1 uncultured Ornithinimicrobium sp.
TGCGGGCGCGGTCGGAGGGTCGCTGGGAGACTGGGAGGGTGCGCGACATCACGACCGAGACCTTCCAGGCCGTCCTCTTCGACAACGACGGCACGCTGACCGATTCCACCGCCGCCGTCGAGCGCTCGTGGCAGGCGTGGGCCGCCCACCACGGGGTGCCGCTGGAGCGGCTGGTCCGCTTCCACGGCGTGCCCAGCCGCAGCATCGTCGAGGCGGTCGTGGAGCCGCACGTCGACGTCGACCTGGCGACCGCCGACATCGACCGGCGCGAGCTCGAGGACGTCGAGGGCGTGGTGGCGCTGCCCGGCGCCGCCGCGGCCATGGCCGCCGTGGGGGAGCGGGCCGCGATCGTCACCTCGGCCGGGCGGGAGCTGGCGGTGCTCCGGCTGGGGGCGGCCGGGCTCGAGGCCCCGGAGGCCTTCGTCACGGCCGACGACATCACGCGCGGCAAGCCCGACCCCCAGCCCTACCTCGTCGCCGCCGACAAGCTCGGTGTCGACCCGGCGCGCTGCCTGGTCGTGGAGGATGCGCCGGCGGGCGTCGTCGCCGGGCGGGAGGCGGGCTCGGCCACGCTGGCCGTGACGACGACGAGCGGGGCCGAGGACCTCGAGGGGCTCGCGGACCTGGTCGTGCCCGACCTGTCGGCGGTCGAGTTCGTCGCCGAGGAGGGCGGCGTCCGGCTGAGGCTGAGGTGACGGGGGTCCGGCGCGGCGCGGCACGCGCCTGACCAGCGGGACGGGACATCGGGCCGAACTTACGCTACCGTAACCTACGCGACCGAAACCTACGCCTCCGTAGGTTCCCCGATCCGGAAGTGACCCCCTCGCGCATGGCTGTTGCACACACCGAAACCTTCCCCTCGCGAGCGCGCCGCGAGCGCCCCCGTCCCGTCGTCATCCAGGGCGGCATGGGCATCGCCGTCTCCGGCTGGCGGCTGGCCCACGAGGTCGCCAAGTCGGGGCACCTCGGAGTCGTCTCCGGCACCGCGATGGACGCCGTCCTCTCCCGGACCCTCCAGGACGGCGACCCGGGCGGGCACTACCGCCGGGCCATGGCCCACTTCCCGAGCCGCGCGATGGCCGAGCGGGTCCTCGACAAGTACTTCATCGAGGGCGGCAAGGCCCCCGACGCCCCCTACAAGCCGATCCCCAAGCTGACCCTGGAGACGGCGCGCGCCGGCCAGGAGCTGGCGGTGGTCGCCAACTTCGCCGAGGTGTGGCTGGCCAAGGACGGGCTGTGCGAGCAGGCCGTCATCGGGGTCAACTGCCTCGAGAAGGTCCAGATGGCCACGCCGACCGCGCTGCTCGGCGCGATGCTCGCCGGCGTCGACTACGTCCTGATGGGGGCGGGCATCCCGCGCGAGATCCCCCAGCTGCTCCGCTCCCTGGCGGCGGGCGAGCAGGGCTCGATCACGGCCGACGTGCTCGGCGGCACCATGCGCCGGCACATCACCGTCGACCCCGTCGACCTCCTCGGCGACGACCTGCCGCCGATGGAGCGTCCCGACTTCCTGGCGATCGTCTCCGTCGACCAGCTCGCCTCCTACCTCTACCGCGACCCGGAGATCCGGCCCGACGGCTTCGTCGTCGAGCGCCCGCCCGCCGGGGGGCACTCGGCGCCGCCCCGCGGCAAGCTCCAGCTCGACGAGCACGGCGAGCCCGTCTACGGCAGCCGGGACGAGGCCGACCTGGCCAAGATGGCCGCCCTGGGCCTGCCGTTCTGGCTGGCCGGCGCCTACGGCACTCCCGAGCAGGTCGCCGCGGCCCTGGACGCGGGCGCGCACGGCGTCCAGGTCGGCACCGTCTTCGCCCTGTCGCTCGACTCCGGCCTCGCGCAGGACGCCCGCGCCCAGCTGCTCGACCGGCTGCGGGCCGACGAGCTGACGGTGCGCAACGACCCCCGGGCCAGCCCGACCGGCTTCCCGTTCAAGGTCGCCACCCTCGAGGGCACGGCCAGCCAGACCGAGGTCTACGAGGCCCGACCGCGGCTGTGCGACCTGTCCTACCTGCGCCAGCCCTACGAGCGCGAGGACGGCACGGTCGGCTATCGCTGCGCGGCCGAGCCGGTCCACATGTATCTCAAGAAGGGCGGCACCGAGGAGGACACCCGGGGGCGCAAGTGCCTGTGCAACGGGCTGATGGCCAACATCGGCCTGGGCCAGCACCGCAAGGACGGCTACGTCGAGGAGCTGCTCGTCACCCTCGGCCAGGACCTGGCCGGCGCCAAGGAGCTCATCCGGCGCTACACCCAGGGCTGGCGGGCGGTCCACGCCCTGCAGTACCTCCAGGAGCACCTGCCGGTCGTGCGCCTGGCCGCCGTCTGACCGCTACTCGCCGACCTGCCCGTCGACGGCCTCGCGCAGCAGGTCGGCGTGCCCGTTGTGCCGGGCGTACTCCTCGACCATGTGCACCACGATCCAGCGCAGCGAGACCTGCGCCCGGCCGCCCCACGCCGCGTGCGTGCCGTCCAGGCCGGGGCCGTCCCCGGCCAGCAGGCCGGTCACGACCTCGCGGGAGCGGGCCACCGAGGTCTCCCAGGTCCGGCGCAGCTCGTCCGGGTCGTCGGTCAGCGCCGAGCTCCACTCCCAGTCCCCGTCGGCCGCCCAGTCCACCGCGTCCCACGGCGGCGGCGCGGGCCGGCCCGCCGCGGTCTCGGTGAACCAGTAGTCCTCCACCCAGGCGAGGTGCTTGAGCAGCCCGGCGAGCGTCATACCCGTCGGGTGGAGGCGGGCGCACAGCCCCTCCGCGCCCAGCCCCCGCGTCTTCCACTCCAGCGTCGCCCGCTGGAAGTCCAGGAAGCCGAGCAGGGTGGCCGCCTCTCCCGCCGCGAACGGCGGCTCCGGCCGCCCGTGCTCGTCGGTCGTGGGCTCGTCGGTGGTCCCGTCGTCGTGCGTGTGGTGCATGACGCGACGCTAGGGCAGCAGGTATGGCGTGCGCCACCGGTTTGCCTCCCCGGCCGTCGCGTACCCTAGATCCTCGTGGCCGTGGACTTCGAGAACGAGATCAAGCACCTGCGCACGACGATGCGGTCGGTGCGCCAGGTGACCGACCTGGAGCACCTGGAGAGCCAGATCGGCGACCTGGAGGCCCAGGCCTCGGCGCCGGACCTGTGGGACGACGTGGAGCGGGCCCAGCAGGTGACCTCGGCGCTGTCCCGCGCCAGGGCCGAGCACGACCGGGTCACCGGGATGGACACCCGGGTGGACGACCTGCAGGCGATGGTCGAGCTGGGTCAGGAGGAGGGTGGCGAGGACGGCGCGGCCGCGCTGGCCGAGGCGGAGGCGGACCTCGCCAAGCTCAAGCGCGACGTCGAGCAGCTCGAGGTGCGCACCCTGCTCAACGGCGAGTACGACGAGCGCGAGGCCGTGGTGACCATCCGCGCCGGCGCCGGCGGCGTCGACGCCGCCGACTTCGCTGAGATGCTCATGCGGATGTACCTGCGCTGGGCCGAGCGCCACGGCTACGACACCGCGGTGCTGGACACCTCCTACGCCGAGGAGGCCGGGCTGAAGTCGGCGACCTTCGAGGTCAAGGCCCCCTACGCCTTCGGCACGCTCGCCGTCGAGGCCGGCACCCACCGGCTCGTGCGGATCAGCCCGTTCGACAACCAGGGCCGGCGCCAGACGAGCTTCGCCGCGGTCGAGGTGGTCCCGCTCATCGAGAGCACCGACACCATCGAGATCCCGGAGAACGACCTCAAGATCGACGTCTTCCGCTCCAGCGGCCCGGGCGGCCAGTCGGTCAACACCACGGACTCGGCGGTGCGGATGACCCACCTGCCGACCGGCATCGTCGTCTCGATGCAGAACGAGAAGAGCCAGATCCAGAACCGCGCCGCCGCGCTGCGGGTCCTGCAGTCCCGCCTGCTCCTGCTCAAGAAGCAGGAGGAGGACGCCGCGCGCAAGGAGATGGCCGGCGACATCAAGGCCAGCTGGGGCGACCAGATGCGCTCCTACGTGCTGCACCCCTACCAGATGGTCAAGGACCTGCGCACCCACCACGAGGTCGGCTCGACCTCCGCGGTCCTCGACGGCGAGATCGACGACTTCATCGAGGCGGGCATCCGCTGGAAGCGGGGCCAGGAGAGGGCCGAGGACTGACGTGGCGGACGGGCGGCGGACCGACGGGCAGGACGAGGGGTACGGAGAGCTCGTCACCGCGCTCCGGGGCACCGTCACCGCGGGGGCGACCCTCGACCTGGCCTGGCGTCGTGCCCAGCTCGGTGCGCTGCGCCGGCTCGTCACCGACAACCAGGAGGCACTGACCGCTGCGGTGACCGCCGACGTCGGCAAGCCCGAGCTAGAGGTCCACCTGACCGAGCTGTCGTTCGTCGTGCAGGAGATCGACACGCTGCTCGCCGGGCTGGAGCGCTGGACCGCCCCCCGCCCCGTGGCGCTGCCGGCCACGCACCTGCCCGGGACGGCGCACGTGCAGCTGCAGCCCAAGGGCGTCGTGCTGGTGGTCGGCCCGTGGAACTACCCGGTGCAGCTCCTCCTCTCGCCGGTCGCCGGGGCCCTCGCGGCCGGCAACACCGTCGTCGTGAAGCCGAGCGAGGTCACGCCGACCGTCGCCGGGCTCCTGGCGGACCTGCTGCCCCGCCACCTCGGCGCCGACGTGGCCGCGGTCGTCACCGGCGGGGTCCCCGAGACGACCGCCCTCCTGCGGGAGCGCTTCGACCACGTCTTCTTCACCGGCTCCGGGCGCGTGGGGCGCATCGTCATGAGGGCCGCGGCCGAGCACCTCACCCCCGTGACGCTCGAGCTGGGCGGGCGATCTCCCGCCTTCGTGGACGGCACGGTCGACCTCGACGCCGCCGCCCGGCGGATCGCGTGGGGCAAGTTCACCAACGCCGGCCAGACCTGCGTGGCGCCCGACCACGTGCTGGTCACCCGCGACGCACAGGACGGGCTGCTCGCCGCCCTGGCCCGGGCGGTCACGGAGTTCTTCGGCGACGACCCCCGGCGCAGCCCCGACTACGGCCGGGTCGTCAACGCCGAGCACCACGCGCGGCTCGTCGCGCTGCTCGAGTCCTCGGGCGGGCGGGTGGTCGTCGGCGGCGAGCACGACGCGGACGACCGCTTCTACCTCGCGCCCACGGTCGTCACGGACGTGCCCGCCGACGCGGAGCTGCTGGCCGAGGAGATCTTCGGCCCGGTCCTCCCGGTGGTCGCCGTCGCCGACGCGCAGGAGGCGCTGGACGTCGTCGGCGCGGGGGACCGGCCCCTGGCGCTCTACGTCTTCTCCGAGGACGAGCGCACCCGCGCCGCGTTCGAGGAGCGCACGGTGAGCGGGGGCCTGGCCCACGGTGCCCCGCTGCTCCACCTCGCGGTGCCCGGCCTGCCCTTCGGCGGCGTGGGTGCGTCGGGCATCGGCCGCTACCTGGGCAGGGCCTCCGTGGAGGAGCTCAGCCACCACCGCTCGGTGCTGTCCAAGCCGCTCCGGCCCGACACGCTGGGCCTGGTCTACCCGCCCTACCCCGGCTGGAAGCGGCCCCTGGTCCGTCGTCTCATGGCTCCCCTCGGGCGGGGACCGCTCACCACGGAGGTCCCGTCCCGGGTGCTCCGCGGAGCGGCCCGGCTCGGCGGCCGGTTGCGGCGGCCCTCCCGCTGAACGACGGGCGCGGCCCGCCCCCGGGGGGAGCGGGCCGCGTCGACCGTGCGGGGCGGGGAGACCGGTCAGGCGGCCGGCGTCTCCTCGGTGGGCAGCGGACCCTGCGGGTGCGGCTTGCCGGACTTGCCCGCGCTGCGCTCGCCGTTGACCGCCGAGGTGTCCTGGGCCAGCGACAGGGTGGCGTGGGCGATGGCCTTGGACATGATCTCCAGCGCCTCGACGTCCACGTTGTCGATGTCGTCGGCGGGGGTGTGGTAGTTGGGGTCGTAGATGATGCCCGCGGTCCCGCCGAACATCTCGACCTCCTCCGCCGTCTTCGTGCCGTCGGCCCCGGTGAACAGGCCCGAGGCCGGGATGCCCGCCTCGATGAAGCCCTGGTAGTCCGACCGTCCGGAGAACTCGGTGTCGACCCACGGCTGGTCGATGGAGTCGAAGTAGTCGGTGAAGACCGCCTCGGTGGCCGCCGAGCCCTCCGGCACGTCGACCGGGGCCTCGTAGGTGGACTCGTCGGCGTCGTAGACCCCGATGATGTAGTTGGGCGAGGCCACCATGTCGAAGTTGAGGTAGGTGGCGATGTCCTCCAGCTCGCCGGGGTCGTTGGCGGCGAGGTCCTCGATGTAGTGCCAGGAGCCGATCAGGCCGTGCTCCTCGGCGCCCCACCAGGCGAAGCGCACCTGGTTGTTGAGCTTGTTGACCCTGGCCAGCTGGACCGCGGTCTCGAGGATGGCCGCCGAGCCCGAGCCGTTGTCGTTGATGCCGGGTCCGCCGTCGACGCCGTCGAGGTGCGCGCCGACCATGACGACGTTGTCGGTGCGGCCCTTGGCGGTCTCGGCCAGGACGTTGAAGGACTCGACCTCGGACAACGACGTCTCGATGACCAGGGTCGCCTCGACCGTCCCCGTCGCCATCTGCTCCAGCAGGGCCTGCCCTGCGGCCTGGGTGATGCCGGTGGTGGGCACGAAGCCGTCACCGGGCGCCCCGAAGGTCCCGTTGAGGGTGCCGGTCGTGTTGTTGTAGACGACGGCGGCGCTCGCCCCGGCCGCCGCCGCGTTGAGCGACTTGTCGGCGAAGGAGCAGGTGCCGCGGCTGATGAGGGCGATGCTGCCCGCGGGGAAGCCGGCCCAGTCGGCGGCCTCGCACCCCTCGGCCCCCGTCGGGGCGGCCAGCGCGGCCGTGGCGCTGCCGCTGGGGCTGTACTCCATGACGACGTTGCTGATCGGACCGTCGGCGGTGGACAGGTCGCCCTGGTGCACCTGGAAGCTCTCGAAGGTGAAGTACTGCCGCTCGGTCTCGTAGCCGGCCGCGGCCAGCGTGGACTCGACGTAGGCGGCGCTGGCCTCGTAGCCCGCGGTGCCCGCCGCCCGGTCGCCGTGGGTGTCGGCGATGTCCTGGAAGGCCTCCAGGTGGTCCATGACGGCGTCGGCCGTCACGGCGGCGGTGATCTTCTTGCTGTTGTTGGGGTTGCCGTTGTTGCCCGGCTTCGCCAGGGCCGGCGAGGCCAGGCCCGCCAGGACCATGCCGGCCGCGGCGGTGACCGCGACGGTGCGTGCGTTCTTCACGGTGACGTCTCCTTCGACGTGCGATCGGGGGGATCGGGCAAATGTAGGCCGGGCCGGGCGCCGCGACCAGTGCTGCGCACCGTTCTTGAACAAACCTTTACCTTCGGGGGAACGGCCCCGCCGGGGCGTCAGGGGCCGAGCACCCGCTCCAGGTAGCCGTTGGTCATGACCCGGTCCGGGTCGAGACGGTCCCGCAGGGCCAGGAAGTCGCCCATCCTCGGGTAGGCCGCGGCGAGGGCGGCGTGGTCGAGGTCGTGCATCTTGCCCCAGTGCGGCCTGCCCCCGTGGGCCAGCGCGACGTCGCGCACGGCCGCGAAGTAGTCGGCGGGGTCCTCCCGGTGGAAGCGGTGCGCCGCGACGTAGCCGGTGCGCCGCCCGGACGCGGTCGAGAGCCACAGGTCGTCGGCCGCGGCCGCGCGGAACTCGAGGGGGAAGCTGATGCGCCAGCCCCGCCGACGGATGACCCCGGCCAGCTCCCGCTGCACCTCGGGCAGGGCCTCCACGGGCACCGCCCACTCGGTCTCGTGGAAGCGCACCCGTCGTGAGGTGGTGAAGACCCGGTCGGAGCGGTCGGTGAACTCCCGGCGGGCCATCAGCCGCGCCGACACCCGGTTGACCGTCGGGACGACGGCCGGGGCCCGTGCGCCCAGCCGGCAGGTGACGGCATACGCCCCGTTGGCCAGCAGCGTGTCGTCGAGGAGCTGCTGGCGCCGGGAGAGCGGGGCCAGGGGGGCGTCCGCGGGCACGCGCGTGTTGGTCTTGGTCGAGGCCAGCCCGGTGTGCGGGAACCAGTAGAACTCCAGGTGGTCCTCGGTCGCGCACCGCTCCACGAACGTCTCGAGCACGTGCTCCAGCGGCTCGGGCCGCTCGACGGCCCGCAGCGCGAAGGCCTCCGTCAGCTGCAGCGTCACCGACGTGACGACGCCGAGCGCGCCCAGACCGACGACCGCCCCGGCGAGCTCCGGGTCGTCCTCGGTCAGCACCCGCACCGTCCCGGTGCCGTCCACGAGCGTCAGCCCGACGACCTGCGTGGCCAGGCCGCCCTGGGCGAGCCCGGTCCCGTGCGTGCCCGTCGACACGGCGCCCGAGATGCTCTGGCGGTCGATGTCGCCCAGGTTGGTCATCGCCAGGCCCAGGGGGGCCAGGAGGCCGGGTATGGCGTGCAGCCGGGTCCCGGCGGCGAGCGTCACCCTGCGGGCGGCCGCATCGGCGGCGTGCAGCCCCTGCAGGCCGGAGAGGTCGACCTGGACGTCGGGTGCCTGGGCGATCGCGGAGAAGGAGTGCCCGGCACCGACCGGCTTGACCCGCAGCCCGTCGGCGCGGGCGCGCCGGACGAGGTCGACGACCTCGTCCGGGGTCGTCGGCCGCTCCACCCGGACCGGCGAGGCGGTCACGGAACCCGACCAGTTGCGCCAGCCGTCCCCCGCCCCGGCGCGGGCCCGTCGCGCCCTCACAGGAAGGCCTTCCCCTCGCCGCGGTAGGTCGGGACGACGTCCTCCACCTCGACCACCACCCGCCGACCGGGCGCGTGCCCGGCACGGTCCCCGGCGCCCGTGACGTGGGAGCGCACCACGACGAGCTCGTCGGTGTGCTCGGACAGCTCGCCGGCCTTGGCGTGCCGCCACCAGGTCAGGTCGCCCACCCGCAGGTCGCGGGCGCCGGGGCCGCGCAGCGGCGTCTGCACCTCGCCGGCACCCTCGTTGGGCACGAGCGTGACGTCGGGCGGCCAGACCGGCCGCGGGACCCGGTCCGGCCCGGCGGGCCCGGAGGCGATCCACCCTCCGCCGAGCACGGTCGCCACGTCTGGCGACGGACGGCGCACCACCGGCAGGGCGAAGGCCGCCGCGGGGGCGGGGGAGAAGGCGCGGTAGCGGTCGAAGAGCGTCGGGCCGAACAGGCCGCTGCCGGCGGCGAGCTCGGTGACGCTCGGGTCCTGGTGGGTCAGGTGCAGGGAGCCGGTGCCGCCGCCGTTGACGAGCTCGAGCCGGCCGCCGGCCGCCTCCACCACGTCGCGGACGGCCGCCACCATCGCCGTGCGCCGCTCGAGCACGTCCTGCCAGGAGGCGGCCTGCAGCCGGCGGAGCAGGAGCGTGCGCGCGTCGCCCGCCGCCGTCCGCGCGCGGGAGAGCGGGCCACCACCTGCCTCGAGCGCGTCGCCGACGCCCGCGAGCTGCGCCTCGTAGCCCATCACGCCGACGAGCCGGAACCCCGGCCGGGAGACGACCTCGCGCGCCAGCTCCCTGGCCTGCGACGCGGTGGCCACGGGGGAGCGGTAGACGCCCACCCGTCCGGTGAGCCGACCGACGCGCGGCGGCTGGTAGGAGAGGTCGAGCTCGAGGGCGACGCGCACCTCGGGGCGGGCGCCCGGGCCGGCGACCGCGTCGACGAGGTCGAGGTGCTCGGGCGAGTCCACCATGAGCGTCACCCGCCGCGCCGCGTCCTCGTCGGCGAGCAGCCGGCCCAGCGCCGGACGGTCGGCGGTGGGGTAGCCGACCACGACGTCGTCGCACCACCCGGCCGCCCACAGCGCCTCGTCGAGGGTGTAGGCGAGCACCCCGGCATACCCCGGGAGTGCGAGCACGGCCTCCACCACCGGACGGGAGCGGACCGACTTGGTGGCCACGCGCACCGGGGTGCCGCCGGCGCGCCGGAGCAGGTCGGCGGCGTTGTGCTCCAGGGCCGTCGCGTCCAGCGTGACGACCGGTGCGGAGCGGTCCGCCACGGCCGCCGACAGCGCCGGCCAGTAGGACGCGGGGTCGGTCCACGCGGCGCGGGCGGCGGGCGTCGGGAGGGCGAGGCGCACGGCCCCGACTGTAGGACAGATGCTTGGCCCCAGGTGTCACATCCGTTACCGTGAGTCACGGCCGTCACCCATGTCCCTGGAGAAACCGCGTCCGCATGATCACTCTCGAGCAGGTCAGCCTGCGCTACGCCAAGGGCGACCCGTGGGCGCTGCGCGAGGTCGACCTCGACGTGACGCGGGGCGAGTTCTGCTTCGTCGTCGGGCCCTCCGGGTCGGGCAAGAGCTCGCTGCTGCGGCTGGTCAACCTCGAGCAGCAGCCGACCGCGGGTCGCGTCCTCGTGGCCGGCCACGACCTCGGCGAGCTGCCGCACCGGCGCGTCCACCTGCTGCGCCGCCAGATCGGCGTGGTCTTCCAGGACTTCCGGCTGCTGACCGGGCGCACGGTGGCGCAGAACGTCGCCTACGTGCTCCAGGTCCTCGGCGCGCGCAACCACGAGATCCGCCAGCGGGTGCCCGAGACCCTGGCGCTCGTCGGCCTGCAGGACAAGGGCCGGCGCCTGCCGCACGAGCTCTCCGGCGGCGAGCAGCAGCGGGTGGCGATCGCGCGGGCCATGGTCAACAAGCCGCCGATCCTCCTCGCCGACGAGCCGACCGGCAACCTCGACCCCGACACGAGCGCCGAGATCGTGGCCATCCTCGACCGCATCAACCGGGCGGGCACGACCGTGCTCATGGCTACGCACGACACGACGATCGTCGACCAGTTCCGCAAGCGCGTCGTCCAGCTGCACGAGGGGCGCGTCGTGCGCGACCAGGCCGAGGGCGGCTACCGGGAGGTGGTGGCGCCGTGAGGCCCGGCTTCCTCCTCGGCGAGGTCGGCAACGGCCTGCGCCGCAACGCCTCGATGGTCGTCTCCGTCGTCCTGGTGACGATGGTCTCGCTCTTCTTCCTCGGCGTCGGGCTGCTCGCCCAGGCCCAGGTCAGCACCGCCAAGGGCTACTGGTACGACAAGGTCCAGGTCTCGATCTTCCTGTGCACCCCCGACAGCGTCGACGTCGCCTCCTGCGCCGGGGGCGGCGTCACCCCCGAGCAGCGCGAGCAGGTGGCGGCCGACCTCGACGGGCTCAAGCCGCTGGTCACGGAGTACTTCTACGAGTCCAACGAGGAGGCCTACGAGCGCTTCCGCGAGCAGTTCCGCAACTCCCCGGTGCTGGACTCGATCCCGCAGGAGGCGATCCCGGAGTCCTTCCGGGTCAACCTCTCCGACCCCAGCAAGTACGAGGTCATCCGCGCGGCCTTCGAGAACGCCCCGGGCGTCGAGAGCGTCGAGGACCAGCGCGAGGTCGTCGACAAGCTCTTCACCTTCCTCGGCGTGCTCAGCG
>CAZONQ010000070.1:0-8797 GCA_964581125.1 uncultured Ornithinimicrobium sp.
TCCAGTTGAGCGGCTTGTAGGAGCCGCCGTCGGAGTGGACGAGCACCGAGCCGTCGGCCTTGACCATGAGCAGCCGGGTGGCGAGGGGCAGGTGCGCCTCCAGGGCACCCTGGTAGTCGACGGAGCACCGGGCGATCACGACACGCACGCCGGTCACCCTAACGCGCGCCACGGCATACCTCGGACCACGCCGGCGCCCGGACGTCTGAGAGGATCGGGCCATGCGCGAGATCAGCACCGTCGGGGTCATCGGACTGGGCACCATGGGTGCCGGCATCGTCGAGGTCTTCGCGAGGGGAGGGCTGCAGGTCGTCGGCGTCGAGACGACGCAGGAGCTCGCCGACCGCGGCCGCGCCATCCTCCAGGGCTCCACGGACCGGGCCGTCGCCAAGGGCCGGCTGGACGAGGCGGGCCAGGCCGAGCTCCTGGGCCGGATCACGATCACGACCGAGCTCGGCGACCTGTCGGGCTGCGGCCTCGTCGTCGAGGCCGTCCCGGAGGTGCTCGAGCTCAAGCACGAGGTCTTCGGCAGGCTCGACGGGATCGTCGCCGCCGACGCCGTCCTCGCCAGCAACACCTCCAGCCTGTCGATCACCGAGATCGCCGCGCCGACCAAGCACCCCGAGCGGGTCCTCGGCATGCACTTCTTCAACCCCGCGCCGGTGCTCAAGCTCGTCGAGGTCATCACCACCCTGCGCACCGACCGGCAGGTGCGCGACGCCGTCGTCTCCGTCTCCGAGCGGCTCGGCAAGAAGCCGGTCGTCGTGGGCGACCGGGCGGGCTTCGTGGCCAACTACCTGCTCTTCGGCTACTTCACCTCGGCCCTGCGGATGCTCGAGCACGGCCACGTCTCCCGCGAGGACCTCGACACGGCGATGCGGGTCGGCGCCGGCCTGCCGATGGGTCCGTGCACCCTCATGGACCTCGTCGGCCTCGACGTCTGCCACCACATCGGCGACGTCATCTACGCCCACACCCGCTCGCCGATGCACGCGCCCAGCCCGATGCTCGGCCGGATGGTCACCTCCGGGCTGCTCGGCCGCAAGAGCGGCCAGGGCTTCTACACCTACTCCCGGCCGGGCAGCGGCCAGGTGGTCGAGGACGACCGCACGCCCGCCGCCACCGAGCCCGGCGACGCCGGGTCGGTCGGGGTGGTGGGCACCGGGGACCTCGCCCGCGAGCTGGTCGACCGCCTCGAGGAGGGAGGGTATGCCGTGGTGCACGTCGGCGACGCCGAGGACTCCGAGGAGCTCGCCTCGCTCGCCGGGGTGGACGTCGTCGTCGAGGCCCAGGACCTGGACATGGACGTCGACGACCTCGTGGACCTCGACCTGGACGCCGAGGACGGCGTCGACCTCGACAGCCTGCTGCCGGGCCGCGACCTCGACGACCTCTTCGCCGAGCTCGGCGAGATCACCGGTCCCGACACCGTCCTGACCACCGTCAACAGCGCCGCCGCGGTGGCGCTGGGCGCGGTGAGCGGCCGCGCCGGGCGGAGCCTGGTCCTGCGGATGCACGCGCCGACCGGCAACGGCCAGGTCGTCGAGATCGGCCGGACGGGCGCGACCGAGGACGACGCGGTCCAGGTGCTGCGCGAGCTGGTCACCCGCATCGGGGCCGAGCCGGTCGTCTGCCGCGACCGCGCCGGCCTGGTGGTCGACGCGCTCCTGGTGCCCCACCTCAACGACGCGGTCCGGATGCTCGACGAGGGCTACGCCGGCGTCGAGGACATCGACACCGCGCTGCAGCACGGCCTGGGCTACCCCACCGGGCCGTTCGCGATGATCGACCAGATCGGTGCCGACGAGGTCCTCGCCGTGTGCGAGGAGCTCGCCTCCGGCAGCTCGGGCCTGCCGCGCGACGCCGTCGAGCCCTCGCCGCTGCTCGTCGAGCACGTGATCCTGGACCGTCCCTTCACCTCCTGACCGGTGGGCCGCTCCAACCGGCCCCGGCGCCGCGGGCGACCCGTGCGCGGGGGCGGGCGCGACCCCATACCTCCGCTGCGCGAGCCGAGCGTCGTCGAGGTGCGGTGGGGCGGGCAGGTGTGGGCCGCCCGGCAGGTGCGCCCCAACGCGACCGGGCGCGTCTACCGCTGCCCGGGGTGCCAGGGCGAGGTGGGGTCCGGCACCCCGCACACCGTGGCGTGGCCGGTCGACACGATGAACCAGGTGGACAACCGTCGGCACTGGCACACGGTGTGCTGGGCGGCGCGGGAGCGCCGGCGGCCGGGCGGGTCCTGGGCCTGAGCGGTCAGGCGCGCTCCTGCCGCGGCACCAGCACCTCGTGGTAGATGAGCAGCAGGCCGGCGGCGACCGGGATCGCGATGAGCGCGCCGAGGACGCCGAGGAGGGTGCCGCCGACGAGCACCGCCACGACCGTGACGGCGCCGGGCACGGACACCGTGCGCCGCATGATGTTGGGCACGATGACGTAGTTCTCGAACTGCTGGTAGATCACGTAGTAGACGCCGACGATCAGGGTCGTCGTGGGGCTGACGGTCAGCGCCGCCAGCGCGACGATGACGGCGCCGAGGGTGGCGCCGACGAGCGGGATGAGGCCGAGCAGCCCGACGACGACCGCGAGCATCTCCGGGTAGGGGACGTCGAGGATCTTCATCATGATCCACGAGCAGACGCCGTTGATCGTCGCGACGGCGCCCTGGCCGAGCGCGTAGCCGCCGACGCGGCGCATGATCTCCTCGGCCAGCACGCGCACCCCCGCGCGCCGGCTGCGCGGGACCAGCCGGAACGCGGCGTCCTTGACCGTGGGCAGGGTGGCCAGCAGGTAGAGGGTGAGGATCGCCGAGGTGAGGACCCCGACGAGGCTGCCGGCCAGCCAGCCCGCCGCCCCGAGGACGCCGCCGAAGACGGTCGAGATCGTCGCGCGGTCCACCGCGAGGCTCTCGATCTCCTCGGTGATGCGGCCGAAGATGTCGTGCTCGGCGTCGAGCTCCTCGACCCACGGGGTCGTCGTGATGCGCTCGAGGTAGTCCGGCGTCTTGTCGACCAGCGTCGCCGCCTGGCTGGCGATGGGCGGGACGACGAGCGAGACGACGAGGGTGACCGCGCCGACGAGGCCGAGGAAGACGATGAAGACCGCCCCGAAGCGCGGGACCCCCCGCCTGGTCAGCCAGCGCACGATGGGCTCGAGCGCGAGGGTGAGGAAGACCGCGACGAGGAGGAAGGTCAGGACCGACGTGAGGCGCGTGAGGTTCTCCACCAGCAGCCACGCGACCAGCGCCCCGAGCGCGAAGGTGAAGCCGACGTAGAACGGGGAGGCCAGCGACGTCGACCGGCTCGCGCGCGCGTCGTCCGTGACGTCGGCGTCGGGACCGCCCGGCGCAGGGTGGTCGTCCGCCGCCGCCCCTGGTGCGCGCCTGGCCTGGTCGTGCAGCTCGCGCTGGAGACGGTTGCTCTCGGCGAGGAGGGCCAGCTGGCGCTCGCGGTAGGCCTGCCAGCGCCGCACGGCCCGGCGGCCGGCGCGCGGGACGTGGTGCGGGCGGAGCCGCCGGAGCAGGCCCCGCCGTCGCGGCGCCGCGTCCTCGCCGGTCTCGCCTCCGCTCACCCTGCCGGCTCCACGAGCTCGACGAGGACGCCCCCGGCGTCCTTGGGGTGGACGAAGTTGATCCGCGACCCGGCCGTGCCGCGGCGCGGCTCGTCGTAGAGCAGCCGCAGCCCACGGGCGCGCAGCACCTCGGCCGCGGCCTCGACGTCGGCGACGCGGTAGGCCAGCTGCTGCAGCCCCGGGCCGTTGCGGTCGATGAACCGGGCGATCGTCGACTCCGGACCCGTGGGCGCCAGCAGCTGGATCATCGTGGCCGGCTCGCCGCCCCCGGTGTCGGCCGGACCGACCGCGACCATGGCCTCGCGCACCCCCTGCTCGGCGTTGGTCTCCTCGTGCACGAGCCGGTTGCCGAGGACCTGCTCGTGGAAGGTGACGGCGGCGTCCAGGTCGGGCACCGCGATGCCGACGTGGTCGACCGCGAGGAGCAGGTGCCCCAGGTCGCCGGCGAGCCCCCGGCCGGCGGGCTGCTCGGCCGTGCGCTGCTCGGCGGGGGAGGGTGTCTCGCTCATGGACCCCAGCCTAGAGCCCGGCCTGCGCGGGTGGCCGGGGTCGGGCGGTTACGGTTCGCTGCATGCACGACCTTCTCCTGCGCGAGGTGCGCCTCGTGGACCTCGACGGCGCCCCGACCGGGACCGCCGCCCGCCGGCCCGCCGCCGTGGTCGACGTCCTCGTCCGCGACGGGGTCGTCGCGGAGGTGGGCCCGGACCTGGCGACGCGCGCGCGGACGGAGGTGCACGGCATACCCGTGCTCGAGGGGGAGGGGCGCTGGGCGGTGCCGGGGCTGTGGGACCACCACGTGCACCTGCAGCAGTGGGGGCTGACGAGGGCCCGGCTCGACCTGTCCGGCGCGGGGTCGCCCCGGGAGGCGCTCGACACGGTGCGCGAGGCGCTCGCGACGGGCCCGCTGCCGTCCACGGGCGTGCTCACCGGCTTCGGCCACCGCTCGGCGACGTGGCCGGAGGAGCCGACCGTCGCCGCGCTCGACGCGGTCGTCGGCGACCTGCCGGTGGTGCTCATCAGCGCCGACTGCCACCACGGCTGGCTCAGCACCGCCGCCCTCCGCCTCCTCGGCGCGCCGGGCACGACGGGCGTCGTCGCCGAGACCGACTGGTTCCGGGTCTACGACCGGCTGGGGGAGCTGCCCGGCTCCGCGGCGCAGACCGCCCGCGGCGTGTCCCTCGCCGTGCGGGACGCGCTGTCCAGGGGCGTGGTCGGCCTGACCGACCTGGAGTTCGGCCGGCCCTGGGAGCTGTGGCGGGACCGCCACGAGACCGGCGAGCAGGTGCTGCGGGCGCGGGTCGGGGTCTATCCCGAGCACCTCGGGCACGTCGTCGACGCCGGCGTGCCCAGCGGCGGCCCCGTCGGCGGCACCGGCGGCCTGGTGACGATGGGACCGCTGAAGATCATCAGCGACGGCTCGCTCAACACCCGCACGGCCTGGTGCCACGAGCCCTACGCCGACGCCGACCGGCTGACCCACCCCCGCGGTGCGCCCAACCACGACGCGGCCGAGGTCCACCAGCTGCTGGAGACGGCCCGGCGGGCCGGGCTGGAGGTGGCGCTGCACGCCATCGGCGACGCCGCCGTCGGCCAGGCCCTGGCCGCCTTCGAGGCCACCGGCGCGCGGGGCGGGATCGAGCACGCGCAGCTCGTCGACCCGGCGGACCTCGCGCGGTGGGCGCGGCTGCCGGTGCGCGCGAGCGTCCAGCCGGCGCACCTGCTCGACGACCGTGCCGTGACCGAGCAGTGCTGGCCCGACCGGACCGACCGCACCTTCACGCTCCGCAGCTTCCTCGACCACGGGATCGAGCTCGTGCTCGGGTCCGACGCGCCCGTCGCGCCGCTCGACCCCTGGCTCGCGATGGCCGCCGCCGTGCACCGCGGCCCGGAGGACGCCGAGAGCTGGCACCCCGAGCAGGCGCTCACGCCCCGGGAGGCGCTCGCCGCCTCGGTGGACGGACGCCGCCTGCGGCCGGGGGAGCCCGGTGACGTCGCCCTCCTCGACGCCGACCCGCTCGGGACCACGGGTATGACGTCGCGCGAGCAGGCGGTCCTCCTGCGCGGGACGTCGGTCTCGGCGACCGTGCTCGCCGGTGGGCTCGTGCACGGCGGGTGAGTCCCGGGCGGGTGCCCCCGAGGGCGCGCACCCCGCTCGGAGGGCGTCGGCGCCCGCACTACGATGGGAGGAGGTCCGAACTCCACCACCACCGCCGCTGGAGGCACGTCATGAGCACCGAGTCCACCACCTCCGTCCTGGTCGCCGGGGCCCGCACCCCGATGGGCCGGCTCCTCGGCTCGCTGTCCGGCTTCAGCGCCGCCGACCTGGGCGGCTTCGCCATCAAGGGCGCGTTGGAGAAGGCCGGCATCACGGGCGACCAGGTCGACTACGTCATCATGGGGCAGGTCCTCACCGCGGGCGCGGGACAGATCCCGGCCCGCCAGGCGGCGGTCAAGGGCGGCATCCCGATGGACGTGCCCGCCCTCACCATCAACAAGGTCTGCCTCTCCGGCCTCGACGCCATCGCGCTGGCCGACCAGCTCATCCGCGCCGGCGAGGTCGAGGTCGTCGTGGCCGGCGGGCAGGAGTCGATGTCCCAGGCGCCGCACCTGCTGGAGAGGTCGCGCAGCGGCTACAAGTACGGCGACGTCACCGTGCGCGACCACATGGCCTACGACGGGCTGTGGGACGCCTTCACCGACCAGGCCATGGGCAACCTCACCGAGGACGCCAACGTCGCCGACCGGGCCTTCTCCCGCGAGGAGCAGGACGCCTTCGCCGCCCGCAGCCACCAGCGCGCCGCCGCGGCCTGGGACGCCGGCCTCTTCGACGACGAGGTCGTCACCGTCGACATCCCGCAGCGCAAGGGCGAGCCGGTCGCCTTCCGGGCCGACGAGGGTGTCCGGCCGGACACCACCGTGGAGTCGCTCGCCAGGCTGCGTCCCGCCTTCTCCAAGGACGGCACCATCACGGCCGGGTCCGCCTCGCAGATCTCCGACGGCGCCGCCGCGGTCGTGGTGATGAGCCGGGCCCGGGCCGAGGAGCTGGGCCTGTCGTGGATCGCCGAGATCGGTGCCCACGGCATCGTCGCCGGACCCGACTCGTCGCTGCAGAGCCAGCCGGCCAACGCCATCCTCGCCGCCTGCAAGAAGGAGGGCGTCGAGCCGACGGACCTCGACGTCGTCGAGATCAACGAGGCCTTCGCGGCCGTCGGGCTGGCCTCCACCAAGGAGCTCGGCCTCGACCCCGAGCGGGTCAACGTCAACGGGGGCGCGATCGCGATGGGCCACCCCATCGGCATGTCGGGCGCCCGTCTCGTGCTGCACCTGGCCCTGGAGCTGCAGCGCCGCGGCGGCGGCCTGGGCGCGGCGTCGCTGTGCGGCGGCGGCGGCCAGGGCGACGCCCTCATCCTGCGCGTCCCCGCGGCGCAGCAGGCCTGAGTGGCCCGCGGGCGCGAGGTCGACGTCCCGGCCCTGGTCGAGCAGGCCAGGGCCGGCAGCCCGCGCGCGCTCGGGCGCCTCGTCACGCTCGTCGAGAACGCCGATCCCGCGCTGCGCGAGATCATGGCGGCGCTGGCGCCCCACACCGGCCGGGCGCAGGTCGTCGGGCTGACCGGCAGCCCCGGCGTGGGCAAGTCGACGAGCACCTCGATGCTCGTCGGCGAGCTGCGGCGCAGGGGGCTGCGCGTCGGCGTCCTGGCCGTCGACCCCTCGAGCCCGTTCTCGGGCGGCGCGCTGCTCGGCGACCGGATCCGGCTGGGCGAGCACGCGCTGGACCCTGAGGTCTTCATCCGCTCGATGGCCTCGCGGGGGCACCTCGGCGGGCTGGCGCGGGCCACCCCGCAGGCGCTGCGGGTGATGGACGCCGCCGGCTGCGACGTCGTCCTCGTCGAGACCGTCGGCGTCGGGCAGAGCGAGGTGGAGGTCGCCGGCCTCGCCGACACGACGATCGTCCTGCTGGCCCCCGGGATGGGTGACGCCGTGCAGGCGGCCAAGGCCGGGATCCTGGAGATCGGCGACGTCTTCGTCGTCAACAAGGCGGACCGGGACGGGGCCGCCGCGACCGCGCGGGAGCTGCGGCACATGATCTCGCTCGGCGAGCGGCTCGGTCCGCACGACTGGCGTCCGCCCGTGCTCATGACGGTCGCGGACCGCCAGGAGGGCGGTGCGGAGGTGGTCGAGGCCCTCGACAAGCACCTGGCCTGGCTGCGGGGGCGGGGCGAGCTCGAGCAGCGGCGGCGCCTCCGGGCGGCCCGCGAGGTCGAGGCCCTGGCCCTGTGGCAGCTGCGGGGCCGGATGGGCGGGCCGGGCGAGGACGGCGACGGGGTCCTCGCCGAGATGGCCGAGGAGGTCCTGTCCGGGCGTCTCGACCCCTACGCCGCCGCGGACGCCGTCGTCGACGACCTGCTCGGCTGACCCTGGCCGGGGGCGGCGGCCCCGGCCGGACCGCCTCCCCCGTCCCGCCTGCGCGGCCGGGCCCGCGGACGTTACAGTGGCGGCATGGCGCAGCGCTCGGGGGCGGCGGACGACCAGCGGCGGGGGGAGGACCGGGCCCGGCGCCAGGAGACCGCGCCCGGGCACGAGACCCAGCAGGGGACCGAAGGGCCGGGCCCGAGGCGGGACGAGGGCCCCGGGGCCGACCGTGCGCTGCACCGCGGACCGGACCGGCCACGCCGGCCCGAGCTCTACGTGGGAGCCCCGCCGCCACGGCTCAGCCTGCCGCCGCCGCCGGCCTCCCAGCGGCTGGCCTCGGGGTCGTGGAAGCTCGTCGCGGCGGGGCTCGCGCTGGCCGTCGGGCTGACCTTCCTCGACCTCGGGGGCCACCGCGAGCACGTCCGCACGATGGTCGAGGAGCGGGCTCCCGAGGCGGCGACGACCACCGTCGAGCGGGCCGTCGACCTCGCCTTCTGGGGCGGGCTGGCCGCCTGGGGGGCGCTCGTCGTCGTCGCGCTGCTCCTGTCGTCCGGGCTGTCCCGGCCGCGGATGCTGCCCCGCCTCCTGGGCCTCCCGGCGGCCGCGGCGGTCGCGCTGGTCGTCGCCTACACCGTCCTGCCGCTCGTGCCCGGCCACGGCGCCATGGGCCTGGCCGGTCGGGTCGCGCTCGCCGGCTCGGGCGTGCTCGCCGTGGTCTCCGGTCTGCTCGGGGTGGCGCCGACCGCCTGGCGGTGGGTCCGCGACCACCGGCACGACTGACGGAGGCAGGCCCGCCGCGGCGTTCCGGCAGGCGCCGGCAGGG
>CAZONQ010000070.1:8897-13127 GCA_964581125.1 uncultured Ornithinimicrobium sp.
CGGCACGACTGACGGAGGCAGGCCCGCCGCGGCGTTCCGGCAGGCGCCGGCAGGGGCGTCACGCGCGGGTGCTCGCGTCGGCCCCGTCCGGGTCGCCGGCCCGTTCCTGCTCCTCGGGCCGTCCCTGCGCGTCGGGCCGTCCCTGCGCATCGGGCCGTCCCTGCGCGTCGGACTGGTCCTGCGCATCCGGATGGTCCTGCGCGTCGGGCCGTTCCTGCTCCTCCGGTCCCTCCAGCTCGGTGAGCACCCGGTCGAGGGACCGCAGCAGCGTCCGGACGAGGGGGAGGTGCGCCGGCTCGGTGAGGGGGTCGGCGGCGGTGCGCCTCCAGCGCACCATCGCCTCGTGGGCGCTGCGCCGGCGGGCGTCCGACGACGTGCCACCGGACCGCCCCAGCCGCGCGGACGCCGACGTGCCGTGGAGGCCCAGGAGGCGCTCCGCCTCGGTCCGGGCCGGCTGCGGGAGGCCCTCCGGCTCGCCGCGCCGGAGCCGGACCAGCCAGTCCAGCTCGGTGAGGGCCTGGTCGTCCGCCCGCACCGCGTGGACGCGCGCCAGGAGGTCGTCCCCGCCACCGTCGGCCGGGGGGTGGCGCTCCAGCAGCTGCTGGAGCGCCCTGAGCACGGTCCGCGTCTTGAGCAGGTCGGCGCGCTGCCGCAGCTGGCTGGTCAGGGCATCGGTCAGCGGCAGCAGCCCGCTGCGTCGCGCCAGCTCGTGGGCGAGCCGTGTCGCGTCCAGCACCGGCCCCCGCACCAGCGCGGTCGCGAGCCGGACGCCGTAGATGCCGATCCGCTCGAGGAGCTCGGCGCGCACCTGCGGGGTGGCGACCGTGAGGTCGGGGTGGTCGACGGACGTGAACCGGTCCGCCGACACCAGCAGCGCCTCCCGCTCCCTGCCGGCGAGGCCCGAGAGCTCGCGCAGCGCGTCGAAGTCGAGCTGGCGGAGCGTGCGGGAGCCCTGGGCCAGCAGGCCGGCCACGGGGAGCACGTCGAGGGCCATGGCGCGGACACGGGGGTCCCGGCGGTAGCGCTCGGCGATCTCCGCCGCCGACACCATCGCGTCGATCCGCCCCGCCCCGATCTCGTCCGCCCGCGAGATCACCGCGAGGGTGCCGACCGGGCTGGTGCTGCCGACCGACGCCTCGCCGAAGGCCTCCATCAGCTCGGCGTCGCTGGCGTGCAGGTGCCGCATCAGGTAGACGACGGCGTCCACCTCGGAGACCGTGCGCTCCGGCGCGAGGACCTCGGTGGCGCGGGCGCTGACCTCCCTGGAGAGGGAGGCGATGCCCGGTGTGTCGATGACGACGAGGTCGCGCAGCGCCGGCGTCGGCCACGTCACCTCCAGCCGGGCGACCTCGTGCGCCGCACGGTCGCCGGTGCCGAGCAGCAGGCGGCCGTGGTCACGGCGCACGGGCAGCTGCTCGGGCGTCCCCTCGCGGGGGACCAGGCGCACCGACGGGACGTCCCCGAAGCGGTACCACGTCACCACCCGCGTGCACTCGCCGGTGTCCGTCGGCGCGAGCTCCTCCCCGACGATGGCGTTGAGGAGGGTCGACTTGCCGGCCTTGACCCGCCCGGCGAGGGCCACCCTCAGCGGCTCGTCGAGACGTCGACGGCAGGACTCCAGCGCAGGTCCCAGCTCCTCGTCGTCGCCGAACCGCTCCAGCGCCTCGACCAGCAGGCCCCGCGTCGCCTGCACGACGTCGGTGGTCATCGCGCCCCGCCTGCGTGCTCGCGCCGAGGGTCCGGGCTCCTGCCCAGCGCCTCGGACAGCCCCCGCAGCCGCTCCGCGGTGGCGATGTCCGCCTTGAGGGTGGCGATCCGTGCGTCCCGCTGCCTGGCGTCGGTCCGGGCGGCGTTCTGCGCGCTCTGGACCGACTCGCCGACGCTGCGCAGGAGGTCCTCGGCGACCTGGGAGAAGTGGTCGCGGACCACGCGCTGCACCTCGCGGAGCCGGTCGCGCAGCACCTTGGAGACCTGGAAGACGACCTCGTCGAGCTGGCGACGCACCATGTTCTTGGCCTCCGCGCGCCGTCGGGCGAGCCTGGCCTCGGCGTCGTCCCGGTAGGCCTTGCCGCCGAGCAGGAGGCCGGCCCCCACCGAGATCGGGTTGATCAGCGCCATGCCGGCGAGCCCGGTCAGGATGCCGAACATGAGCACGCCGCCGTAGGAGCCCTTCATGCCGATGAGCGCCTTCTGGCCGAGCCCGACCCGGCCGCTGTCGAGGTCGCCGAGCGGCCTGACCCGGTCCGAGAGGCCCGAGGTGTCGGCCATGGCGATCTGTGGCAGCCCGGCGGCGGCGTCCTCGTCGAAGTGGGTCGCGACGCGTTCCATCAGCCAGGCAGAGTTCTGCTCGGCCCAGGTGAAGGTGTCGGCCACGGCGCCGGCGGTGCGGTCCTGCAGCCACTCCACGAAGTCCGGCCACGCGCGGCCGGGGTCGCCGTCGTCGATGGCCGCCTCGGCCTCGGCCTGGATGGTGCGGATCCGGTCGCGCAGGTCGTGGTCGATGTCGGAGTTGAGGTCGGTGATCCCGTCGGCCAGGGTCTGCTGCCACTTGGCCGACCGCTCCTTCAGGTCCCGCGCCCTGGCCTGGGCCTGCTCGAGCTCGGCCATGACGGCGGGGAGCCGGTCGGGGCTCGCGAGCACCCGACGCTCCGACCGGAGGCTCGAGGTCAGGGCCTCGAGGACGGCCTCGGTGTCGTGGCGCACCAGGCTCCTGGCCAGCTCGTCCCGACGCGCGAGCACCGCCCGGCTGAGGTGGCGGACCAGCTCGGGGTAGCCGGACTCCCCGTTGAGGGCGGCGTCCCCGAGCCGCGCGGCCTCGGTGCGCAGCCTGGCGGAGACGGGCAGGAGCGGCAGGTCCAGCCCTGCGTCCTGCAGGTGCTGCCGGTCGAGCTCGGCGACCCGTCGCCAGTCGGGGTGCAGGTCGGTCTTGGTCAGGGCGACGGCGACCTGCGGGCAGGCGCCCAGCGCCTGCCGCAGGAAGTCCAGCTCGGGGGCCGTCAGCTCCTGGGAGGCGTCGGTCACGAGGAGCACCGCGTGGGCCGAGGAGAGCACCGAGCGCGTCGCCGCGCCGTGCCCGGACCCCAGGCCGCCGACACCCGGGGTGTCGACCACGCACAGGCCCTGGGCGAGCAGCTTGCGGGGCAGCCCCGCCTCGGCCGCGACCAGCCGTGCTCCCGGACCGACCCCGCCGGGCGGGTCGCCAGGGTCGCGGAGGCGCCGCGTCAGGTCCTCGGCGGCGACCTGCTCCTGGTGGAGGTCGCCCTCGCCGAGGTGACCGTCCAGCGACCACAGCAGCGCCGCGCGCGGCCGGTCCGCGTGCGCGACCGTCAGCGGCACGCTGGTGGCGATGTCGTCGTCCACCGGGCACACCGGCGCACCGACCAGGGCGTTGACCAGCTGGCTCTTGCCCTGCTTGAACTCGCCGACCACGAGCAGGCGGACGTCGCTGGTCTGCCACCGGCGACGGGTGCTGGCCAGCCGGCGCAGCAGGTCGTCCCGACCGTGCCTGCGGCACAGCGTCTCGCACTGCTCGATCAGCTCGACGGTCTTCGTCACGGCATTCCCCCTGGAGGATCCGTCTTCAGGATGGCACACCCGCGCCAACGCAGGGCAGCGGCCCCGGCGGCTGCTGTGGCACGCCGGGACCGCTGGGTCGTGGCGCTCCGGACCGGTCCGGAGCGCGCGAGGGTCAGCTCGTGGCCGGCTCCTCGACGGTGAGGCTGTTGTCGCTGAGGGTGTCCTCCACGACGATCGACTCGTCCGCCAGCGTGTTGTCGTTGAGCGACTCGTCCACGACGGTGTTGTCGTTGAGCGACTCGTTGACGAGCGTGTTGTCCTCGACCTCGACCTCGAACTCGAGCGAGTTGTCCGTGTTGTAGGAGTCCTCGACCTCGGAGTTGTCCTGGAAGGAGTCCTCGACCGAGTTGTCCGTGTTGTAGGAGTCCTCGATCTCGGAGTTGTCCTGGTAGGAGTCCTCGATCTCGACCGAGTTGTCCGTGTTGTAGGAGTCCTCGACCTCGGAGTTGTCCTGGAAGGAGTCCTCGATCTCGGTGTTGAAGGAGTCCTCGATCTCGGAGTTGAACGAGTCCTCGAACTCGGTCGAGTTGTCGGTCGAGTTGTCGGTCGAGTTGTCGTTGTAGGAGTCGTTCGTGGAGTTGTCGGTGGAGTTGTCGGTGGAGTTGTCGTTGTTGGAGTCGTTCGTCGAGTTGTCCGTGTAGGAGTCGTTGTCCT
>CAZONQ010000071.1:0-12892 GCA_964581125.1 uncultured Ornithinimicrobium sp.
GTGCAGAGCGTGCGCCCGGTGGGGAGGGGGAGGCGTGCAGAGCGTGCGCCCGGTCGGGAGGGTGGGCGGCGCGCTTCACCCCACGGAAGGCGGCGGGGGCGTAAGGTCGCTGACGATCGGTCCACTCACGACAGGAGGTCCCGCCGTGGCGTCCACCACCAACGCCCCGGTCGCCCCCGAGCAGCGCGACACCTGGAGCTCGTCCACGGGCTTCATCCTCGCGGCCATCGGGTCCGCGCTCGGACTCGGCAACATCTGGCGATTCCCGGGGGTCGCCTACGAGAGCGGAGGCGGGGCGTTCCTCATCCCCTACCTCTGCGCGCTCCTCACCGCCGGCATCCCGATCCTCTTCCTCGACTACGCGATCGGTCACCGCTACCGGGCGGCCGCCCCGCTGTCGTTCCGCCGGCTCAACAAGAAGACCGAGGCGCTGGGCTGGTTCCAGATCATGCTGTCCTTCGTCATCGCGGTCTACTACGCCGCGGTGATCGCGTGGGCGATGAGCTACTTCGTCTTCTCCTTCAACCTGAGCTGGGGCGAGGACACGCTGGGCTTCTTCGTCGGCGACTACCTGCAGGTGGGCGACCCCGAGATCTCGACGAGCATCGTCCCGGGCGTGGCGATGCCGCTGGTGATCGTGTGGATCGCCGTGCTCGTCGTCATCGCGCTGAAGGTGAGCAGCGGCGTGCAGAAGGTCAACGTGGTCTTCATCCCGCTGCTCTTCATCGCCTTCGCCGGCCTGGTGATCCGCGCGATCACGCTGCCGGGCGCGATGGACGGGCTCAACGCCCTCTTCACGCCGGACTGGTCGGCGCTCGGCGACCTCAACGTGTGGATCGCGGCCTACAGCCAGATCTTCTTCTCGCTGTCGATCGCCTTCGGCATCATGATCACCTACTCCTCCTACCAGCGCCGCAAGTCCAACATGACCAGCTCCGGCCTGGTCGTCGCCTTCGCCAACTCCTCCTTCGAGATCCTGGCGGGCATCGGCGTCTTCGCCACGCTGGGCTTCATGGCCCACCAGCAGGCGATCGCCGTCGGCGAGCTGGAGGGTCTCACCGGTCCGATCCTGTCCTTCGTCACCTTCCCCGCGGTGATCAACCAGATGCCCGGCGGCAACATCTTCGGCGCGGTCTTCTTCGCCTCGCTGATCATGGCCGGGTTCACCTCGATCATCTCGATCCTGCTCGGGGTGGCCGCCTCGGTGCAGGAGAAGTTCGGGCTCGGCCGCACGGCCAGCGCCGTCGCGGTCTCGGTCGTCTGCGGAGCCATCTCGCTCATGCTCTTCTCGACCACGTCCGGGCTCATCGCGCTCGACACCGTCGACCAGTGGGCCAACAACGTCGGCATCATCACCTCGGCGATCGTCATGACCATCGTGGTGGTCTGGGTGCTGCGCAAGGGCGGGGTGCTCAGCCGGCACCTCAACGCGGTATCGACCTTCAAGACCGGGAAGGTGTGGATCACGCTCATCGGCGTCTTCGCCCCGATCTTCCTCACCGTCATGCTGGTGGACAAGCTCATCAGCCTCATCTCCGAGGGCTACGAGGGCTACCCGAACTGGTACCTCGGACTCTTCGGCTGGGGCACCATCGTGTTCGTCGTCGTGGCGGCGCTCGTCCTCACGGCGATACCCTGGAAGGGCCGCGACAACAAGGACTTCGTCGCGTGGCCCGACGTCGACGAGGAGGTCAGCCGATGACCGGCACCGCCGTCCTGATGATGATCGTCGCCATGGTCGTGGTGTGGGGAGGGCTCATCGCGAGCATCCTCTACCTGCGCGCCCGTCCCGAGGTCGACAACGGCGTCCTCGAGGACCCCGACATGGTCCGGGAGGACACCGAGCGGCTCAGCCAGCCGCACCCCACCCGCGACCTGTAGGGGACGACAGAGCGTCCCGCGAGAGAGCGTCCCGTGGAAGTGCTGCGCAGCGCAGCACTTCCACGGGACGCTCTTCCACGGGACCTGGTGCCACCCTCGGGCCCGTGACGCGGCCCCTGTGCCACCCTTGAGCCCATGACGCGGCGCATCCTGGTCCTCAACGGCCCGAACCTCAACCTCCTCGGCACACGGGAGCCCGAGCTCTACGGCTCGGCGACGCTCGCCGACGTCGAGCAGCTGTGCACCGAGGAGGCGGCGCGGCACGGGCTGGAGGCCACGTGCGTCCAGACCAACCACGAGGGCGGGCTCGTCGACGCGCTGCACGAGGCGGCCGCGGCCGGCGACGTCGTGGGGGTCGTGCTCAACGCCGCCGCCTACACCCACACCTCGGTCGCCGTCCTCGACGCGGTCAAGGCCACCCGGCTGAGCGTCGTCGAGGTGCACCTGACCAACCCGAACGCCCGCGAGCCGTTCCGGCACGTCTCCTACGTCTCGCCGGTGGCCCTCGCGGTCGTGGCCGGGGCCGGCGTGGACGGCTACCGCTACGCGGTCGACCTGCTGGCGAGGCGCGCCCCGGCCTGACCCGTGGGCCGCTCGCCGAGACGGAGCACGGCGACCAGCAGCAGCACCTGTGCGGGCACGTAGGTGCCGATGACGACCAGCGCCCGCCAGCCTTCGGCGAGGTCCGCCCCGCCGAAGACGGTCCAGGCCAGGGACAGGTCGCTCACCATGAAGGCCAGGCCGCCGACCACGCCGGGCCACCCGCCCGCCGTCGCGAGCAGCGCGGTCGCGGTGAGCACCAGCCCGTAGGCGACGACGGCGGGCGCCAGGCCCGCCGAGAGCGGGACGACGAGCCAGAGCCCTCCCGCCAGCAGCGCGACCTGCAGCAGCCCCGGCGGGCGCACGACCCACGACCGGCGCCACGTCGGTGCCAGCCCCACGACGTAGGCGACGTGGCCGAGGAGGAAGAGCCCGAGCAGCACCTCGACCCCGAGGAAGCCCAGCCCGTCGCCCAGCCAGCACAGACCCAGCCCGAGCAGCCACCACCGGGACAGCCGCGTCCGCAGCCACGTCGTCTGCACCAGGGCCAGCGCCAGCGGCGGGAGGTAGAGCCACTGGGCGACCGTCGCCAGGGCGTCCAGCCCCAGCGACGCGCTCCCCACGTGCACGAGCGCCGCGAGCAGGGAGGCGACGAGGAGGGCACGGGTGCGCAGCTGCATACCCCGGCAGTCTGGCAGCGACCGCCCCGGTGACGGGGGAGGTGGCCCGGGGCGGCCTGTCGCGGCCCGGGCCTAGAGTTGGGCCATGACTGTCACGCGGTGGTGGCGACGGGTCACCGGGAGGAAGGACCGCACGGCCGGGAGCCCGGACCCGTCCCGGCGGCCGGCGGAGCGGTCGGCCCGACGGACCTCCGGACCCAGCGGTCGGCCGGGACGGCAGGCCGAGCCGGAGGCCGCCCTGCCGGTGATGGGGGTGGACGCGTGCCGCGCAGGCTGGGTCGGCGCCGTCCTCGACCCCTCCGGGCACGGCACCCCGCACGTGCTCGTCGGCGCGACCGTCGCCGACCTCGTCGAGGCCGCCGGGCCGCTCGCGGTCGTCGCCGTCGACATCCCGGTCGGGCTGCCGGACGGCACGCGGCGCGAGGCCGACGTGCAGGCCCGTGGCTTCGTCGGTCCGCGCTCCTCCTCGGTCTTCACCACCCCCGTGCGCGAGGCGGTGTATGCCGCGAGCTTCGGGGAGGCCAACGCGCTCAACCGGGAGCGCCTCGGGTCGGGCGTCTCCCAGCAGGCGTGGGCGCTGCGGGGGCGGATCCTGGAGGTCGACGCCTGGCTGCGCCAGGACCTGCCCTTCACCGTCGTCGAGGTCCACCCCGAGGCGTCGTTCACCGCGATGGCGGGCGCGCCGCTCGCCGAGCGCAAGCGCTCCGCGCAGGGTGCCGAGGAGCGTCGGCAGACCCTCGCCGCGGCCGGCGTCGCCGTGCCGGGCAGCCTGCCGGTCGGCGTCGCCGTGGACGACCTCCTCGACGCCTGCGCCGCCGCCTGGAGCGCCCACCGGGTCAAGACCGGCCAGGCCCGCACCTTCCCCGACGACCCCGAGACCTTCTCCGACGGCCTGCCCGCCGCGATCCACGTCTGAGCACCCGCCCGCCCGACAGGAGCACACCAGCGATGACCACCGAGACCCGCCCGACCGCCCTCGCCCCGGGCGTCCCCTACCCGACCTACGACGACGAGCGGCCGCGCGACTACGGCATGCTCGTCGGCGGCGCGTGGGTGCCGGCGGCGTCGGGGGAGACGATCGACGTGGTCACGCCGATCGACCGGTTCAAGGTGGTCGCCCGCACGCCCCGCGGTCGCGCCGAGGACGCCGACCGGGCGGTGCGTGCCGCGCGCACGGCATACCCCGGCTGGTCGGCGCTGCCCTTCGCCGAGCGGCAGCGGGCGCTGCTGCGGATCGCCGACGACCTCGAGCCGCTCGTCGAGGACCTCGCCCGGCTCACCGCCCTCGACACCGGCAACGCGATCCGCACCCAGGCCCGGCCGGAGGCCACGCTGCTCGTCGGCGCGTTCCGCTACTTCGCCGGGCTCGCCGGCGAGGTCAAGGGCGTGACGCTGCCGACGCCCGACGACACGCTGTCCTACTCCCGGCGGCTGCCGCTCGGGGTGGTCGCGGGCATCCTGCCGTGGAACTCCCCGCTCATGATCGCCGCCTTCAAACTCCCCGCGGCGCTGGTGGCCGGCAACACGGTGGTCCTCAAGACCGCCGAGGACGCCCCGCTGACGATCCTCGAGCTGGCCGCGGTGTGCCAGCGGCACCTGCCCGACGGCGTGCTCAACGTGGTCACCGGCTACGGCCCGGAGGTGGGCGAGGCGCTCGTCGTGCACGAGGGCGTCGACAAGGTGTCGTTCACCGGCTCGACCGCCACGGGCTCCGGCGTCGCCGCCCGGGCGGGGGAGCGGCTGGCGCACGTCTCGCTGGAGCTGGGCGGCAAGTCGCCCTGCATCGTCTTCCCCGACTCCGACACCGACGAGGTCGTCGAGCAGGTGCTGCTCGCGACCCGGTTCGCCCGCCAGGGGCAGAGCTGCACGTCGGGGTCGCGGCTCTTCCTCCACGAGGACGTCCACGACTCCTTCCTCGCCCGCCTCGTCGAGCGCGTGTCGCAGCTGCGGGTGGGCGACCCCCGGGAGGAGGGCAGCGACATCGGGTGCATCATCAACGAGCGGCAGTGGCAGCGGGTGCAGGGCTACATCGAGGACGGCCTGGCGCAGGAGGGGGTCGAGGTCGCCTACGACGGGCGGCCGGCGCTGCGCGTGGGCGAGCCCGGCTTCTACCACGCGCCGATGATCCTCACCCAGGTCTCCAACGACTGGCGCATCGCGCGGGAGGAGATCTTCGGACCCGTGCTGTCGGTGATCCGGTGGCGCGACGAGGACGACGTCGTGGCGATGGCCAACGACTCGCACTACGGCCTCGCGGCGTTCGTCTTCGCCCGCGACGTCGGCGCGGCGCTGCGCACGGCGCACCGGATCGAGTCCGGCTGGGTCCAGGTCAACCAGGGCGGCGGCCAGCAGCTCGGCCAGTCCTACGGCGGCATGAAGGCCAGCGGCCAGGGCCGCGAGTTCTCCCTCGAGGGCATGCTCGAGGGCTTCACCCAGATCCAGCAGGTCAACGTGCGGCTGTCCTGACCGGGTCGCCGGGGAGGTCTGGGACACTGGGAGGTATGACGAAGAGTCCAGTTCTCCTCACCCTCCAGCTCTCGGCGGCGCTCACCGCCCTGCTCGCCCTGGTCCAGACCGTCCTGGGCAGCATGATCCTCAGCGGCAGCTGGGTGGGGGCCCACAAGATGATCGGCTTCGTCACTCTCGCCGTCTCCGTGGTCGCGGCCGTGGCGGCCTTCCTGTGGATGCGTCGCGGCGGCAACAAGGGCCTCTTCATGCACGCCGCCGGCATGGTGGTGCTCTTCGTGGCCCAGGTGGGGCTCGGCGAGGCGGGCGCCCGCACGGTGCACGTCGTGCTTGGCTTCGCCGTCCTGCTCGGCGCGGTCGCGCTGGCGACCCTCGCCTACGGCAAGCCCGGCGTGGTCGAGGAGCCCGTGGCCGCCGACCGCCTGCGCTGAGCCCCTGCGCGTCGCCGTGCAGAGCGTGCGCTCGGTCGCGGGGAGGGGTGACCGGACGCGCGTTCTGCACGGCGGGGTCTGTGCAGAGCGTGCGCTCGGTCGTGGGGGATGGGGCTGTGCAGAGCGTGCGCCCGGTCAGGGGCTGGCGGGGACCGCGGCGAGCCGGTCCCACGCCTCGAGGAGCGAGGGGCCGTACCACGTGATGAGCCGCCCGCAGAACAGCTGCGTCGGCGTGCGGGTGAACGCCTCGGGCCCGTCGTCCGCGGTGAACTCGTAGGGCTCGTCGGGCAGCAGCACCAGGTCGGCGCCCGCGCCGTCGATCTCCTCGACGTCCATGTGGGGATAGCGCCCCTGGTGCCCCTCGAAGACGTTGGCCAGCCCGGCCCGCCGCAGCAGGTCGGAGGTGAAGTTGCGCGAGCCGACGACCATCCAGGGGTCGCGCCACACGGGCACGGCCACCGTGGCACGCACCGGGGGAGCAGCCCCCTCCTCGTCCTCCACCACGCCCCGGGCTGCGGCGTCCGCCTCGACGCCGGCGCCCCAGACCTCCTCGACCTCGGCGAGCCAGCCGGGCACGCCCCAGGCGAGCACCTCGTCGAAGAGGCGGTGCATCGCCGACAGCGCCTGCGGAACCGACTCGATCACCATGACCCACACCGGGACGCCGGCCTCCCGCAGCCGCCGCACGTCGAGCTCGCGGTTCTCCTCCTGGACGACGAGCACGAGATCGGGCTCGAGCGCCTCGACGGCGGCACGGTCGGGGTTCTTCGTGCCGCGCACGCGGGCGACGTCGAGGTCGGCCGGGTGCGTGCACCAGTCGGTCGCGCCCACGAGCGCCTCCCGCCGGGTCGCCGCGACCGCCTCGGTCAGCGACGGCACGAGCGAGACGACGCGCCGCACCGGGCCGTCGGGCAGGTCGACGGGGTGACCGAGGTCGTCGGCGAGGGTGCGCGTCATACCCCGAACGCTAGGTGATCACCGACCGCCGCGCGGTGCGAGGACCCTTGTGCACGGACGGTGCGGCACCTCGGTGGTCACGGCGACGGATGTGCCGCACCGTTCCTGCACAGGCGTGCCTCAGGCGCCGAGCACCGCCCCGTCCGGCACCTGCCGCGGCGACCCCTCGTCGGGCAGCGTCACCTCGCCGACCACCTCGACGCCGGCGCCGAAGGTCCAGTCGCCCTCGACGTCCAGGCGCCGCGCGCGGCGCAGCCCCGGCGCCCCGTGCGGGAAGCGCGCGTCGAGGTGGTCGACCATCGCGTAGTGCTCCTTGGCGAGGGTGACGACCGGCGCCTCGTCGACGCGTCGCTGCAGCAGGTATGCGGTGTGCTCGCCGACGTCGTAGACGTCCGAGCGGAGGAGGAGCAGCTCGTTGGTGGTCTTGACCGGCACGAAGCGCTCGCGCGTCACCCCGACCGACACCGCGTCGTCGAAGAGCTCGACCGCCCCGCCCATCGCGGTCTCGATCTGGATGACCGGCGTGGAGGACGGGTCCGTCGGGTCGACGGTCTTGGCGTTGCGGATGAGCGGCAGCTCCAGGACGCCGTCGCGCGCGGCGAGCATGTCGCGCAGCCGCCGCAGGTCCATCCAGAGGTTGTTGGTGTGCACGTAGGGGTGCCGCTCGGCGTCCATGAAGTGGACCAGCTCCTCAGGGGCGGTCTGCGCCGTGTCGCGCAGCACGAGGCGCCCGTCGGCGCGTCGCCGCACCAGGTGCCCGCCCTTGCGGTCCATCTCCGTGCGCGGGCACACCTCGGCCGCATAGCCCGCCCCCGACGCGGCGAACCACGCCGCGAGCCGCGCGTCCGGCACGGCGCCGAGGTTGTCGACGTTGGAGACGAACGCCTGGGTGTAGCCCTCGGCCAGGAGCCGGTCCAGCAGCCCGCTGGCCAGGAGCGAGGGGTAGAGGTCGCCGTGGCCGGGCGGGCACCACTCCAGCCGCGGGTCGGCCGGCCACTCCACGGGCGTCAGGTCGTCGGCGCGCAGCTTGGGCTCCCGGCTCTGCAGGAAGTCCAGCGGGAGGTCGTCCACCGCGAGGTCGGGGTATGCGGTCAGTCGCTCCAGCGTCGCGTCCCGGGTGGCGAAGCTGTCCATGAGCAGCAGGGGCAGGCGGGAGCCGAGCCGCTCGCGCAGGGCGAGGACCTGGCGGACCGTGACGTCGAGGAAGGTCAGGCCCTCCCGGACCGGCAGGAGGGACTTGGGCCCGGCGAGGCCCATCGAGGTGCCCAGGCCGCCGTTGAGGGTGATGACCACCGTGGCGTCCAGCGCGGCCCGCTGCGCAGCCTCGTCGGCGGGCGCCGCGGCGAGGTCGGCGAGGAAGACGTCCGGCTCGGCGGGCACCACGTCCGCCTCGTGGATGAGGCCCGTGGCGCCGGCGGCGAGCCGGTCGTGCTGGAGCGCGAAGGTCGCGGTGGCGGGTGCGCTGGCGCCGTCGGCGCGCAGCCGGTCGAGGGCGAGGGAGCGGCCGTCTGTCATGGCCGCAACCTACCGACCCCGCCGGGGCCGCTGGCCTACCGGCCCGGCCCGTCGAGGAGCGCGGTAACCTGCTCGAGCAGCACCGCGCGCTCCTCGTCGGCGTCGAAGGCCGGCGGGGTCGCGATCTGCCCGGTGTAGCCGTCCAGCAGGAGGACGAGCCAGCCGGCGACCCGTGCGGCGGGCAGGTCGGTGCGCGCCTCGCCGGAGTCCTGCGCGGCCCGCACCCAGCGGGCGAGGTGCGCGTGGACCGACGTCTGGTCCCGCTCGAGCGCGTCGGCGACAGCAGCCTCTCCCAGGACCGAGCCGACGGCCTGCACGAAGCCGGCGAGCCGGGGCTCCGCGAGCTGGTGGCTCTCGCGCACGACGTGGTCGACGAGCACCTGGCGGGCGTCGGTCCGGCCCTCCTGGGCGGCGAACCACTCGTCCGTCTCCTGCGTCCCCAGGGCGAGGATCGCCAGGAGCACGTCCTGCTTGGTGGGGAAGTAGTGGAAGAACGTGCCCGAGCCGATCCGGGCCTCCCGGCAGATCGCGGCCGTCGTCGTGCCGTGGTAGCCCGCCGCCGCGAAGCAGGTCAGGGCCGCGTCGACGATGTGCAGCCGCCGGGCGGCGTGCCGCTCGGGGTCCACGGTGCGTGCCATGCCTCGATCCTCCCAGGCCGGCGCCCGGACGCCCGGGGCGGCCGGCCCGCGCTCGCAATTAATAGAGTATGTGCTCTAGTATAGGTGCCATGGCTAGGGAGACCGAGCGCTGGCGCCTGGAGGAGGGCGGCCACGTCCACGAGCTGACCGTGGCCGAGCAGGGCCTGCGCCGGCTGCTCACCTGGAGCGTCGACGGCGAGGAGGTCGCGCGGCGCGCCACCTCGGACGAGCGCGTCGTCCTCGTCGACGACGGCCACGGTCGTGGCGCCGTCGCCGTGCGGCTGCCGACCTTCGTCGGCCCGGCGCGCCGGGTGACGTGGTGGGGGAGCGTCGAGGCGGACGAGGCCCGGGTGCGGGCGCACGCCGGCGTCGGCGGCACGGACTTCGTCGCGGTGAGCGAGGCGGCCCGCCGGCGCGAGGAGTGGATCCGGCAGCACCCCCGGCGGTTCGCGGCGCGGCGGGTGCTGACCGCCGTGGTCCGGGTGGCGCTCCCGCTGCTGCTCCTGTGGCTGCTCGCCCGGGTGGCCCTCCCGGCGATCCCCTGGCCGACCGTCCCGTGGCCGCAGATCACGCTGCCGCGGATCCCCTGGCCGGACATCCCCTGGCCGCAGATCCCCTGGCCCGACATCCGGCTCCCGCGGATCCCGTGGCCCGACTGGCACCTGCCCGCCTGGGTGCGGACCGTCCGCGAGGTCGCGGGGTATGTCGTGCCCGTCCTGGTCGCCGCCGCGCTCGCCCACGCCGAGGTGCGGCGCCGCCGGAGGCAGGACGACGCGCGCCGCGCGCAGGAGGAGGACGCGCGCCGCGCGCAGGAGGAGGACGCGGGTCGTAGCCTGGGGGCGTGAGCACCGAGCGGGACCCGATCCGGCAGGCCCACCACCAGTGGGTCCGGCACGGCTGGGCCGAGGCCGCCGACGGCATGGCCATGGTCACCTCGCTCGTCCGGGTCAACCAGCTCCTCCTGGAGCGGATCGACGCGGTGCTCCGCCCGCTCGACCTGACGTTCGCGCGCTACGAGGTGCTGCGGCTGCTGGCGTTCGTGGCCGACGGGGCTGGCGAGATGGCCATGGCGCGGCTCGGCTCGCTCCTGCAGGTGCACCCGACGAGCGTCACCAGCGCGGTCGACCGCCTGGTGCGCCAGGGCTACGTGCGGCGCGGGCGCAGCACCGCCGACCGCCGGGTCGTCCTCGCCTCGCTCACCGACGCGGGCCGCGCCGTGGTCGAGGAGGCCACCGAGGGCCTCAACCGGGCCGTCTTCGAGCGGCCCGGCCTGCCGCCGGAGGAGGTGCTCCGGCTCACCGACCTGCTCGACGCCCTGCGCGCCGACGCCGGCGACCACGTCCAGCCGCCAGCCGCCGGGGCCAGATAGTTGGATGTCCTAGTATTGTCCTCAGCCGTCCCCGTGACCCAAGGATCCCCATGACCGCCCAGAAGACCGAGCCCGAGGCCGAGCAGCAGGCCCGGCCCGCCCCGGAGCCGACGACGACCCCGGAGAGGAAGCCTCCCCACACCCCCACGAACCCGGTCCGCATCGTCAGCGCCGCCAGCCTCTTCGACGGGCACGACGCCTCGATCAACATCATGCGGCGGATCATGCAGAGCCAGGGCGCCGAGGTCATCCACCTGGGCCACAACCGGTCGGTGCAGGAGGTCGTCGACGCCGCGGTCGACGAGGACGCCAACGCGGTCGCGGTCTCCTCCTACCAGGGCGGGCACGTCGAGTACTTCGAGTACCTCGTCGAGCAGCTCGCCGCGCACGGCGCCGGGCACGTCAAGGTCGTCGGGGGCGGCGGCGGCGTCATCGTGCCCGAGGAGATCGAGCGGCTGCGCAGCTCGGGGGTGACGATCTTCTCGCCGGAGGACGGGCAGCGGCTGGGGCTGCCCGGCATGATCAACGAGGTCGTCCGCGAGGCCGACTTCGACCTGTGGGACAGGGGCGCCGCCGACGTCGACGCGGTGCTCGCGGGCGACCGCACCGCCATCGCCCGCGCCATCACCGGCGCCGAGACCGGTCGTCTCCCCGAGGAGGACCGCAGGAGGTATGCCGAGGCCGCCTCCGCGCGCACCGTCCCGGTGCTGGGGATCACCGGCACCGGCGGCTCGGGCAAGTCCTCGCTCACCGACGAGCTGCTGCGCCGCTTCCGCGTGGACCAGGGCGACCGGCTCCACGTCGCGGTGCTCGCGATCGACCCGACCCGCCGCAAGGGCGGGGGCGCGCTGCTCGGCGACCGCATCCGGATGAACGCCCTGGCCCCCTCGATCCTCGCCGGCGCCTCCGCCGAGGAGGAGGCCGAGCGCCGCGACCCGGCCGCCGTCGACCACGACCGGCCGTTCTTCCGGTCGATGGCCACCCGCGGCGAGCGCGAGGTGCCCGAGGCGGTGCCGGTCGCGATCGACATCCTCAAGGCAGCCGGCTTCGACCTGGTCGTCGTCGAGACGCCCGGCATCGGCCAGGGCGACGCGGGCATCGTGCCGCTCGTCGACGTGTCCCTCTACGTCATGACGCCGGAGTTCGGCGCGGCCAGCCAGCTGGAGAAGATCGACATGCTCGACTTCGCCGACGTGGTCGCGATCAACAAGTTCGAGCGCCGCGGCGCCATGGACGCGCTGCGCGACGTCGGCCGGCAGATGGTCCGCAACCGCGAGGCCTTCGGCAAGCGGCCCGAGGACATGCCGGTCTACGGCACCTCGGCGGCGACCTTCAACGACGACGGCGTGACCGCGCTCTACCAGGACCTGCGGGCCCGTCTCGCCGAGCACGGGCTGGAGGTGACGGAGGGCACGCTGCCCGAGGTCGACGTGCGGCACTCCTCGATGATCCGCCAGGTCGTGCCGCCGACCCGGGTGCGCTACCTGTCCGAGATCGCCGACACCGTGCGCGCCTACCACGCGGACACCGAGCGCTACGCCGACGCCGCCAGCCGCGTGCAGCGCCTCGAGCTCGTCGACGACGAGCTGGCTGCCGCGGGCCGGTCCGACCACGGCGTCGACGAGCTGCTCGAGGCGGCCCGGGCCGAGCTGCCGACCGAGGTCGCCGAGCTGCAGCAGAGGTGGCCCGGGATCGTCACCGCATACTCCGGGGACGAGCACACGGTGCGCGTGCGCGACCGGGAGATCACCACGAGGCTGACCAAGGAGTCGCTCGCCGGCACCAAGGTGCCGCGCGTGGCGCTGCCGCGCTACCGCGACGCCGGCGACATGGTCCGATTCTGGCGGCGGGAGAACCTGCCCGGCTACTTCCCGTTCACCGCCGGGGTGTTCGCCTTCAAGCGGGACAACGAGGACCCGGCGCGGATGTTCGCGGGGGAGGGGGACCCCTTCCGCACCAACCGCCGCTTCAAGCTGCTCTCCGAGGGACAGCCCGCGACGCGTCTGTCGACGGCCTTCGACTCGGTCACGCTCTACGGCCGCGACCCCGACCTGCGGCCGGACATCTACGGCAAGGTCGGCACCTCCGGCGTCTCGGTCGCGACGCTGGACGACATGAAGGCGCTCTACGACGGCTTCGACCTGCTCTCGCCGACGACCTCGGTGTCGATGACGATCAACGGACCGGCCCCGACCGTCCTCGCGTTCTTCCTCAACACCGCGATCGACCAGCAGCTCGACGCCTTCCGCGAGCGCGAGGGACGCGAGCCCTCGGGCGCGGAGGCCGAGGAGCTGCGCGCCCACGCGCTGGCCAACGTGCGCGGCACGGTCCAGGCCGACATCCTCAAGGAGGACCAGGGGCAGAACACCTGCCTGTTCACCACCGAGTTCTCGCTGCGGATGATGGGCGACATCC